>NZ_JBHVUV010000024.1:0-15663 GCF_042883905.1 Kitasatospora sp. NPDC058170
GTACGTCCAGTACGAGGGCTTCCGGCCGGCACGCCGATAGCACGCACCGGACGCCGCTCCTTGACGGGCAAAAGTTGCCTGACGCGGCACTAGCGTCCGGCCGGGACGGGGCCGGAGCCCCGGGCGGGCGGGCCACCCGATCTCGTGAACTTCGCTGCCGGGCGGGGTGACATCCGTCAACCCGTCACTAGGCTGCGGGACATGGACATCGTGATCCCGCTCTTCGATCGGTTCGAGCCGCTCGACGCGATCGGCCCGTACGAGATCCTGGGGTACGTCCCGGGCGCGCGGGTGCGGTTCGTCGCGCCCGAACCGGGGCGGGTCACCGACACGTTGGGCGCGCTGACGGTCGACGTCCCCACCCGGTACTCGGAGATCGACTCCTGCGACGTGCTGCTCGTCCCCGGCGGCGGCGGGACGCGTCCGTTGGTCGAGGACGCGGAGTTCCTCGCCTGGATCCGCCGGATGCACGGGACGACCCGCTTCACCACCTCGGTCTGCACCGGCTCGCTGGTGCTCGGCGCGGCCGGGCTGCTCAAGGGCCTGGCCGCGACCTCCCACTGGGGCGTGGTCGCCGATCTGGAGGCCTACGGCGCCCGCTACACCGCCGAGCGGGTCGTCCGGCAGGACCGGATCATCACCTCGGCCGGGGTCTCCTCCGGCATCGACATGGCCCTTCAGCTCGCCGCCCTGCTCACCGACGACCTCACCGCCCAGGCCATCCAGCTCCTCACCGAGTACGATCCGCGGCCCCCCTTCGACACCGGCTCCGTGGCGAAGGCCCCGGCCGAGGTCCTGGAGCACACCCGCACCCTGGGCTGAGCCCGCCGCGGCCCGGCCCGCCGCGGCGGACCCCGCTGCCGACGGCGCCTCCCGCGCGCTCCCTAGACTGGGGGCTCGCCGAGTTGTGACGAGGGAGGACCGGGCGGGCGCTACCAGGATCGCGGTCGTGACGAGCGCGGTCGGCGCGAGGTACGACGACGACCTCCCGCGGATCGTGGACGCGCTGCGGGCCGGGGGCCTGGCGGCCGAGGCGGTGGCCTGGGACGCGGACTCCCCGGGGTGGGACGGGTTCGACCTGGCGGTCATCCGGTCGACCTGGGACTACTCGGAGCGGCTCGACGAGTTCCTGGCCTGGGCCGACCGGACGGCCGGCGCCACCCTGCTGTGCAACCCGGCGCCGGTGGTGCGCTGGAACAGCGACAAGCGCTATCTGCTGGAACTCGCCGAGCGGGGCGTCCCGGTGGTGCCGACGCGGTTCGTCGAGCCGGGCGACCGGTGCGAGGAGGCGGACGTCGACCAGGCCGGGGGCGTGGTGGTGAAGCCGGCGGTCTCCGCGGGCGCCCGCGACACCGCGCGCTACGAGCCCGGCCGGTCCGCGGACGCAGTGCGCCATGCCCGGACGCTGTTGGACCAGGGGCGCACCGTGATGGTGCAGCCCTATCTGCGCCGGGTGGAGGAGGGGGAGCGCGCGCTGGTGTTCCTCGGCGGCGCCTTCAGCCACGCCATCCGCAAGGGGCCGGTGCTGACCGAGCCCGGGGTGGTCGACAACGACCGGGTGGCGCACCCCGGTGTCACCCCGTACCGGCCGACCGGGGAGGAGCTCGCGGCCGCCCGGGCGGCCCTGGCGGCCGTCCCGGAGCCCGGCCCGCTGCTGTTCGCGCGGGTGGACCTGGCGCTGGACGACGCCGGGCGGCCCGTGGTCATGGAGCTGGAGCTGATCGAGCCCAATCTCTTCCTGCAGAGCGACCCGCAGGCCCTCGGCCGCCTCGCCGAGGCGGTGACCGAGGCGGTGGCGGGGGTGGCCGGACCTACCATCGGACCATGATCGGCAAGCTGCAGTGCCTCGTGCTCGACTGTCCCGACCCGGCCGCCCTGGCCCGCTTCTACGCGGAACTGCTCGGCGGGGAGGTGGACCGGCCCGACCGGCGGTGGTCGCTGGACGCTTCGTGGTCCACGCTGCACACCGAGGGCGGGGCGGTGCTCTGCTTCCAGCGGGTCGAGGGCTACCGGGCGCCGCGGTGGCCCGACCCGGAGCACCCGCAGCAGGCGCACCTGGACATCGACGTCGACGACCTGGACGAGGCCGGCCGCCAGGTGGTCGAGCTCGGCGCCGAACCGCTGGACGACGCGGGCGGCTGGCGGGTCTACGCGGACCCGGCGGGGCACCCGTTCTGCCTGATCAGGGGTCAGTGAGCGCAGTGGGCGGGCCCGGCCGCGGAGAAGGTGCGGCCGGGCCCCGGCGCGGGAGGACGGGCCCGTCGGCCGCCCCGCGCCTGCGCACCCCCGTGCCGCAGGCGCGGGGCGCCTCCTAGGGCTTGTCCCCCCGGCGGGGGACGATCGGCCCGGACCTATGGGGAGATCCGGGCCGATGGTGAACCCCGGTGGGAGGGCGCCGGGTTGGAGGCGCCGACGCGCCGGTTGATCCGCTGTGTCACGTTAGCCGGGTCGGGCCCGGGAGAGTTGGCAGGACGTGCAGGGTTCCTTGCCGATCCGCGCAGGACGGCCCGGCCAGGGCGTTCTGGCGGTACTCCCGGGGGCTGGTGCCGTACTCCTGCCGGAACGCGCGGCTGAAGACGGCGGCACTGGCGCGAAGCCCCAGCGGGCGGCGACGGCGTGAATCGGGTCGCCGGCCCGGTCCGGCCGGGCCAGGTCCGCGCGGCACCGTTCGAGCCGGCGGCGACCACATCAGAACCCCCGTCCCATCCAGGCCACGTCCCCAGCGGCCGGGATGACGGTACAGCGTGCCTGGTGACCGGGCCGACCAGGGCGGCGATCCGCCCGGCCGCCAGCCTCAGCGAGCAGCCCCCCTGGAGCGCCCAGGTGCGCCCGTGGCGCTTGCCGGGCGCGTCGGCGCGGCGGGTATTCCCCGCGGGGAATTGTCGGGCCCCCGGTCCGGCCCGCAGGCTCTGCAGTGACCCCGAACCCGTGCAACTCCCGGAGGAACCATGCCCGTCGAGACCGACCCGCGTGATCTGGCCGCCCGCTACGTCGCCCTGTGGACCGAGCCGGACCAGGGGCTGCGCCGCAAGGCCATCGAGCAGCTGTGGGCCGCGGACGGCGCCCACATCCTCCAGCCGCCCGCGGAGATCCGGGAGGCGGCCGCGGGGCTGGGCTTCGAGAACGCCACGCTGGAGGCCCGCGGACACGACGCCCTGGAGCTCCGAGTGGCCCGGAGCTACCAGGAGTTCGTCGCCGGCGGGGAGTACACCTTCCGGCCGGCGGGCGACGCGGTGCGGCTGCGCGACGTCGTCACGTTCGGCTGGGAGATGGCGCCGGCCGCCGGTGGCGAGGCGGTGGGCGGCGGCCTGGAGGTCCTCGTCCTCGACGGGGACGGGCGGATCCGGTCCGACTACATGTTCCCCGGGGCCTGATCGGCGTAGGCGCGCAGCGCGGCGGCGCTCGCCTCGTCCACCGGGAGGAAGGCCTCCAATTTCAGCTCGGCGAGCGTGATGTCGACGGCGGTCGCGAAGGTGGTCACCGTCGTCATCAGGTGCAGCTCCCCGAGCCCGGTCCGCAGGTGGAGCGGGACGGCGAAGCCGAGGTGGTCGGTGGAAGGCTCCAGCGCCGGTACGTAGTCGCGGAGTTCGGCCTGCAGAGCGGGCAGGTGGTCGATCCGCTCCAGGATGTGCCGGGCCCACTCGGCAAAGTTGGCGATCCGGGGCGCGATCCCGTTCGGGTGGAGCGCCAGCCGGTAGGCGTTGGTCCCCGGGCCGACCAGCTCGGGGGCCGCGCCCTCGGTGATCAGGCCGAGCGCCGGGTTGGCCGCGATCACGTCCCCCTTGCGGTCCACGACCAGGGCCGGGTACGGGAGGTGGCCCCGGAGGATGTGGTCGATCGCGGCGCGCACCGGGGCCAGGACCGGGTCGGACAGCGAGCTCTCCGGGTAGACCGGGGCGTAACCCGCCGCCAGCAGCAGCTCGTTGCGCTCCCGCAGCGGCAGTTCGAGTGACTCCGCGAGCCGGACGACCATGCTCCGGCCGGGGGCGGACCGGCCCGACTCCATGAAGCTGAGGTGCCGCTGGGTCGTCCCCGCCCGCAGGGCGAGGTCGAGCTGGCTGAGGCGGCGGCTGGTGCGGCGTTCGCGCAACGCGTGAGGAAAGTCCACGATCACGTTGTAGCCCGGACCGGGGACGCCGGCCACTCCTTTGCGGGATCGCCCCGGCGGCCGGGAGTCCCGGTCCGCGGCGCAGGCCTCGGGCCGGTGGTCAGGCCAGTGTTCGAACCGGTGGCCGAACCGGTGATCAGGCCGGTGGTCAGACCAGTGACAGGACGTCACCGACGCCGAGCCGGCCGGGCATGGCGATCTCGGCGAGGGCGTCCAGCCGGCTGTCGTGGGCCTGGGCGATGGCCTTGAGGATCTCCGGGGCGTGCGGCAGGCCGGGCTGGGCGACGGTGGTCATCGCGCAGCGCTCGCTGGCCCGGACGAAGGTCAGCCGGGCGCCGGAGCGGGCGCTGCCGCGGGCCTCGCGGCCGAACCAGCCGTCCTCCACGAAGGGCGGGGTGTCGGGCGGGGTGCGCAGCAGGATGTTGGGCCGGAACCGGCGCTCGTCGACGACGGCCGAGGGGACCGCCCGGCGCACCCAGTCCAGGGTGGCGGTGGTGAGCACGCTGACCGGGAGCTGGTCGAAGTGCGAGACGGCGTCCTCGCGGGCGAGCGCGACGTCCGGGCGCTGGAGGTAAGCGCGTAGGAAGACGTCCGGGTCGGCGACCGGCCGGCCGAGCGGGTCGAACAGCTCGGGGCCGTCCAGGCGGTGGCCGAGCCGGGAGGAGAGGCGGAGCAGGCCGTCCATCCGGCGGAAGCGCCGGGTGTTCTTGCCGGAGCCGAACTTCCCCGACCCGTCGCGCACGGCGTAGAGGCGGTCGCCGGCCAGGCCGCGCTCGTCCACCTCGACGGAGTCGAGCCGCTCACCGCCGGTGGACTTCACGGGGTAGCGCCAGAGCTGCTCGATCACTCCGATGATCTCTGCCATGGCGGGAAAGCGTAGCGGCGCCTGCGGGGGATGGTCTAGACCAAGGTGCGGAGGTGCTGGTCGGGTTCAGCCCAGCCGGGCCACCGCCCGCACCGGCGCCCCGTCGGCGGCCACCAGCCGGAGCGGGAACAGCGAGACCTCCACCGGCCGCCCGGCCTCCTGGGCGTCGAGCAGGACCCGCAGGTCGGTCAGGTTCTCGGCGATCACCCCGCCGCCGGGCGCCCCGAGCAGCACCCGGTGCGCGGCGAGCGTGGGCTCCGCGGCGGCGGCCGACTGGTCGTGCTCGTCGGTGAGGTCGGCCAGCAGCGCGGCCACCGCCGGATCGCCCGGCCCGGGGTCGGGCGTGGGGTCGACGCTCAGCGCGTCCACGCCCACCGTCCGGATCCCGGCGGCGACGATCGCCTCGGCGGCGTCCGGGGTCAGGCTGGGGTGGGCGAGGTAGGTGTCGGTGCCCCAGTGCCGGGCCCAGCCGGTGGCCAGCAGCAGGACGGTGCCCTCCCCGGCGCGCTCCAGCGCCGGGGCGAGCAGCTCGGGCGTCACCGCCGAGCGGGGTTCCAGGCCGCGCAGGTCGGCGACCACGGCCGGCCCGGTGAACCGCTCCAACGGCAGTCCGTCCAGGGTCGGCCAGGTGACGTCCACGTGGTACGGCGCGTCCACATGGGTGCCGGACTGCGAGCCGAGGTGCAGGGCCAGCACGTTCACCCCGGCCGTGGCGGTGGTGAGCGCGGGCTCCAGGACGACCGCCGGATCGCCGGGGTAGACCGGCATCGCGGTGGTCACCTGGTGGGTGAGGTCGACGAGGGTCGGTGCCATGGCGCCCATCCTCCCAGGCCGGGCCGTCCGGTAAATGCGTATAGAAATAAGCCCTATGGGAACAGCGAAGCAGCAGCCGGTACGCCAGCCGTGGGTGGTCGGGGTCTCGGGTGCCTCCGGGACGCCGTACGCCGCCTCCGTCATCCGGGCGCTGCTCGCCGCCGGGGAGGCGGTCGACCTGGTGGTCAGCAGGGCGGCGCGGCTGACCATCCTGGACGAGACCGGCATCTCCTTCCGGGACGCGCACTGGCGCGAGGACCTGGCCGCCTGGCTGGGCACCGGCCCCGAGGGCCTCGACGACGTCCGCTACTGGTCGGCCGGGGACTTCGCGGCCGGCCCGTCCAGCGGCTCCTACCCGGCGAAGGGCATGCTGGTCGTCCCCGCGACCACCGGCGCGGTGGCCGGCATCGCGCTCGGCCTGAGCAAGGACCTGCTGCAGCGGGTCGCCAGCGTCACCCTCAAGGAGCGCCGCCCGCTGGTGGTCTGCGTCCGGGAGGCACCACTCAACGGGGTGACGCTGAAGCACCTGGTGGAGCTCGACGCGCAGGGCGCCGTCGTGCTGCCCGCCTCGCCGGGCTTCTACGCCGGCGGCTCGACCGTCCGCGAGCTGGTCGACTTCGTCGCCGGACGGGTGCTGGACGCGGTCGGCGTGCCGCACTCGCTGTACGTGCGGTGGGAGGGCGAGTTGGGCGCGGCGGCCCGCCGACCCGACCGGGGGGAGTGAGCGACCCGCGACCGGGAGAGTATGTTCTCTGCGATATCCGGGTTGGTGCGCGCATGCCGCCTTTGAATCCGGATAATGATCTGTGGGTCTGGTGAGGTTCGGAAGGACGCGGACGGTATATGGACACGGTGGACAGACAGCTCATCCAGGCGCTCCGGGAGAACGGCCGTGCGTCCTACGCCGAGCTGGGCCGACTGGTCGGCCTCTCCGGCCCGAGCGTCACGGACCGGATCAACCGCCTGGAGCAGGCCGGGGTCATCACCGGCTACCGCGCGACGGTCAATCCGGCCTCGCTCGGCTTCGGCGTGACGGCCCTGATCGGCCTTCAGCTCACCGACGCCGCCGACCACGAGGACGTCGCGCACCGGCTGAAGGACCTCGGCGAGGTCGAGGACTGCTGGTTCATCGCCGGTGACGACTCGTACATGCTCAAGGTGCGGGTCTCCGACGTGGAGGGCCTGGAGTCGGTGGTCAAGCGGATCTCCGGCACGAAAGGCGTGGCCCGCACCCGGACCACGGTCGTACTCTCCACCAAGTGGGAGAACCGAGTGAGCGATCTCCCCCTGGTCGAAGGAGAGTAATGGCGACGGCACTGGTCGGCCTGGAGGAACTGCACGCGGCCCGCAAGCGGATCGAGGGGGTCGCCGTGCGCACCCCGCTGGTCCCCGCGCCCTGGGCGAACGACGGCGAGCGCCGGCTCTGGCTCAAGCCGGAGAACCTCCAGCCGACCGGCGCCTTCAAGCTGCGCGGCGCCTACAACCGGCTCGCCGCGCTCGGCGACGAGGAGCGCGCCCGCGGCGTGGTCGCCCAGTCCAGCGGCAACCACGCCCAGGCGGTGGCCTACGCGGCGCAGCTGCTCGGCATCAAGGCCGTGATCGTGATGCCGGACACCTCGCCGGCCGTCAAGGTCGCCGGGACCCGCTCGTTCGGCGCCGAGGTGCTCCTGGTGTCGCCGCACGAGCGGGACATCGTGCCCGGCGAGCTGGCCGAGCGCCACGGGTACGTCTGGGTGCCGCCGTACGACGACCCGTTCATCATCGCGGGCCAGGGCACGGTCGGACTGGAGATCGCCGAGGACGCCCCGGCCGGGCTGGACACCGTCCTGGTGCCGGTCAGCGGCGGCGGGCTGATATCCGGGACGGCGGCCGCGCTCAAGCTGACCCGCCCGCAGGTGCGGGTGATCGGCGTCGAGCCGGAGCTGGCCGCCGACGCCCAGGCCAGCCTGCGGGCCGGCGAGCGCCTCGCCTGGCCGGTCGCGGACACCTACCGGACCATCGCGGACGGGCTGCGCACCCCCTCGGTCGGGGTCCTGCCGTTCGCCCACCTCACCGCCTACGTGGACGACATCGTCACCGTCACCGAGGACGAGATCCGGGCCACCGTCGCCCTGCTGGCGCGCCGCGGCCGACTGGTCGCGGAGCCCTCCGGCGCGGTCGCCCCGGCCGCGTACTTCCACCGCGCCGCCGAGATCGGTGCCGGGACCGCGGCGGCCGTGGTGAGCGGCGGGAACATCGAACCGGCGTTGCTCGCGGAGCTGCTCGCAGCGTGACGGCGGTATGGGCGTACGCTCGTTCCGGCAACGAATCGAAGTCGGAGGAGGCGGGGCACCGCATGGACGCAGGGCTCAAGCGCGAGCTGGAGGCGAAGGTCTACGCGGGTGAGCGGCTGACCCGCGAGGACGGGATCGCGCTCTACGAGAGCGACGACCTGGCCTGGCTGGGCGGACTGGCCCACCACGTGCGGACGCGGAAGAACGGCGATGTCGTCCACTTCAACGTCAACCGCCACCTCAACATGACCAACGTGTGCAGCGCGTCCTGCGCGTACTGCTCGTTCCAGCGCAAGCCGGGCGAGAAGGACGCGTACACGATGCGCATCGAGGAGGCCGTGCGCCTCGCCAAGGCGATGGAGGTCGACTCCCTCACCGAGCTGCACATCGTGAACGGCCTGCACCCGACGCTGCCCTGGCGCTACTACCCGCGCTCGCTGCGGGAGCTGAAGGCGGCGCTGCCGAACGTCTCGCTGAAGGCCTTCACCGCCACCGAGATCCACTGGTTCGAGAAGATCAGCGGCCTGTCGGCCGACGAGATCCTGGACGAGCTGATCGACGCCGGTCTGGAGTCGCTGACCGGCGGCGGCGCGGAGATCTTCGACTGGGAGGTCCGCCAGCACATCGTCGACCACGACACCCACTGGGAGGACTGGTCGCGGATCCACCGGCTCGCCCACAGCAAGGGCCTCAAGACGCCGTCGACGATGCTCTACGGCCACATCGAGGAGCCCCGCCACCGGGTCGACCACGTGCTGCGGCTGCGCGAGCTGCAGGACGAGACCGGCGGCTTCCAGGTCTTCATCCCGCTGCGCTACCAGCACGACTTCCACGACTCCAAGGACGGCGTCGTGCGCAACCGGCTGATGGCCCGCACCGAGATGGCCACCGGGGCCGAGGCGCTGAAGACCTTCGCGGTCTCCCGGCTGCTCTTCGACAACGTGCCGCACGTCAAGGTCTTCTGGGTGATGCACGGCGTCACCACCGCGCAGCTGGCGCTCAGCCACGGCGCGGACGACATGGACGGTTCGGTGGTCGAGTACAAGATCACCCATGACGCGGACAACTTCGGTACCCCGAACAAGCTCGGCCGCGACGACCTGCTCGGCCTGATCCGGGACGCCGGCTTCCGCCCGGTGGAGCGCAACACCCGCTACGAGGTCATCCGCGAGTACGACGGCCCGGACCTGACGCGCCGCGAGACGCCGCAGGCGATGCGTCTCTGACCAGCCGTTCTCCCGCCCCCCGCGCCGCCCGCCGGCCCGGGGGGCGGTTTTCTTCACCGGGCCCGCACAGGGGTGCGGGTTTCCCAACGGGCGGTTGGTTTGGCAGGATCGGCGGCATGTCCGGTTCTCATCGCTCCACCCCGTACCCGTCGTACGAGCCGGCCCACCAGCCGGGGTACGAGGTGCAGCAGCAGCCGTACGGGGTGTACGAGCAGCCGTCGTACCAGGCGTGGGGCGCGCCCCAGCCGGCCGGGGGCTACCCGAACCAGCCGGTCCAGCCGGTTCACCCGGATCAGCCGGTCTACGCCGACCAGCCGGTCTACGCGGACCAGGGCGGGTACTCCTACGAGAACTACGACGCCTACGACCAGCCGTTCCAGCCGTACCCCGTCGAGCCGGACCCGTACCTCGTGCAGCCGCAGTCGCAGTCGCAGCCCGCGCCGTCGGCCGTGGTGGAGCCCCCGTTCGTGCCCGCCCCTGCCGCCCCCGCCGCCCCCGGTGCGGCGGCCGTGGCCGGCTCGCGGGCGGCGGCCCGCGGCCACCGGCGCAAGGCCAAGAAGAAGCGCCACGGCAAGGCCGTGACCGCCGGTACCGTGCTGCTGATCGCGGCCGCCGCCGGCTGGTACACCGTCGGCCAGGACTCGGCGAACCCCGGCGTGAGCGCCGCCGACGGCCCCGGCCCCGAGGGCGTGGCCGCCCCCGACCAGCCCTCCCCGCCGGCCGCCGCCCCCGCCGCCCAGGTGGCCGCCGACCGGCACACCGAGGCGCCCGCCGCGGGCCGCAGCGAGGCCCGGGACGACGGCTCGGTGGCCGCGATACCCGGTCTGGGCGCCGGCTTCACCGCCCGGATACCCGCCGAGACCACCCAGGTGGTGCTCGCCTCGGGCCAGGACAAGAACGCCAACAAGACCACCGTCACCCTCTGGACGCGCACCCCCGAGGGCCGCTGGCGGGCCGGCGAGGCCTGGCAGGGCCACAACGCCAACCGGGGCTGGACCACCGACCACAACGAGGGCGACCTGCGCAGCCCGATCGGCGTCTTCTCGCTCACCGACGCCGGCGGCCGCAAGGCCGACCCCGGCAGCAAGCTCCCGTACGACAAGGACGCCAGCTTCGTGGTCTCCGGGACGGGCTTCGCGGGCGAGCCGCTGGCCGGCTCCTTCGACTACGTCGTGGCGATCGACTACAACCGGGTGCCGGGCAACTCGCCGCTCGACCCGCGCCGCCCCAACGGCTCCGGCAAGGGCGGCGGGATCTGGATCCACGTCGACCACGGCGGGCCGACGCACGGCTGCGTGTCCGTCCCCGAGGACAAGATGGCCGAACTGATCCGCACACTCGACCCGGCGGCCCACCCGGTCATCGTGATGGGCGACGCGGCCTCGTTGGCCGCCTGACCTGCTGCGCACGCCCCGGTGGCCCCAGGCGCCGCAACGGCTCTTGTCGGCCTCCTACAGCTTCCGGGGGCGGATCCTGTAGCCGGTGCGCCCCGCTGACCAGTGGGTAACCCGGTTGAGTGGCAGCATGAGCGGTTCGCGCATTGTGGCACTCGGTCACTACCAGCCCCCCAAGGTCCTCACCAACGGCGACCTGGCGGTGCTGGTCGACACCGACGACGAGTGGATCCGCAGCCGGGTGGGGATCCGGACCAGGCACATCGCCGAGGGGGAGACCCTGGTCGACCTGGCCACCGAGGCGGCGCAGAAGGCGCTGGCCAACAGCGGCCGCTCGGCCGCCGAGATCGACCTGGTGGTGGTGGCCACCTGTACCGCGGTGGAGCGCAGCCCCAACACGGCCGCCGCCGTCGCGGCCCGGCTCGGGGTGCGGGCGCCGGCCGCCTACGACATCAACACGGTCTGCTCGGGCTTCTCCTACGCGCTGGCCACCGCCGACCACGCGATCCGGGCGGGCGCCGCGAGCCGGGCGCTGGTGATCGGTGCCGAGCGGATGTCCGACACCCTCGACTGGACCGACCGGACCACCTGCGTGATCTTCGGTGACGGCGCCGGCGCGGCGGTCGTGGAGGCGCAGCCGGAGGGGGCCGAGCCCGGGATCGGGCCGGTCGTGTGGGGCTCCGAGCCGGAGAAGGGCGACGCCGTGGTGATCACCGGCTGGGATCCGGTGATCAGCCAGCAGGGCCAGTCGGTGTTCCGCTGGGCCACCACGCAGATCGCCCCGCTGGCCCGGCAGGCCTGCGAGAAGGCCGGTATCGACCCGTCCGAGCTCAAGGGCTTCGTGCCGCACCAGGCGAACCTGCGGATCATCGACGCGATCGCGTCCAAGCTGGGCGCCCCCGACGCGGTGGTCGCCCGGGACGTGGTGGTCTCCGGCAACACCTCGGCGGCCTCCATCCCGCTGGCCTTCTCCAAGCTGGTCGAGCGCGGCGAGCTGTCGCCCGGCGACCCGGTGCTGCTGTTCGGCTTCGGGGGAGGCCTGGCGTACGCGGGGCAGGTCGTGCGCTGCCCCTGAGCGGGCCTCCACGGGCCTGAGCGGGCCCGGACGCCCCGGCGGTGCCCCGGGCAGCCCTGGAGCACCCTGGGCGGGCCCTTGGGGCCCGACCGGGCCCCGGGCGCCCTGTGGCGCCCCTGAACGCGCACATGCCGGTGGGCGGGCACCCTTGCGGGGGTGCCCGCCCACCGGCATGTCTGGCGCGCTGCGGCACGTCGGCGGACCTCCCCCGAGGACACGGCCGCCGTCCGTCGTTCCCCGGAACAGGAGGCCGGGGTTGCGCGCGGAGCGGATGGGTGGGTAGGCGGATCGGTCTACTTGGGCGGCTTCTTGCCGGTGACACCCAGGTACACCAGGGGAGCGAGGTTGGGCTTCAGGTCCTTGACCTTGACGCCCCAGGAGGTGAAGGCCTTCTGGTGCTCGGCCGCCGAGGCGAGCAGCGAGACCAGAGACCCTGCGACGGCGGCCGCGTCGAGCGATTTGTCGGCCTGACCCTTCGCCTGGAGTTCCCTGACGGCATCCGTGAGCGGCTTGGCGACCGCGTTGAGGACTGTCATGCGGATCTTGAAGAACCGCTTGTCCCCTTCGGCAGCACCGAGCGTGACCACTCGGAGAATGGCGTCGTTCTTGCGCCAGAAGGCGAGGAATCCGTCGACCAGTTCTTCCGAAGTGGCCGAGCCGGACTTCCCTGCCCAGGACTTTCCGGCCACCAGCTCTTTGAGGGTGTCGGCGTCCTTGGCCATTTCCTCGGCGATTTCGAGGACAGCGCCCTCGACATCCGGGAAGTACTGGTAGAAGGTCGCGGGGGAGGTACCCGCCATACGGGCGACGTCGATGACCTTGACGTCCCGATAGGGCGACGTGCTGAGCATCTCGCGGAGGCAGTCGAGCAGCTTCTGCCGCGTCTCCTGTCCGCGTCGCCCGGCGACGCGACCGTCGACGGTGCGAACTTGTCCTGTCATGCCGTCAGCTTACCGTGGCACGATCTTGGCGCGATTCGGTGATGCGACTATTACTCCGCACGGGGGTTGGTATAGGGGCTTGGGCGAGTTCGGGTGGATATTCACAGCGGCTCGGAGACCCCGTTTGAAGCCCCCCCGTGTGCTTATGACCCCATAGCGTGACGACCCCTCCGCTGAGGGGTTATCGGGTGACAGAGCGTAACGATCGAAGGAATTCTCACGAGCGGTCGGCGGGAGGCCTCCGAGCGGGCCGGGGGCAAGCCGCGTCCGGAGCGGGCGTCAGAATCCGGCCGTTCCGTGGGCACTGACCGGACGGGGCCCGGCGGGTGCCGTGGGCCGACTCCGGGCGGGGGAGGTTGGAGTTGCACCGGGCGGCATTGGACAATCGGGTCCGGCACCCCGCGGCGGGTGCGGAACACGGGGAGGTGGCAGCGGAGTGGACCAGCTGACGGCGCACGATCCGAGGCGGATCGGGCCCTTCGAGGTGCTGGGGCGGCTCGGCGCGGGCGGGATGGGCCTGGTCTACCTGGCGCGCTCCGCATCCGGCCGGCGGGTTGCCATCAAGACCGTCCGGGGGGAGCTGGCCGAGGACGAGCTGTTCCGGGTCCGTTTCGCCCGGGAGATCGCGGCCGCCAAGACGGTGGGCGGCTTCTACACCGCGGCGGTGGTCGACGCGGACGCCGACGCCCGGGTGCCCTGGCTGGCCACCGCGTACGTCCCGGCGCCGTCCCTGGAGGACCTGGTCGGCGAGTGCGGGCCGCTGCCGGTGGGCGCGGTGCGCTGGCTGGTCGCGGGCATCGCCGAGGCGCTGCAGTCCATCCACGCCGCCGGGCTGGTGCACCGTGACCTCAAGCCCTCCAACGTGCTGGTGGTCGAGGACGGCCCGCGGGTGATCGACTTCGGCATCGCGGCGGGCGTCTCGCACACCCGGCTGACCATGACCAACGTCGCGGTCGGCACCCCGGCGTACATGTCGCCCGAGCAGGCCCGCGACAGTCGCAGCGTCACCGGCGCCAGCGACGTCTTCTCGCTCGGCTCGCTGCTGGTGTTCTGTGCCACCGGACATCCGCCCTACCGGGGCGCCAACCCGGTGGAGACGGTGTTCCAGCTGCTGCGCGACCAGCCCGACCTCTCCGGCCTGCCGCCCGAGCTGGTGGACCTGGTGCGGGCCTGCATGCGCCCGGCCCCCGAGCACCGGCCGAGCCCGGCCCAGATCCAGACCGAGCTGGCCCCGCACCTGTTCTCCCGGGACGACGCCTCGGGCGAGGCCGGCGACTGGTTGCCGACCAACGCGCTGGAGCTGATCGAGCGCAAGCGCAGCCGTCGGCAGACCGCGCCGCCCGCCCGGCCGCCCGTTCGGCCGCCCCTCCAGGGCACCGCGCCGATCGGCCAGGCGGGGCCGCCGCACGGCGGGCCCCCGCAGGCGCCGGTGCCGCCCCAGCGGCCCGTGCAGGCCGACCCGCGCACCCAGCACCCCGGCGGGCCGCACGCCCCGCCCGGGACCGGTCCGGTGCACGCCGCGCCGCCCGGCCGGGGGCAGGACGTCGAGGCCGCCACCGAGAAGATCTCCGCGGGCCGCCGCCACGGCGGTCCGGGGGCCGGGGACGGCGCCGGGGTGCAGCTGCCCGGCGCCTCGGTGCGGATAGGCCCGGGGCCGCGCGCCGAGCAGGCCGGCCCGGGCACCGCACCCGCCGAGACGGACTGGGTCCGCCGGGCCGCCCCGGTGCCCGCGCCGGCCGCCCGCTGGCGCCCCTGGCGGTTCCGGATGTCCAACGACGTCTGGGGCACGCCGGTGGTGGCCGACGGAACGCTGTTCGTCTCCAGCTTCGAGGTGCACGCCCTGGACATCGCCTCCGGGCAGCGCCGCTACAAGACCCGGGACGTCGCCTGGGCGCTCGCGGTGGACTCCGGCCGGGTGCACGCCGCCGACGGCCCGCACCTGTACACGGTGGACGTCGCGGACGGCACCGAGCGCTGGCGCCACTCGCTGGACGGCTGGGTGTACTCGCTGGCCGCCGCCGACGGCGTGCTCTGCTGCGGGATCCGGGGCGGCGGCGTGCAGCTGCGCTCGGCGGTCAGCGGCGCCGAGCTCTGGCGGGCGGACGACGCCCAGCAGGACTACGAGAACCCGCAGTCCGGTCCGGCCCTGGTGGCGGGCTCCGCGTACTACTACGGCGGCGGGCGGCTGCGCTGCGTCGACCCGCGCGGCGCGGGCCTGCGCTGGTCCTTCCCGGTCGGCGAGGACGTGCCCTCGCACCCGGCGGAGCGGGGCGGGGTGCTGTACGTGACGGCCGGCACCCGGGTGTACGCGCTGGACGCGGCCACCGGCGCCGAGCGCTGGCGGTTCGAGGCCCCCGTGGTGCTGTTCACCCCGCCCGCGCTGGACGCCGACGCGGTGTACGTCGCGGACTACCTCGGCACCGTGTACGCCCTGGACGCGGCCACCGGCCGGGACCGCTGGCGCGCGGCCACCGGCAGCCGCCAGGGCGCCGAGCCGGTGGTGGTCGGGGACGGCATGGTGCTGGTCGGCAGCGGGGAGGTGCTGTACGCCTTCGAGGCGGCCTCCGGCCGGGAGCGCTGGCGCTACACCGCGCGGGGCGAGATCGTCGGCTCCCCGGCGGTGGCCGACGGGCTGGTCCACCTGGGCAGCCGGGACCACTCGCTGCACACCCTGGACCTGGCGAGCGGTCAGCTGCGCTGGGAGCTCGGCACCAAGGGCGAGCTGACCGGCTCACCGGTGGCGCTCGGCGGGCGGGTGTTCGTCGGCAGCAAGGACCGCTGCGTCTACGCGCTGGACGCCTTCTACGGCACCGCGGTGCCCTCGCACTGACGCCGGTGCGGTCGGGGGGGGGCGGGGGGCCCCCCCCCCCCCCGCGCGCCCCCCGCCCCCCCCCCCCCCGGGGGGGGGGGCGCCCCCCCCCCCCCCCCCCCCCCCCCCCCACCCCCCCCCCCCACCCGGCGGGGCACG
>NZ_JBHVUV010000024.1:15673-171394 GCF_042883905.1 Kitasatospora sp. NPDC058170
GGGGGCGCGGGGGGGGGGGTTGTCGGTGGGCTGAATGTCCCGTGGCGTTTCCGCGCGGGCGGCGTGCTCCGCCCCCGGGGGGCCCCCCCGGGGGGGCGGGGGCGGGGGGGGGGGGCGGGGGCCCCCCCCCGACCGGGCGGAACCTAGCTCTTCCGGGCCTCCGGGTGGCGGCTGCACCAGCCCTCCCACGCCGAGGCCGCCATCTCCTCGACGCCGTACCGGGCGGTCCAGTCCAGCTCGCGGCGGATCAGCTCGGCGGAGGCGACCACCCGGGCCGGGTCGCCGGCGCGGCGCGGGGTGACCTCGCCGGTGGCGTCGTAGCCGGTGACCTTGCCGATCACGTCCAGCATCTCCTTGACGCTGACGCCCTCGCCGCGGCCGATGTTGAGGATCAGAGCCGTCTCGCCGGCCGGGTCGGCGGCCAGCCGCCTGGCGGCCGCGACGTGGGCGGAGGCGATGTCCGCGACGTGGATGAAGTCGCGCACGCAGGTGCCGTCGGGGGTCGGGTAGTCGGCGCCGAAGATCCGCGGGGCGGTGCCGGCGGTGAGCCGCTCGAAGACCATCGGGATCAGGTTGAACACGCCCGCGTCGGACAGCTCGGGCGAGGCCGCGCCGGCCACGTTGAAGTAGCGCAGCGAGACGGTGGACATGCCGTGGGCCTTGCCGACCGCGGACACCAGCCACTCGCCGGCCAGCTTGGTCTCGCCGTAGGGGCTCATCGGCGCGCACGGGGTGGACTCGGTGACCAGGTCCACGTCGGGCATGCCGTAGACGGCGGCGGAGGAGGAGAACAGGAAGCGCTTCACCCCGCCCTCGGCGGCCGCCTCCAGCACGGTCTGCAGGCCGATCATGTTCTCGCGGTAGTAGAAGAACGGCTGCTCGACCGACTCGCCGACCTGCTTCTTCGCCGCGAAGTGCAGGATCCCCTGCACGCCGTGCTCGCGGATCGCCGCGTCCAGGACGGTCCGGTCCAGGGTGGAGCCCTCGATCAGGGCGACCCCCTGCGGCAGCCGGGTGCGGTCACCGGTGCTGAAGTCGTCCAGGACGGCCACGCGCTCGCCCGCGTCGAGGAGCTGCTGCACCACGTGCCCGCCGATGTATCCGGCACCGCCGGTGATCAACCAAGTCATGGCCCGCATCCTAGGCGTTCCGGGTTTCCGTCCGGTGCCGGGCGAGTCGGCGCAAAGATTCGGACATATCGGTGAAATGCTCACAAAGAGCTCTGTGATCTCCCGATGATCCCGGCAGTGAGCCCTCCGGCCGCCCTTCGGTCGTTCCGCGGGCGGCTCCGGGCGGTCTGCGGGTGATCCCCGCGCGATCCCCGCGTGTGGCGACGGAATCGGAGGCAGCCCAGGTGAACCGCAAGAAGGAACCCACCCGCCCGCTCCCGGCCGGGCCCCGCCCCACCGGTCCCAAGGCCTTCGGCGCCCGACTGCTCGCGCCCGGGGCGGTCGCCGCGCTGACCGCCCTGGCACTGGCCGGGTGCAGCAGCGGCTCCTCGGAGAGCTCGTCCTCCTCGGTCGCGGCCGGCGCCTCCTCCTCGTCCTCCTCCCCGACGGCCAGCGGCAACCAGCTCCAGGACGCCTACCAGAAGGTGATCGCCGACGTGCTGCCCTCGGTGGTGCAGATCACCACCGCCAACGGCCTGGGCTCCGGCATCGTCTACGACAACAAGGGCGACATCGTCACCAACGCCCACGTGGTCGGCACCGCCACCACCTTCGGCGTCACCCTGGCCAACAGCACCAAGGCGCTGGACGCCACGCTGGTCGCCAGCTACCCGGAGTCCGACCTCGCGGTGATCAGGCTGACCAGCCCGCCGAACGGCCTCCGGCCGGCCGCCTTCGGTGACTCCGCCAAGGTCGAGCTGGGCCAGATCACGCTGGCCATGGGCAGCCCGCTGGGGCTGTCGAGCAGCGTCACCCAGGGCATCGTCTCGGCCACCGGCCGGACCGTCTCCGAGCCGCAGGGCGGCGGCTCGCCGGGCGCCACCATCGGCAACATGGTGCAGACCTCGGCGGCGATCAACCCGGGCAACAGCGGCGGCGCACTGGTCAACCTGGACAGCCGGGTGATCGGCATCAACACGCTGGCCGCCACCGAGCCGGAGACCAACGGCGCCGCCGCCCCCGGCATCGGCTTCGCCATCCCCGCGTCCACCATCACCAGCATCACCGACCAGCTGATCAAGGACGGCAAGGTCACCAACTCCGGCCGCGCGGCGCTCGGCATCACCGCCCGGACCTACTTCGACCAGAACTTCCGGCCGGCGGGGGCCACCATCGTGGCCGTCGCCGGGGGCGGACCGGCCGACTCGGCGGGCCTCCAGGTCGGCGACGTGATCACCAGGATCGGCGACACCCCGGTCGATTCGCTGAACTCGCTGACCACCGCGCTGGCCTCGCTCACCCCGGGCACCAAGGTCACCGTCACCTACACCCGCGACGGGCAGTCCAGGACCGCCGATGTCACCCTCGGGACCCTGCAGACACCCTGAGCCCCTGTCGGCGCTCCGCCCGCCCGCCGCGCAAGGGTCCGCGGGCGGGGCGCCGTACGGGAACGGCCGGGACCTCGTCACTGCCTCGACGAGGTCCCGGCCTTTTGCCGTCTGCTGCGGTTCTGCCGGGGTCCTGCCGGGGGTCAGCGGCGGGCGGCGCGGGTGCGCCAGGGGAGCTCGATGGTGACCGTGGTCGGACCGCCGTGCGGGCTCTCCACCAGGAACACCCCGTCCACCGCCCGGATCCGGTCGGCCAGCCCGGCCAGGCCGCTGCCCGGGTAGGGGGCCGCGCCGCCCTTGCCGTCGTCCTGGACCAGCAGCATCAGCTGGTCGCCGGCCCGCCAGACGTCCACCGCGGCGGAGCGGGCGCCGGCGTGCTTGGAGACGTTGGTCAGCAGCTCGCTGACGGTGAAGTACGCGATGCCCTCCACGGCGGAGTCCGGGCGTTCCACCTCGCCCCCGGCGTTCTTCAGCTCGACGTTCACCTTGACGCCGTCGGGCACCGTGCAGCGGGCGGCCACCGCGGAGAGCGCCGCGTCCAGCCCCCGGTCGGTGAGCACCGCCGGGTGGATGCCGCGGGCCAGGTCGCGCAGCTCCTGGAGGGCGAGCTTCACCTCGCCGTGCGCGTTGTCCACCATCTTCGCGGCGGCGACCGGGTCCTCCTCCAGCTTCATCTTGGCCAGGCCGAGGTCCATCGCCAGCGCCACCAGCCGGGCCTGGGCGCCGTCGTGCAGGTCGCGCTCGATCCGGCGCAGGTCGGCGGCGGCGGTGTCGACCACCGTGCCCCGGTCGTCCTCCAGCTCGCGGACCCGCTCGGACAGCGCGCCGGGGTAGAGCAGGGTCTCCACCAGCATCCGGTCCACGGCCCCCTCGAAACGGACCACCCAGGGCAGCACCGGCCAGCCGACGATCACACAGACCAGCGTCACGGCGAAGCTGAGCACGCCCCAGGGCAGCAGCAGCACGTTGTACAGCGCGGACCGCCAGCTCAGCGCGTCGGTGAGGTGGGCGATCGCGTACCCGGTGGCACCCGGGCGGGGCCGGTGCACCGGCTCCGGCTCGTGCACCTCGGAGCCGTACACCGAGCGGGCCCGGCGGCGGGCGACCGCGCCCAGTCCCCGGCAGCCGGCCAGGCCGGCCGCCAGCAGCGGCAGGCCGATCACGGTGATCGACAGCGACAGGCCGATCGACAGCAGCGCGATCGTGAAGACGAACCCCGCGATGCCGATCGGCAGGTTGAGCATCAGCTGCCCGACCTGCTTCCACATCCGCGCGCCGTACAGCCGGTCGCGCTCATGGTGCGCGTCCTGCTCCTTGTTGGCACCCGCGGCGCGGTGCAGAGGCTTCATCTGGATCTACCGTCCCTCTCGTCGAGCTGGTGATCCAAGCTTCCCTGGTGGGGGCCGGCCGGTGCCATGGGGGTGATACGTCTTCCCGGGCGGGGGTTATCCCCACCCCGGCGGCCCGTACCGGGGCGCGGCCCGGAAGGCCGCCGGCCGGCGCCCGGGTGTCCACCGGCTGTCCACCGGTTGTCCACGGGCCGTCTTGAGGATCGGGCGGGGTGCGGGGGCATCCGAGCCGTGCACTTAGACTCACGCATTGGCGATGGTTATGACCGTGTAAAGAAACGTCGTAGAACTGCCCTCCAGGCGGTTCTCACGGCCGATGTGGAGGCGAGGGGCATGGAGGCGCAGCACGCGGCTGCCGACCCGGCGGCCGGCAGCGGCTACTTCGACGCGTATGCCGCGATGGGCCTGCTCGCCGTCGTCGGCGTGCTCTTCGTCGCCGTGGCGTTCACCGCCAACCGGCTGCTGCGGCCGGTGGTGTACTCGCCGGAGAAGCTCCTCGCCTACGAGTGCGGCGTGGACCCGGTGGGGGAGGACTGGGCGCACACCCAGATCCGCTACTACGTCTACGCCTTCCTGTACGTGATCTTCGCGGTCGACGCGATCTACCTGTTCCCGTGGGCGACCGTCTTCGCCACCGCCGGGTACGGCGCCGGGACGCTGATCGAGATGTTCGTCTTCATCGGCTTCCTCGCGGTCGGGCTGCTCTACGCCTGGAAGAAGGGCGTTCTGGAATGGACGTGACGCACAACCACTCGCACGCGCAGGGCGCCTCCGGCGGACCGGTCCCGCTGGGCCTCCCGGACCCGGCGCGCCCCGGTGCCGCGATGGAGCGGCGCGCTCTCGGCCCGCTGGCCCGGCTCGCGCCGGACCCGGTCAAGGTGGTCCTGAACTGGGGCCGCCGCTACAGCCTCTGGTGCTTCAACTTCGGCCTGGCCTGCTGTGCGATCGAGTTCATCGCCGCGTCCATGGCCAAGCACGACTTCATCCGGATGGGTGTGATCCCGTTCGCGCCCGGCCCCCGACAGGCCGACCTGATGATCGTCTCGGGGACGGTGACCGACAAGATGGCGCCCGCCGTGAAGCGCCTCTACGAGCAGATGCCCGAGCCGAAGTACGTCATCTCCTTCGGGGCCTGCTCCAACTCCGGCGGGCCCTACTGGGACTCCTACTCCGTCACCAAGGGCGTCGACCAGATCATCCCGGTCGACGTCTACGTGCCCGGCTGCCCGCCGCGGCCGGAGGCGCTGCTCCAGGGCATCCTCAAGCTCCAGGAGAAGATCGCCGCCGAGTCGCTGCCCCAGCGGTACGCCGCGCCCGCCGCCGCGCTGCGCCGTCCGCTGGTCGCGGGGCCGGCTGCGGACCCGGGTCCGGCCGAGGGCCCGGCTGCGGGTCCGGCTGTGGGCCCTGCTGTGGAAGGGGGAGCCTCATGAGCAGCGCCGAGCAGTACGCGGCGTCGGTCGGCGAGTGGGCCACCGGCGCCGAGGCGTACGGGCTGATCACCGTCGACGTGCCCGCCGAGCACTGGATCGAGGCGCTGACCGCCGCCCGGGACGGGCTGGGGCTGAGCTTCTTCGACTGGCTGAGCGCCGTCGACGAGCTGGCCGAGGGCTTCTCCGTGGTCGCGCACCTGGCCGCCCCGCAGGCGCCCGGCGTCCGCCACCTCGCGCTGCGGACCCGGGTGCCCCGGGACAAGGCCGCGCTGCCGACCGCCGTGGCGGTGTACGCCGGTGCCGCCTGGCACGAGCGCGAGACGCACGAGATGTTCGGCATCGAGTTTCCCGGGCACCCCTACCTGGCCACCCTGCTGCTGCCGGACGGCTTCGAGGGGTACCCGCTGCGCAAGGAGTTCGTGCTCGCGGCCCGGGTCGCCAAGGCCTGGCCGGGGGCCAAGGAGCCGGGCGAGTCGGACCACGGCGACGGCCCGGCGCGGCGCAAGATGCAGCCGGCCGGTGTGCCGGACCCGAACGAGTGGGGCCCGCTGAAGGGAACCCTGCCGCCGGTCGCCGAGCGGCCCGCGCGTGGTGCGCGGGCGGCGGGGGCGGCGCGTACGCCGCGTGCGGCCGGGGCTGCGGCCGGTGCCGGTGTCGGCGCCGGTGCGGCCGAGGGTGCTCCCGCCGTGCGGGCGGACCGGCCCCGGCGGACGCGGTCCGTCGACGCGGGCTCGGTGAGCCAGGCGGCCGAGGGCGCGCCCGCGGCCGAGGGCGCGCCCGCGGCCGAGGGCGCGGGGGGTGCCGCCGCCGAGGGCGGGGCGCCGCTGCGCGCCGACCGGCCGCGGCGGACCAGGTCGGTGTCGGAGGGTTCGGCGAGCCAGGCGGCTCCTGCCGCCGACGCTGCCGAGGCGGCTGCGGCCGTCGCGCCCGCCGAGGGTGCCCCGGCGAAGCCCGAGCGGGCGGCGCCGGCCCGGACGCAGTCCTCGGACGCGCCCTGGCACACGCCGTCGCCGGCGCACGAGCCGACCGGTCCCGAGAAGGCCGTGGAGCCGGAGAAGGCTGCCGGACCTGAGAAGGCCGTGGAGGCCGAGAAGGCTGCCGAGGCCGGGAAGGCCGCCGAGCCGGTGAGGCCTGCGGTGCCGCAGCCGCCCGCCGGGCCCGGGACGTCGGACGGGCCGACTTCCGGTGCCGAAGCCCCTGCCGAGACCCCCGCCGATCAGGCCCCCGACCAGGACGGAGACAGCGCGTGAACCTGCTCGACACGTTGCTCCGCTGCGTCGCCACGCTCGTCGTCTTCCTCACCTTCCCCCTGATCATCGGCCAGACCGAGCACAAGGTGATGGCGCACATGCAGGGCCGGCTCGGCCCGATGTACGCCGGCGGCTTCCACGGGTGGGCGCAGCTGGTCGCCGACGGTGTGAAGTTCGCGCAGAAGGAGGACATCGTCCCGGCCGGGGCGGACCGCCGGATCTTCCAGCTGGCGCCCGCCGTCTCGCTGCTGCCGTACCTGTTCGTGCTGCTCGCCATCCCGGTCGGCCCGGACGGCTTCGTCGGCCAGGCCGTCGACGCCGGTCTGTTCTTCGTCCTGGCCGTGATGGGCGTCGGGGTGATCGGCAAGCTGATGGCCGGCTGGGCCTCGGCGAACAAGTTCTCGCTGCTCGGCGGTCTGCGCACGGCCGCCCAGCTGATGTCCTACGAGCTGCCGATGGTGCTCGCGGCCGCCTCCGTCGCCATGGCGGCCGGGACGCTGTCGCTGCCCGGGATCGTGGACGCCTGGCAGTGGTACTGGATCCCGTGGCAGATCATCGGCGCGTTCGTGTTCTTCACGGCCGGTCTGGCCGAGCTGCAGCGCCCGCCGTTCGACATGCCGATCGCCGACTCGGAGATCATCTTCGGCGCGTACACCGAGTACACCGGCCTGCGCTTCGCGTTGTTCCTGCTCTCCGAGTACGTGGGCATCCTGGTGGTCTCCGGGCTGACCGCGGTGCTCTTCCTGGGCGGCTGGCACGGCCCGCTGCCGGACGAGCTCGGCTGGCTCTGGACGATCCTGAAGACCTTCGCGCTGGCCTTCGTGGTGATCTGGCTGCGGGTCACCTACCCGCGTCTGCGGGAGGACCAGCTGATGCGCTTCGCGTGGACGGTGCTGATCCCGCTCGCCCTCGTCCAGCTCGCCCTCACCGGCATCATCAAGGTGGCGATCTCATGAGCTTTCCCGGCTCCGGCCTGGCCAAGGGCCTGGCCGTCACGCTGCGGACGATGACGAAGAAGAGCGTCACCGCGCAGTACCCCGACGTCCAGCCCGTGCTGCCGCCGCGTTCGCGCGGTGTGATCGCGCTGCTGGAGGAGAACTGCACGGTCTGCATGCTCTGCGCCCGTGAGTGCCCGGACTGGTGCATCTACATCGACTCCCACAAGGAGACGCTGCCGGCCGCCGATCCCAACGCCCGGGCCCGTACCCGCAACGTGCTGGACCGCTTCGCGATCGACTTCTCGCTCTGCATGTACTGCGGGATCTGCATCGAGGTCTGCCCGTTCGACGCGCTGTTCTGGTCGCCGGAGTTCGAGTACGCCGAGACGGACATCCTGGAGCTGACCCACGAGCGGGACAGGCTCCGCGAGTGGATGTGGACCGTCCCGGCGCCGCCGGCGCTGGACCCGGCGGCCGAGGAGCCCAAGGAGATCGCCACCGCGCGCAAGGCCGCGGACAAGCTGGCGGCCGCTGCCGCCGCCGCGTCGGACGAGGGGGGTGAGGGGCAGTGAGCGCCGTCGCCCTGCTCGCCGCGACCGGTCCGCTGGACCCGGCCGGCCGCTCCTTCCTCTCCCCGACCGGGGTGGAGATCGTCTTCCTGCTGGTCGGCATCGCCGTGCTCGGCTCGGCCCTGGTCGCCGTCACCACCAAGCAGCTGGTGCACGCCGCGCTCTGGCTGGTGGTCGCGCTCGGCGGACTGGCGGTGGAGTTCCTGCTGCTCACGGCCGAGTTCATCGCCTGGGTGCAGGTACTGATCTACCTCGGCTCGGTGGTCGTCCTGGTGCTGTTCGGCCTGATGCTCACCAGGGCGCCGATCGGTCGCTCGCCGGATGCCGACTCGGGCAACCGCTGGGTGGCCCTGGCGGTGGCGCTGGCCTCGGCCGGGACCTTGGTGACGCTGGTCGTGGACGCCTTCCGGACCTCCTGGATCGACCTGGGCGCGGGCGGCGGCTCGGCCGCGGTGACGGGTGCCAGCCTGTTCCGGACCTGGGTGCTGCCCTTCGAGGCGCTCTCCGTGCTGCTGCTGGCCGCGCTGGTCGGGGCGATCGTGCTGTCGCGCGGCGCCCAGCGGCGGGTGCCGGCACCCCGGGCCGGGCGGCTCCGGGCCGGGCGGCCGGTGGGCTCGAACGGGACCGTCGCCGCGACGGCGCCCCGCCCGGAGCCGTCCGCGCCGGCCTCCCCGGCCGCTGCCGACGCCGCCGCTGACGCCGCTGCCGACGCCGCTGCTCCGGCTTCGACGACTCCGCCTCAGGAGGGCTGACCGCCGATGCACCTCGCCTATCCCGTCGTCCTCGCCGCGCTGCTGTTCAGCGTCGGCGTGTACGGCGTGCTCGCCCGGCGCAACGTCGTCCTGGTGCTGATGTCCGTCGAGCTGATGCTCAACGCCGTCAACCTCAACCTCGTCGCCTTCGACGCCTGGCTGCGCGACTCGCTGCACGCAGGCCAGGCGCTCACCCTGTTCACCATCACCATCGCCGCCGCCGAGATCGGCCTCGGGCTCGCCATCGTCCTGCTGCTCTTCCGGGCGCGGGGCACCGCGGACATCGACAAGGTCACCGCACTCGGCGATCCGTCCGAGGACGCGCCCGAGACGGCGGAAGCCGACAGCGGACTGAAGGGCCAGGCCGTCGCATGAACCTCGCCCTGCCCGTCCTCGTCCCCGCCCTGCCCGCGCTCGGTGCCGCCGCCACCCTGGCCGTCGGCAAGCGGGCCCCGGGCCTGGCCCGGCCGCTGGCGATCGTGCCGGTCGCCGTCTCGGCCGTGCTCGCCCTGGTCGTCGCGCTCCAGCTCGGCAGCGGCCAGGCGCTGGACGCCGCCACCCGGCTCACCCCGACCGGCGGGCCGGACATCGCGCTCGCGATCCACCTGGACGGGTTCAGCTCGCTGATCTCCGTCCTGGTCGGCCTGGTCGCCACCTGTGTGCAGGTCTACTCGACCGCGTACCTCAAGGACGACCCGCGCTACCCCTCCTACGCGGCGCTGGTCTCGCTGTTCACGGCGGCGATGTTCCTGGTCGTCTACTCGGGCGACCTGATCGTGCTGCTGGTCGGCTGGGAGGTCATGGGCATCTGCTCGTACTTCCTGATCGGCCACCACTGGGAGACCGCCGACGCCCGCTCGGCCTCGCTGAAGGCCTTCCTGGTCACCAAGCTCGGCGACGTGCCGTTCCTGTTCGGCCTCTTCCTGCTCGGCGCCGACGCCGGGAGCTTCCGGATCGAGGACGTCCTGTCGGCGGCCGCCGACGGACGGCTCGGCCACCCGACCCTGATCGCGCTGCTGCTGCTCTGCGGCGTGGCCGGCAAGAGCGCGCAGTTCCCGCTGCACACCTGGCTCCCGGACGCGATGGCCGGCCCGACGCCGGTCTCCGCGCTGATCCACGCCGCCACCATGGTCGCGGCCGGCATCTACCTGGTCGCCCGGCTGATGCCGGTCTTCCTGCTGTCGGGTGCGGCCCTGGTCGTGCTCGCGGTGATGGCCGCCGTGACGATGATCGGATCGGCACTCTGCGCGCTCGCCCAGGACGACCTGAAGCGGGTGCTCGCGTACTCGACCGTCGGCCAGCTCGGCTACATGGCCGGCGCGCTGGCCAGCGGTGACCGCGAGGCCTCGGTGTTCCACCTGATCAGCCACGGTGTCTTCAAGGCGCTGCTGTTCCTGGCGGCCGGTGTGGTGATCCACGCCGCGCACACCAACTCCCTCTCGGCGATGTCCCGGATGCCCGGGCTGCGCCGACGCGTCCCGGACGCCTACTGGACGATGGGCATCGCGCTGGCCGCCCTGGTCGGCCTCCCGCCGTTCGTCGGCTTCTTCAGCAAGGAGGCGGTGCTCACCGCCGCCGAGCACGCCGCCAACGGCGAGGCGCTGACCAACGGACTCGGCCCCGCCTCCGCCGTCCCGGTGGCGGCCGGGTGGATCGTGCTGATCTCGGCCGGGCTCACCGCGCTGCTCACCGCCGCGTACGCGACCCGGCTGTTCCTGGTCGCGTTCCACGGGCCGGACGGCGCCCGCGCCGCGACCGCCGCCGCCGCCGTACCGGCCGAGCCCGAGGCGGACGCGCCGTACTCGCCCGAGGTGGACGAGGCCGACCCGGCCACCGCCGAACCGCCCGCGATGCGCTGGCCGCTCTGGGTGCTGGCCGTTCCGACCATGGGCCTCGGCGTGGCCGGCCTGCGCTCGGACTGGCTGCCCGCCCTGCTGGACGGCGGCTCGCTGCGGCCCTCGCCCGCCACCGCCGTGATCGGCACCGGCCTCGCCGTGGCGGGCATCCTGCTGGCGTACGCGGCCTGGCGCTCCGCCACCGCACGGCTCACCGCCGGCCGACCGGCCCCGGCGGCCGAGGGCCGGGTACCCGAGCAGGCCGGAGCCCCGGCCGCCGAGGTGATCGTCGCCGACCCCGGGCGCACCCTGCTCGGCCCGCTGTTCGGCCCGGCCCGGCACGGCTTCGGGGTGGACCGCCTCTACAGCGCGCTGTTCGTCCGCCCGGTGGGCGCCGCCGCGCGGCTGGTCCGCTTCCTCGACCGCGAGGTCGTCGAGACGTACGTACGCGGCAGCGGGGTCGGCGCCAACCTGCTCGGCCGGGCCGTCCGGCTCGCGCAGACCGGCAACGCGCAGACCTACCTCAGCGCACTGCTCGCCGGCGTCGTGCTGCTGGCCGTCCTGGTGGCGGTGTAGCGCATGCCCGACCGCAGCACTTCGAACCGGCCGACCGCCGCCCCGACCGCAGCAGCTTGGAGCACCCGATGAACGCAGTCCTCATCGCCCTCCTGGTGCTGCCGCTGCTCGGCGCCGCCGTCACCCTGGCACCGGTGTTCGGCACCGACGGGCCCACCGCCGACCGGCGGGCCCTGCGGCTGAACACCGCCGTCACGGGCGCGGTGCTCCTGCTCACCGTCGCCCTCGCGGCGGGCTTCGACCACGACGAGCCCGCCCGGATGCAGGCCACCACCGACGTGGCCTGGATCCCGGCCATCGGCGTGCGCTTCCACCTCGGCGTGGACGGCGTCTCCCTGCCCCTGATCGTCCTGACCTCGCTGCTCACCTTCCTCTGCGCGGTGTACTCGGAGCGGCGCCTGCCCTCGGGGGACGGCGTGCCGACCGCCCGGTCGTTCGTCGGGCTGTTCCTCCTCCTCGAAGTCGGCATGCTCGCCACCTTCGCGGTGCTGGACCTGGTGCTCTTCTTCCTGGCCTTCGAGATCGTGCTGATCCCGATGTACTTCCTGATCGCCCGCTGGGGGAGCGGGGCGAAGGCGCCGGCCGCCAACCGGTTCATCCTGTACACGCTGCTCGGCTCGGCCGTGATGCTGCTCGGCTTCCTGCTGGTGGGCAGCAAGGCGGGCACCTTCGACATGCAGGCCCTGGCCGCCGCGCACGGCAGCGGCATGAGCCACACCACCCAGGTGGTCGCCGCGCTGGCGATCATGATCGGGCTCGCGGTCAAGGCCCCCGCCTGGCCGCTGCACAGCTGGCTCCCGGACGCGCACACGGCGGCGCCCACCGTCGGCTCGGTGCTGCTCGCCGGCGTGCTGCTGAAGATGGGTACGTACGGTCTGGTCCGGGTCCTCCTCCCGGTCGTGCCCGACGGCACCACGACGCTCGCCCCCTACCTGGGCGCGTTCGCCGCCGTCGGCATCGTCTACGGCTCGCTGGCCTGCCTCGCCCTCGCCCGCCCCGGAGCCAAGGGCGACCTCAAGCGCCTGATCGCCTACTCCTCCGTGGGCCACATGGGCTTCGTCCTGCTGGGCATCGCCTCCCTCACCCCGGTGGGCGTCAACGGCGCGCTGTTCGCCAACATCGCCCACGGACTGGTCACCGGCCTGCTGTTCTTCATCGTGGGCGCGCTCAAGGACCGCTACGGCACCGCGGACCTCGACACCCTCGCGGGCGCCACCGGCGGCGCCCTCTACGGACGGGCGCCGCGGATCGGCGCGCTGCTCGCCTTCGCCGCCGTGGCCAGCCTCGGTCTGCCCGGGCTGGCCGGCTTCTGGGGCGAGCTGCTCGCGATGTTCGGCGCGTTCGACCCGGCCGAGGGCCTGTCGCGCCCCGCGTTCGTCACCTACATGGTCCTGGCCGGCCTCGGCACCCTCCTCACCGCCGCGTACCTCCTGATCGTGGTCAAGCGGGTCTGCATGGGCGACCCGAAGCAGCCCGCCCCGGTACCGGAGGTGGCCGACCTGCGCCCGTACGAGGCCGTCAGCTGGACGCCGCTGGCCGCCCTCACCCTGCTCGCGGGCCTGTGGCCCGCGCTCCTGCTCGGCCTGTCCGACCCCGCCGTCAAG
The DNA here is from genome assembly GCF_042883905.1 of Kitasatospora sp. NPDC058170. Lineage (NCBI taxonomy): Bacteria > Bacillati > Actinomycetota > Actinomycetes > Kitasatosporales > Streptomycetaceae > Kitasatospora > Kitasatospora sp. NPDC058170. The sequence continues at coordinate 28,474 of NZ_JBHVUV010000024.1, forward strand.
CACCTCCTCGGGGGTGGCTGATCATGACCGGCACCCTGCTCGGCGCCCAGCCCGCACTCGGATCTCACTCCACGGGGCAGCCCACTGTGACCTCCCTCGCCGTAGCCGACCCGGGCGGACTGATCCAGTCCGTGGACTGGGTGGCGATCGCGCCCCCGCTGATCGCCGCCGTGGCCGCCCTGGCCGTGCTCATCACCGACCTCTTCCTGCCCGAGCGCCACAAGAAGCTGCTCGGCTGGTTCTCCGCGGCCGGGCTCGCCCTCGCGCTCCTCGCCCTCCTCCCGCTCACCGGGGGCTCACCACGAGCCACCTTCTGTGCGCAGAACGTAACAGGCGCCACTGACATCGCGGGTTGCTCCTACGTGGCCGACCACTTCGCGCTGGTCTTCCAGCTGCTCGCGCTCGGCGGCGCGCTGATCGCCGCGCTGCTGTCGGTGCACACCGTCGAGGAGGAGTGGCTGCCCGGCGGGGAGTACTGGTTCCTGCTGCTCGCCAGTGCCAGCGGCGCCGCGCTGCTGCCGGCCTCCCGCGACCTCGCCACCCTGGTGATCGCGCTGGAGGTGGCCTCGCTGCCCGCCTTCGCCCTGGTCGCGCTGCGCCGCGACGGCCGCGGCGCGGAGGCCGCGCTGAAGTTCTTCCTCTCCTCCGTCACCGCCACCGCCGTGATGCTGCTCGGCGTCGGCTTCGTCTACGCCGCCAGCGGCAGCCTGCACCTGGGCGCGGTCGCCGAGGGCCTGGAGCACGCCCCCGCCCAGCTGAAGCCGCTGGCCGAGGCCGGCGCGGTGCTCACCCTGGTCGGCTTCGCCTTCAAGGTCGCCGCCGTCCCGTTCCACTTCTGGGTGCCCGACACCTACACCGGGGCCCCGCTGCCGGTGGCCGGCTACCTCTCGGTGGTCGGAAAGGCGGCCGGCCTCTCCGGCCTGGCGCTGGCCACCACCATCGCCTTCCGCCCGTACGCGCACACCTGGGGCCTGGTGCTGGCGGTGCTGGCCGCCGTCACCATGACGGTGGGCAACGTGGGCGCGCTGCGCCAGCGCTTCGACACCCGGCACAGCGCGGTGCGGCTGCTGGCCTGGTCCTCGGTCGGCCAGGCCGGCTACCTGCTGGTACCGCTGGCCGCGGCCGGCTACGCGCCGACCGGGGCCGACCCGCTGGGCGCGACCGCCGCGTACGCGCTGATCTACGGGGTGGTGAACCTGGGCGCCTTCGGCGTGGTCGCCGCGGTCGGCCGCCGCGCCGGGACCAGGGTCGACGACTTCCGCGGCCTGTTCGCCCGCCGTCGCTGGACGGCCCTGGCACTGGCCTTCTTCCTGCTGTGCCTGGCCGGGCTGCCGCCGGGCGTCATCGGCCTGTTCGGCAAGGTGGTGGTGTTCCGCGCCGCCGTCGACGCCGGGCTGGGCTGGCTCGCCGTGGTGATGGCCGTCAACGTGGTCATCGCGCTGTACTACTACCTGCTCTGGACGGCGCGGCTGTTCGCGCCGGACGGCGGCGGCGCCGAGGAGCGGCCGGCCGAACACCGGCTGCCCGTCCCGCTGGCGGCCACCCTCGGCCTGACCGCCTCGGTGGCGGTGGTGCTCTCGGTCGCCCCGCAGCTGGTCCTCCAGGTCGCGGGCGGCACGCTCTTCTAGGATCCGTCCTCGGTCGCCCGCCCGGGCCGGGCGGGCGACAGGGTGCGCACAAGGGAACAAGGCCGACGGCCCCGCCCGTTGTCGGGGCAGAGGGACGAGGCAGAGAGGGCTTCCCCACCGCACCATTGGAGGGCCTGCCGTGCACCGCCGGCACAACGGACTGAGGACCGCAGCACTGCTCGGCGGCCTCTCGGCGCTGATCCTGGTGATCGGCTCCTTCTTCGGCCGCACGGGCTTCGTGATCGCCCTGCTGGTCGCCCTCGGCACCAACGCCTACGCCTACTGGAACAGCGACAAGCTCGCGCTGCGGGCGATGCGGGCCCGCCCGGTGAGCGAGATCGAGGCGCCGCGGCTGTACCGGATCGTCCGTGAGCTCTCCACCTCCGCGCGCCAGCCGATGCCGCGTCTGTACATCTCCCCGACCCCGGCGCCGAACGCCTTCGCGACCGGGCGCAACCCGCGCAACGCGGCGGTCTGCTGCACGGACGGCATCCTGCGGCTGCTGGACGAGCGGGAGCTGCGCGGCGTGCTCGGGCACGAGCTGAGCCACGTCTACAACCGGGACATCCTGATCTCCTCGGTCGCCGGGGCGCTCGCCTCGGTGGTGATGTTCCTGGTGAACTTCGCCTGGCTGATCCCGTTCGGCCGCAGCGACGACGACGACGGCCCCGGGCTGTTCGGAATGCTCGCGATCATGATCCTGGGCCCGCTGGCCGCCGCGCTGATCCAGCTGGCCGTCAGCCGCTCCCGCGAGTACCAGGCCGACGCCGACGGCGCCCGGATCACCGGCGACCCGCTCGCCCTGGCGAGCGCCCTGCGCAAGCTGGAGGCCGGCACCCGGCAGCTGCCGCTGCCACCGGAGCCGCAGCTCCAGACGGCCAGCCACATGATGATCGCCAGCCCGTTCCGCCCGGGCGAGGCGGGTGCCAGGCTGTTCTCCACCCACCCGCCGATGGCGGAGCGGATCGCCCGGCTGGAGCGGATGGCGGGCTACCGGCGGTGACGGTCCGCCACCGGGCCCGGTCCGGCCGGGCCCCGGCTCAGCCGACCACCTCCTCGTAGGCGCGGCGCAGCTGGTGGACGCCCTCGGCGATCCGGGTGGAGCTGTCCACGGCGGCGTAGCTCAGGCGCAGGTGCGGGGCCGGCGGCTCGGCGGCGTAGTAGGGGCGGCCGGGCGTGACCAGGACCCCGGCGCGCAGGGCGGCCGCGGTGAGGGCGCTCTCGTCGGCGCCGTCCGGCAGACGCAGCCAGAGGTGGTAGCCCCCGGCCTGGTGCGGGCCGAGCAGACCGGGCAGCTCCCGGCGGAGCGCGGCCACCGCGGCCACCCGCCGGTCGCGCAGCTCCGCGCCGAGGGCGCGCAGGTGGCGGGCCCAGCCCGGGTCGGCCACCAGCTCCAGCGTCGCCTCCTGGAGCGGCCGGGGGACGAAGAAGCTGTCCACCACCTGGGCGGCCCGCAGCCGCTCCAGGGCCGGGCCGCGCGCGGTGAGCGCGCCGACCCGAAGGTTGGGCGAGGTGGCCTTGGTCAGCGAGTGCAGGTGCACCACCACGCCGTCCGGGTCGTCGGCGGCGAGCGGGCGCGGCAGCACGGGCGAGTCGGTGTGCACCAGGCGCCGGGCGAAGTCGTCCTCGATGACGAACGCCCCGGCCGCCCGGGCGATCCGCAGCACCTCGGTCCGCCGCTCGGGCGACAGCACCGCGCCGGTCGGGTTCTGGAACAGCGGCTGGCAGACGAACGCCCGGGCCCGGGTGGCGTCGAAGGCGTCCGCCAGCAGGTCGGTCCGCACCCCGTCCGCGTCCACCGGGACGGGGACCGGCCGCAGCCCCGCGGACCGGGCCACCGCGAGGATGCCCGGATAGGTCGGCGACTCCACCAGGACGGGGGCGCCCGGGGCGATCAGCGAGCGCATGGCGACGGTCAGCGCGCTCTGGCCGCCGGCGGTGACCAGGACGTCGCCCGCGCCGAGCAGCCCGCCGCTGCCGCCGATGTCCCGGGCGAACCAGGCGCGCAGCTCGGTCAGCCCCGCCGCCGGCGGCCGCTCCCAGGCACCCGGCCGCCGCCCGGCCCGCGCCAGCGCGGCGGCCAGCAGGCGCTCCGGCTGGAGCGAGGCGTGCGGGTAGCCGCCGTTCAGGTCGATCACCTCGGGCGAGGGCACCGCCAGGGTCGCGAACAGCGGACCCGCGCCGAGGTCGCGCGGTCCGGCGTCGGCGCTGAGCGCCACCTCCTGCCAGGAGAGGTCACCGGGGCGGGTCGCGCTCACCGCCGCCGGGCCGCCCGAGCCGCGGAAGGCGGCGGCCCGGAACACCCCGGCGCCCGGCCGGGAGAGCACCAGCCCCTCGGCGGCCAGGACGGCGATCGCCCGCGAGACCGTCACCGGGCTGACCTGATAGCGCTCCATCAGGGCCCGGCTGGGCGGCAGCTTCCCGCCCTCCGGGTAGCGCTCCACCTCCCGCCGCAGCCTGTCGGCGAGATCGGTCACGCTGGTACGCTCATTCATGACGGTACAAGATAGCGCTATCCGGCATTCGGCAGTAGCAGGCCCGCAGGAGCGGTCCGGTACGGCCCTCGCCGCACTCGCGGTCCTCTCCTTCTCCTTCAGCTTCCCCGCGACCACCTGGACGCTGGCCGACTTCGGCCCCTGGACGTCCGCCGGACTGCGTTGCGCGCTGGCCGGCCTGCTCGCCGCGATCTGCCTGGCGGCCGCCCGCGTCCCACTGCCCGAACGCCGGCACTGGCCGGGACTGCTGGTGGTCTCGGCCGGCTGCGTCCTCGGGTTCCCGCTGCTGACCACGCTGGCGCTGCGCACCTCCTCGACCGCGCACTCGGCGGTCGTCATCGGGGTGCTGCCGCTGGCCACCGCGGTGGCCGCGGCGCTGCGCACCGGCGGCCGCCCGTCCCGCCGGTTCTGGTGCGCCGCGCTCGCCGGGGCGGCGGCCGTGCTGGCCTTCACCCTGCTGCAGAGCCACGGGCGGCCGACCGTCGCCGACCTCTACCTGTTCGCCGCGCTGCTGGTCTGCGCGGCCGGGTACGCGGAGGGCGGGCGGATCTCCCGGGAGCTGCCGGGCTGGCAGGTGATCGCCTGGGCGGTGGTGGTGGCGCTGCCGGTGACGGTCCTGACCGCCGGGATCGCGCTGACCGCCGAACCGGTCCGGTTCGGGGCGAAGGCGGTGGCCGGGCTGGCGTACACGGCGGCGGTCTCGCAGTTCGGCGGGTTCGTGCTCTGGTACCGGGGGATGGCGCAGATCGGTGTGCCGAGGGCCAGTCAGCTGCAGCTCGCGCAGCCGCTGCTGACGCTGGGCTGGTCGGTGCTGCTGCTGGGCGAGGGGTTCCCCGCGGCGGCGCTGGTCACCGCGCTGGTGGTGCTGGTCTGCATCGCCGTCACCCAGCGGGCCCGGGTCTGATCCGGGCGGCCGTGCGCCCGCGCCCCGGACGGGCGCGGGCGCGGGCGCGGTGCCGGGCGGGCGGTCAGAACACGGTGTCCTCCGGGCGGTAGACGCACAGGGCCCAGATGATGAAGACGTCCAGCGCGATCACGATGAACGACCAGAACGGGTAGTACGGCACGGCGAGGAAGCTGTCCAGGGCGCTCACGACGGTGAGGACGATACCGGCGTACCGGGCCCAGGGGGCGCCCTTGAGCAGGAAGGCGCCGACCACCGCGACCAGCGCGCCGACGATCACGTGGATCCAGCCCCACCCGGTGAGGTCGAAGCGGAAGACGTACCGCTGGGTGGTGAGGAAGACGTCGTCGTCGGCGATCGCCATGATCCCGCGCAGCATCTCCATGAAGCCGTTCAGCAGCATCAGGACACCGGCGAAGATCACCAGGCCGGGCGCCCAGTCGCTGAACTTGTTCGTCCCCGGCGGAGGCGGCGCGTTGGTGCCCGAGCGCCAGGGCGGGGGTTGGTCGGGGGCGGACTGGCTGCTCATGGACTCCTCCTAGACCGAACAGTCGTACGGACTTCGACGGTCCGCCCGGCCCGGGCGCCGGGCAACCGGGCCGCACCTGTTCGGGTGACGCGCCCGCGTGCCCCCGGTCGGCGCGGCCCGCGACTGGTAGTGCTTGTCCGACGACCGTCCGGTGGCCGTGGGGAGGCGGCCGCCGGCCCCGAGCACGGAAGGCGCGGTGCATGACGCTTCTGCCGCAGGACGTCCCGGAGCAGGCCCCGCACCCCTCACGCACCCCCCGGCTGGACCGCTGGCTGGCCGCCGGTCGGCGCCGCCGCGGCCGGGCCCTGGTCGGCTGGCTGACCACCACCGACCACAAGCGCATCGGCACCCTCTACATGACCACGGCGTTCGGGTTCTTCCTGGCGGGCGGCCTGATGGCGATGCTGATGCGGATCGAGCTGGCCCGGCCGGGGCTGCAGTTGCTCTCCAACGAGCAGTTCAACCAGCTGTTCACCATGCACGGCACGATCATGCTGCTGATGTTCGCGACCCCGCTGTTCGCCGGGTTCGCCAACTGGATCATGCCGCTGCAGATCGGCGCGCCCGACGTGGCCTTCCCCCGGCTGAACGCGCTCGCCTACTGGTTCTACCTGTTCGGCTCGCTGATCGTGATGGCCGGCCTGCTGACCCCGGACGGCGCGGCCGACTTCGGCTGGTTCGCCTACGCGCCGCTGAACAGCCTCCAGCACAGCCCGGGCATCGGCGCGGACCTCTGGATCATGGGCCTGGCGCTCTCCGGGTTCGGGACCATCCTCGGCGCGGTCAACTTCATCACCACGATCGTCTGCTTCCGGGCGCCGGGCATGACGCTCTTCCGGATGCCGATCTTCGTCTGGAACATCCTGCTGACCGCCGTGCTGGTGCTGTTCGCCTTCCCGGTGCTGGCGGCGGCGCTGCTCTGCCTGGAGTCGGACCGCAAGTTCGGCTCGCACGTCTTCGACCCGGCCAACGGCGGGGCGCTGCTGTGGCAGCACCTGTTCTGGTTCTTCGGCCACCCCGAGGTGTACATCATCGCGCTGCCGTTCTTCGGCATCATCACCGAGGTGATCCCGGTGTTCAGCCGCAAGCCGGTGTTCGGCTACAGCGGCCTGGTCGCGGCCACCCTCGCCATCACCGGCCTGTCGATCACGGTCTGGGCCCACCACATGTTCGTCACCGGGCAGGTGCTGCTGCCGTTCTTCGCGATCATGACGATGCTGATCGCGGTGCCGACCGGGGTGAAGTTCTTCAACTGGATCGGCACCATGTGGCACGGCTCGCTGAGCTTCGAGGCGCCGATGCTCTGGACCGTCGGCTTCCTGGTCACCTTCCTGTTCGGGGGCCTGACCGGGGTGCTGCTGGCCGCGCCGCCGATCGACTTCCAGGTCTCCGACTCGTACTTCGTCGTCGCCCACTTCCACTACGTGGTGTTCGGGACGGTCGTCTTCGCGATGTTCGCCGGCTTCCACTTCTGGTGGCCCAAGTTCACCGGGCGGATGCTGGACGAGCGGCTCGGGCGGATCCACTTCTGGACGCTCTTCGTCGGCTTCCACGCCACCTTCCTGGTGCAGCACTGGCTGGGCGCAGAAGGGATGCCCCGCCGCTACGCCGACTACCTGGCCTCGGACGGCTTCACCACGCTCAACACCGTCTCCAGCATCGGCTCGTTCCTGCTCGGCCTCTCCACGCTGCCGTTCCTCTACAACGTCTGGCGCACCGCGCGGTACGGCGAGCCGGTCACCGCGGACGACCCGTGGGGGTACGGGCGCTCGCTGGAGTGGGCCACCTCGTGCCCGCCGCCGCGGCACAACTTCACCACGCTGCCCCGGATCCGCTCCGAATCCCCGGCCTTCGACCTGCACCACCCGGACATCGCCGAGCTGGACCGGCGGCAGAACGCCGGACTGCCGCTGCACTGAGCCCGCCGGGCACACCGCGAAAGGGCTGCGAGCGGGCCGCGAAAGGGCCGCTCGTTAGGATGGCAGGGTGTCCCGCCGTCGGCGGGGCGCGGCATCCGGAGGGAGCGGCCGTCATGGCTGAGGAGAGGCACGCCCCGGCGGCCGGGGATCCGCGGGCCAGACGGCGCGGCCAGGGCGAGCTGGAGGCCCAGGTGCTCGCGGTGCTCCAGCGGGCGCCCGGCCCGGCCACGGCGGGGTGGGTGCAGGAACGGCTGGACGGCGGCCTCGCCTACACCACCGTGATGACCATCCTGTCCCGGCTGCACGCCAAGAAGGCCGTCTCCCGGACCCGTTCGGGCCGCTCCTACCGCTGGCAGGCCTCCTCCGACGCGGCCGGCCTGGCCGCCCTGCGGATGCGCCGGATGCTCGACGGCGAGCCGGACCGGGACGCCGTGCTGGCCAGCTTCGTCACCGCCCTGCTGCCGCACGACGAGGAACTGCTGCGGACGCTGCTGGACAGTGCGTCCGCCGATCCGGCCGCGGCCGACCGCGAGAACTGAACAGAGCCGAACCGTGGGCGTCTTCGTCTTCCTCCCGCTCATCCTCCCGCTGACGGCGGTGCCGATCGCCCGGCTCGCCGGTCAGCACCTGCACCCGCGCGGCGCGGCCCGGCTGCTCACCGCGATCAGCGCGGTGATGGCGCTGTGCAGCGCGCTCTGCCTCGGGCTGATCGGCGTGGTGGGCACCGCGCAGATCCCGGGCAACCCGCTGCCGGACAGCTGGTCCGACCCGGAGGTGCGGGCGGCGCTGCAGTACCACGAGACGATCGGGACGGCGGCGATCTGCGTGCTCCTGGTGGTGGCCGCGGCCACCACCAGGACGGTCGTGCGGCACCTGCGGGTCCGGGGCCGGGCCCGGCGGGCGCTGGAGGGGCTGCCGCCCGGCGGTCCCGATGCCGTCGCCCCGGCGGGCGGCCCCGGCCTCTTCGGCGATGTCGCCGTGCTGCCGGACGGGACCCCGTACGCGTACGCGCTGCCCGGCTCGCCCGGGCGGGTGGTGGTGTCCACCGGCATGCTGGCCGGGCTGGCCGCGGACGAGCGGGAGGCGCTGCTCGCCCACGAGCGGGCGCACCTCGTCCACCGGCACCACCGCCACCTGCTGACCACCCAGCTGGCCGGGTGCGTCAATCCGTTCCTCCGGCCGTTGCAGCAGGCGGTGGCGTACAGCGCCGAGCGCTGGGCGGACGAGGAGTCCGCGCAGGTGGTGGGCGACCGCCGGATCACGGCCCGCGCGGTGGCCCGCGCCGCCCTGGTCTCGCGCCGGGCGCCCGTCCCCGGCTTCGCGGCCTTCGCCGCGCCGGGCCCGGTGCCCGGGCCGGTCCCGCGCCGGGTGGCCGCGCTGCTCGGCCCGGTGCCGTCCTCGCGGAACTGGCCGCCCGCGCACACCCGGGCGGGCCTGGCCGCGATGGTGGCCGCGGCGGGGGCGGCGGCGTCCGCGCTCTGCGCGCTCAACGCGGCGGTGGCACTGCTGCTGGTGCTGAAGGCCGTCACCCCGTTGTAGGTCCTGTCCGGCCGATCTTGCCGGGGGCCGGTGGCGGCGCCGGCCCCGGGGCCGAACTCGGCTGCGGGGAGCGGGAGATCACTTGCGCAAGGCCCTGCTCACCGGGGCGGCGAGGTGCCACACTGGTGCTTCGCACCCGGGGGACGGCTCAGCGGAATGGGGGGTTCATGGCCGAGACGGATCCGGTGGAGACGGCCTGGAAGATCCACGCCTCGTTGCAGGACTGGACCGGGAAGGTGGACGCCAAGGCGGCCTTCGCGCTCACCCTCGAATCGGCCGCGATCGGCGTCCTGACCGCCTTCTTCGGCACCGGCAACCAGTCGGAGCGGCTGACCGGCGTGTTCCCCAAGAGCGTGTTCTGGCTGGGTATCGCGCTGCTCGCGCTCTCCGCGCTGGCCGCGGTGTCCGTGGTGAGCCCCCGGCTGCGGACCAAGGGCGGCGGAGACGACTGGCGGGAGCACTTCGTCTACTTCGGGCACCTGCGGCACTGGGAGCCGGAGCGGCTGGCCGAGAAGATCGCCGCTACCCCGCCGCTGGAGACGCTGAGCCGGCAACTGGTGGTGATGAGCCAGATCGCCTGGACGAAGCACCGGCGCGTCCAGCAGTCCCTGCAGTTCGCGGTCGCCGGGGTCGCGGCGGTCGGCCTGGCCTGGATCGTCGGCTAGTGCGGTGGGCGGCAGGCCGACGGGCGGGCCCGTCACCTTCTGGTCGGCGCTCGACGCGGCCGACCGCGACGCGCTGCTCGGGCTGGGCACCCGGGTCGCCCTGGCGGCGGACACCCAGCTCTTCGCCCAGGGCGACGCCTCCGACTACGTGGTCGTCGTCCTGGGCGGCTGGATCAAGGTGGTCTCGTACTCCTCGGCCGGGTACCGCGCCCTGCTCGCCCTGCGCGGCCCCGGGGACCTCCTGGGGGAGCAGGCCGTCCTGGAGGGGCGCCCGCGCTCGGCCTCGCTGCTGGCCGCCACCGGGGTCGAGGTGCTGCAGCTGACCGCAGCCCGCTTCCGTGCCTTCGCGCAGTCCCGCCAGGGCACCGCCGCGGCCCTGGAGCAGACCCTCTCCCGTCGGCTGCGCGAGGCGGACGAGCACCGGACCAACGTCACCGAGCCGGTCGCCGTCCGGCTCGCCGCGCTCCTGCTGGACCTCGGCGAGCGCTGCGGCGAGCCGGTGCCGCACACCGGCGGGATCAGGATCGGGCTCAACCTCTCCCAGGACGACCTGGCCGGGCTGGTGCTGAGCTCGCGCCGGACGGTCAGCCGGGTGCTGGAGCAGTGGCGGGGCCAGGGGCTGATCGCCACCGGCCGGCAGTCGCTGCGGATCACCTCGGTGGACGGGCTCAAGCTGGCCGCCTTCGGCGGCTGAGGCGGCCGGTTCAGCATCCGCGGAAGCTCACGCCGGAGCCGGGGGCGCTGACGATGCGGTAACCGCTGCCGGAGCGGGAGAGGTTGTAGGTGAGCTGCCAGTCCGTGCAGGTCTGGTCCTCGTGCCCCTGGGGGCCGTAGCCGGCGGCCTGGCGGCTGCGGAACCGGACGGTCGCGCGGGTGTAGGGGCCGGCGCCGGTGATGGCGGCGATGGCGACGTTCGAGTCCTGGGTGGTGGCCATGATGCGCCGCCAGTCGGCGCGTTCCTCCTCGGAGCTGAGGTCGAGCGCCGTGGTGTCGGGGTCGTAGTAGCCGAGTGCGGTGTCGTACTGGCGGGTGTTCACGGCGGTGAAGAACCGGCTGAACAGGGTTGCCACGCCCGGGGCTTCGGGGTGTCCGGCGACCTGGCCGGTGTCCACCGGGACGGTGTTGTCGGGGGTCGTGGGGGCGGGGGCGGGCGGCTTCACGGTGGTGGCCGGGGCGGTCGGCTGCCAGGTGGGCGCCGGGGCGGCCCCGGTCGAGCCCGTGGAGCCGGTGGAACCGGTGGACTCGGTGGACGAGGCCGTCGTGGAGGCCCGGTAGTACTCGACCAGCCGGTCGCCGCCCACCAGCAGGGCGGCCGCGACCAGCAGGCCGACGAGGACCGGCGCGACCCGGCGGCGCGGCCTGGCGGGGGTGGGCGGCGCCGCCTGCGGAGGCGTTCCCGGCCGAGGCGGCGCTGAGGGCGGCGGCGGGGGCGGAGCCGCCGGGCCGAGGGTGCGGACGGTGTGCAGCGCCTGGTCCAGCGGGCCGATCCAGGCGGCGGCCGGCGGCCGGGCGGTCGGGTCGGCGTGCTGGCTCCACCCGGCCAGTCGGGCCAGCTCCGGGGACAGGGCGCGCAGCCGGGTGTCGTCCAGGCTGTGCTGCTCGCCGTTGAACAGCCGCAGGACGAACCGTCCGAACTTGGCGGCGTCCGACGCGGGGGTGGCCTTGGCGGCCTCCGGCACCTCCCAGTCCGGCGTCTCCACCTGCTCGACGGCGGAGCGCCCGTGCAGGCTCATCGAGTCGCAGTCGATGAGCAGGCAGCGGGGTGAGCCGGCCAGGGTGAACAGCACGTTGTTGGGGGAGAGGTCGCCCACCGCCGCCCCGTGGCCGTGCAGTCGGGCGATCAGGGCAGCCAAGTCCCGCAGCAGGAGCAGTCGTTGCTCGTCGTCGATGTGCAGGCCGATCCGCTGCAGGAAGGCGGCGTCGTTCAGCAGGAACTGGAAGCCCTGCGGCTTGGCGCCGTCCGGCATGGCGATGAAGAACTCCGGGGGGACCTTGCGCATCGCGAACCCGCTGATCTGCGAGCCGCGTTCGGCCAGGGCGAGCGGCCAGGCGAGCCGGTCCAGGAGAAAGGCGCGGTCGGCCGGGCCGAGGGAGTCCGGGAATTCGGCCATCTCCACCAGGACGCCCGGGTCCAGCAGCATCCCGGCGCGGTACTCCTTGTAGACCAGCGGCCCGCTGAGGCCGGGCGGCGGCACGGGGACCTCGTAGACGAACCCCTGTCCGCCCTTGCCCAGTTCGTGCTGCTTGTAGTCGCCCAGCTGGTCGGGCCGGAAGCGGATCACGCTCACCGCGGCCTCCCGTGCGAGGGGTGCTCACGCGGCCAGAGCGCGACCAGGGTGCGGTCGTCGTCGAAGGTCTCGCGGGAGAAGTCCAGCAGGTGGGCGAAGCCGAGCGGTGGCACGGGCCGGCGCAGACCCTCGACGAACAGCCGGGCGACCTCGCCGCGGCCGTTGCCCACCGGGTCGCCGAAGCCGTCGGTGCCGATCAGCACGACCGAGCCGGGGTCCAGGTAGAAGTCCATCGGGCGGATCCGGGTCGGCACGCCCGGCAGCGGCTCCACCGAGGAGGAGACCAGCCCGTCCGGGCCGGCCGACTTGCCGCCGAGCAGCTGGTAGATCCGGTCGTACTTGATCTGCCACACGCCGGAGTCGCCCACCGACACCACCTCGATGGTCACCCCGTTCCCGGTCGGGGTGGCGGTGCCGGCCACCAGGGTGGTGGCGAGCAGCTGGGCGGTGGCCTCGATGCCGGCGCCCGGCTGCTTGAGGATGCGCCGGGCCTGCTCGATCAGCTGCCACTGGACGGTGCCCAGCAGCTTCTCCCAGTCGCCCACCCGGCCGGCACCGACCCGGACCTGGGCCAGCAGCTCGTCGACCGCGCTGCGGCAGGCCAGTTGGGAGCCGATGTGCGGCTGCCCGGCGCTGGACACGCCGTCGGCGACGGCGAAGACCACCGTGCCGGTGGCGCGGTCCCAGGCGCAGGCGGCGTCGTCCTCCCGGGGGCGGCCGTCGTAGCGGTGCTGGTAGCCGCGGACGGAGGCCAGCCGCAGGTCGAGCGCGGGGGTGGACCAGCCGTCGCAGACGGTGTCCGGGCGGTACGACAGGCCGGAGGGCGGGCGCGGGTCGAAGACCGCCACCGGGTCGCCGACCACCACGGGCTGCCAGAGCTCGGGCATGGCGGGGCTGGGCGGCGGCGGTGCGGCCGGGGCCGCGGGGCCGACGGTGGGCGGGAGCGCCGGCCGCGGTGGCTGCGCGTGCGGGTGTGCGTGTGGGTGGGGCTCCGCGTGCGGGTGCGGGTGTGGGTGGGGCTCCGCGTGCGGCCGGGCCGGTGGCGGCTCGGTCGGCGGCTCGGCTGCCGGGTGGCCTTGGGGCTGGCCCTGGGGATGGCTGTGGGGCCGGCCCGGCGCCGGGCCCCGGGCCGGGGTCGGCAGCCAGTGGTGCGGCGAACGGGAGAGCCGGGACGGCGGGGGCGTCGGCGGAGGCACCGCGGGCTGGGGAAGGTCCTCGTCGTCGTCCCTGCGGTTGAACAGAGGTGCCACGGTCAGATCACATCGATTGCGACGGTGAAGCCTTCCGGCCGGTCCACGACCAGCTGCGGCTCGGCCGAGCTGAGCGAACGGCCCGAGGCGATCACGCTCTTGGTGAGCGCGGTGCAGAACTTGGCGATGGCCTGACCCACGTCGACCCCCTTGTTGGCGACGAAGCCGAACTCCTGGCTGGTGGCCACTCTGGCGATCACCGCCGCGTCGGCGTTCCCGATCCCGCAGGCGATGATGTTCGGGGCGGCCGGGGTGATGCTCCGGTCGGTGAGCCGGCGGTGGGCGCCCTGCCAGTCCTCGCCGTGGTTCGGGACCCCGTCGCTGAGGAAGAACACCGCGGGCCGGTGCACCTGGTAGCCCTCGCCCTTGAGCCCGGCCACGTCGTTCGGGATCCGCGCGATGAGGTCCTCGAAGGCCTTGGCGTAGCTGGTCATGCCCCGGGTGCGCAGCCGGGGGAACTCGTTGGCGCCGCGCAGGTCGACCATGCTGACCCGCTCCACCACGTCGTCCGAGAAGCCCAGGACCGAGAAGCGGACCTTGGCCGCCGCCATCGGCTCGCCGAGCAGCGCCTGGTGCAGTGACCTCAGCCCGTCGTTGAGTTCGTCGATGTGGCTGCTCATCGAGCCCGACTCGTCGGCGAGTACGTAGATGGGGAGCAGGTGGCCCCGATTGCCGTCCATGGTGTTGCGATCCCTTCTCCGGTGTCCGCGCTCTCAGAGGGTGTCGGCCGCCGGACGGAAGCCGTCCGGGCCGACGATGCTGAACTCGGTGGAACCCGCGGCCAGCCGCCTGCCGTAGCCGACGACCGCGTCCCGCAGGAAGGCCGCGCAGCTGTGCGCCGCCGAGCCGGCATCCGTGTTCGGCGCGGCCATGTGGCCGAACTCCGGCCGGGTGGCGATCCGTTGGACGGCGCGCGGGTCGGCGGCGGCCAGGCCGCAGGCCACGATGTGCGGGGCCGACGGGTGCCGGGACCGGTCCACCAGTTCGTCGTGGGCGTCCTGCCAGTCGCCGCCCTCGCCGGGCGTGCCGCCGCTGACGAAGAACACCATCGGCCGCAGCGCGGTCGTCGGCTCCGCCTTCACCAGCGCCACGTCCTGCGGCAGCAGGGTGCGCAGGGTACGGAAGGCCTCCCGGTAGGAGAGCCCCGGGCGGCGCATCAGGATCGGCGTCCGGGTGCCCGGGCCGACGGCCTCCAGCGGCAGCCGCAGTTCGGCCCCCGCGGCCATGCCGACCACGCAGATCCGCAGCCGGGCGGCCACCTCGGGGCTCGCGGACAGGGCGTCGTGCAGGTTGCGCAGCCCGCGGTTGAGCTCGTCCAGGCTGGCGGAGTCGAGCGACTCGTCCAGGACGAGGTAGATCAGGGCCGCGCCGGGGAACGCGGTGGGGGCGTGCGGGGTCGCAGCGGGTACCACCACGGTCGGCTCGTACAGGCTGGCCGTGTCCGCGACGCCCGGCCGTGGCGGGGCGGCCTCGTACGGGACGCCCTCGTACGGGGCGGCCTCGTACGGGACGGACCGGCCCGCGGGGTCGGCGGTGGGGGCGTAGCCGGGGGCGGAGGCGGCATGGGCGGCCGGGGCCGGCGGGGCGGAGCCGAGCGCCAGCGGGGCGTCCCAGGACACCGCGGGCGCGTACGGCGCGGCCGGTCCGACGCCGGTGGCCCGCTGGACCTGGCCGACCAGCTGGCGGCGCATGTCGTTGAGGTCGCCGGGGAGGACCAGCCCCTTGTCCGCCATCAGCTGGAACAGTGCCAGCGACCGGGCGTCCCGCAGGTCCTCCCGGGCCGACCGGGCCTCCTCCAGCTGCCGCATCATCTCGACCGCCCCGGCGGCGTCCTGCGGGTGGGTGACCAGGTACTGCCGGATGAGGTTCTCGCTGGTCATCAGCATCCCGTTGAGCGCCTCGGACTGGCGCCGGGTGGCGGCGATCTCGGCCTCCTGCTGGATCCGCCTCAGCTCGATCTCGCGGTGCGTCCCGCCCCGGCCGGACACGTGCCGGGCGGCGCCGGTGCGCTCCTCGCGCGCGGCCTCCACCAGCCCCTCCAGGAACTCCCGGGACTTGGCGTCGGGCCGGACGTTCACCCGGCAGCCGTGCACCAGCAGACCGGCGCCGACCGCCCTCGGCGGGCCGCAGAGCCGGTTCAGGTGCTGCTGGAGGCCGAAGGAGTCCTCGATGTCGAAGCCCTGCCCGGCGCCGTGGAACAGATGGTTGATGTGGTCGTACACCACCGGGAGGGCGTCCGGGAGCCCGCTGCGCACCCAGTCCTTGGCGCCGTCCCAGCCGTCGACCCGGAAGGCGAGGGTGACGACGACCTCGAAGGCGTGGACCTGGTCGCGGGAGACCAGCGGGCTGCGGCCGATCGTCACCGTGCGCTGGTGGTCCCGCATGTCCACCTCGAAGCGGGTGCGGTACTTGGAGAAGGCCTGCTGGGAGTAGGTCATCGGGCGGCCCTCGAAGCAGTCCACCTCACCGCGCGGGGTGACGTAGACGACCGCGACGTGCGGGCTGGCGCCCTTGGCGGGGCCCAGGGC
Source organism: Kitasatospora sp. NPDC058170 (assembly GCF_042883905.1). NCBI lineage: Bacteria > Bacillati > Actinomycetota > Actinomycetes > Kitasatosporales > Streptomycetaceae > Kitasatospora > Kitasatospora sp. NPDC058170. Next base: position 44,219 of record NZ_JBHVUV010000024.1, read on the forward strand.
GAGCGCGGACATCGGGGCCTTGCTGATGATCAGTGACACCGGTTCCATGGCCGGGGCGTCTCCTTGTGGGGGTCGGTTCAGGGGGCCAGGACGGCGCGCAGCAGGGCGGCCGAGCGGCGCAGCGGTCGCAGCGCGTCGTAGGCGTCCCAGCGGGAGGCGTAGCGCAGCAGGATGTCCCGGTTGCGGGCGGTCCGCTGGGCGAGGTCGCGGAGCATGCGGAGCAGGTCGTCGAGCAGGTGCGGATCGGCCTCGGCCTGGCTCGCCCACATCCGCAGCACACCGGCGGCCTCGGCCCCGAACAGCTCCCCGCCGATCACCTCGGACCAGAGGTGGGCGAGCTGTTCGCGCAGGCCGTCCTGCTGGGAGACGAGGTGCAGCAGCGTGGGCCGGCTGCGCGGGGCGGCGCCGGGACCGGGCGGTGGGAGCTCGGTGACCAGGGCGTCGGCGAGGATCAGGAAGGCGAGGTGCCCGGTGGCCCGGCTCTCGTGCCGCCGCATCATGCCGACCAGCGCCGCCAGCACCACGGGGGTGTTGCCCTCGACGTCCTCCTCGATCAGGTCGGCGAAGCTGTCCCCGACGGCGATGGCGACCCGGATGTCGTCCACCGTGCCCAGCCGGGCCAGCGCCTCCACGGCGGTGGCGAGGTCGGCGCCGCCCAGGCAGAGCCCGTAGGCGCGGGCCGCCGCGGCCTGGGCCTGCCAGGAGCCGGAGAGGTACCAGCCGTCCACCATGGCCCGGACGCCGGCCCGCAGCGCCGGGTCCTCGACGCAGACCCGCAGCGCGTACGCGACGGCCTCGCGGCGCAGGGTGCCGGTGTCCTCGTCGCGGATCCAGCCGGGGAAGACCCAGGTGCTCAGGTGGTCGAACGCGCCGGTGGCGACCACGCCGAGTGCCGTCCCGGCGAAGCTGCGCACCTGCTCGGAGGCCGAGTCGACCAACTCGCCGAGCCAGTCGAGCAGTTCGGCCTGGATGTCGTACTCGGACCAGACGTGCCGGATGACCCGGGGGGCGTGGCCGGCGTCCCGGTACTCGGTGATGGTGCAGGGCAGCCAGCCGTACTGGCCTCGGGTCACCGTCGCCACCGTCCGGGCCCCCAGCTGCTCCAGCAGGGCGCGCCGCGGGGTGGCGAACGGGTCCCGGGCGAGCGGGGGTTGGCCGCCGGCCGGGACGGTGACCAGCGTCCGGTCGCTGTGGAACCGGGCCAGCAGCGCGGCGCCGCCCGCCGCCACGTCCTCCTGGGGGAGGCCGTTGAGGACCGCCAGTGCGACCGCGCGGGCGCGCAGTTCGGGCTTGCCGAGGCCGTCGAACCAGTCGTCGACGGACTGGCCGTCGCCCTGGTCCATCAGGGTGCGGACCCGGTCCGGGTCCAGTACGCCCCCGGCGTGCTCGTCGGCGAGCACCTCGGCCAGCCGGGCGGCGATCCGGCAGGACCCGTCCGCGGCCAGCAGTTCGGCCACCAGGTCCTTCAGGTCGCCGCAGTCGAGGGTGTCGTCGGCCGCGGACTCGCCGATCCGCCGGGCGAGATGGGCGCGGACCACCGCGTCGAGGGCGGGCGGCCGGTCGAGCCGTTGGACGTACTCGCCGACGCCCCGGTCGAGCAGGACGTCCGTGCCGACGGTCAGCACCAGATGCGCGCCGGAGCGCTCCAGTTCGTGCTCCAGCGACTCCAGCAGCGGGCCGCGCAGCTCGGCGGCGTCGGCCGGGCAGTTGAGCAGCAGCCCGGCACCCTGGCCGAGTTGCTCGACGGCGGTGAGCCGGGCGAGCTGGGCGACCGAGTCCAGCAGGTACCACGCGCGGGACTGCGCGGTGAGCAGCAGCCGGACGGCGGCCGCGGTCTTTCCGGCGCCGGCCGGGCCGCGCAGCACCACCGAGCGGCGGCGCCAGGCGTTGGTGCGGATCTCGTCCCAGCGGGGCGGCTCCTGGAAGGAGTGCCGGACGGCCTCGACGACGGCGGGCGACAGGGAGCGCAGGGTGATCCGGTGCTCCTCGCCGGCCATGATGACGATCTTGTCGCCGCCGACCGCGTCGCCCTCGACGCGCAGCCGTGCCTGCCGCAGCAGGCCCTTGCGCTTGCTGCTCTGGCCGGTCCGGGCGGTGGCCTCGGCGGCGCTCTCGCCGGCCCCGACACTGTGGCTGGGGGCGGCCTGCGCGGCCGGATCGCCGGCCGGGGCGGACTCGCCGCCGGGGCCCGGGGCCGCGCCCGGATCGGGGGCCGGGGACGGGCCGTCGGACGGGGGAGCGGGCGGGGGTGCGGCCCCGCCGGCGGGCGCCGGAGCCGGGGCCGCCGGTGCGGGTGTCGGTGCGGCTGTCGGTGTCGCGGGGGGAGTGCTCACGGTCGGACCGGGCCGGCCGGGTGGATGGTGACGTGCTTGTCGCCCTCGACGTAGTCGCCCTTGACGCTGATCCGCCGGGTGGCGGGCGCGGGCGGTGCGGGGGACGCGGCAGGCGCCGCGGGTGCTGCTTCGGGGGTCCGGGGCGCCGCGGGCGCCGCTTCGAGGGTCTGGGACGCCGTGGCTGTCGGTGGCTGCTGCGGAACGGGCGGAGCCGGGTCCCCCGTCCCGGCTCCGCCGTCCGGCCCCCCGGCGAGACCGCCGCCCCCGGGTCGTCCCCCGACCCCGGTCGGCAGCTCCCCCGTCGCCGGGGGGAGTCCTGGAGGAGCCGGGTACCCCGGGACGGTCACCCATCCCCGGCGCGGCTCCCCGTGCTTGGTGACGAAGTCGGCCGGGAGGTACGCGGCCGCGTCGATGCCCGGGTACCGGCCGAGCACCACCGTGCGGTGGAGCTCCTCCGAGACCACCACCACCAGGTGCGCCCGCTCGGCCGCCGCGAGCGCCCGCCTGACCGGTCCGGCGTCCACCAGCCGGGCCAGGTCGTTGATCGCGGTGCCGGCCCAGCGCTCGTCGTGCTGGATCACCAGCCCCTGGTGCAGCCCGACCCGCAGCCGCATCCGGTGGTCGTCGCGGTACTTGGCGTGGTGCTCGGCCAGCGCGTCCTGCAGTCCGCGCAGCAGCTCCCGGAGCAGCACGGCCGGGCTGGTCGAGGCGGGGAGCAGGACCAGCATGCCGTCCCCGCGGTCCTGCACCTGGCAGGCGGACCGCTCCAGCCGGGCCCGCCCGAAGGCGAACCAGACCACCTCGTACAGCTCCTCGTGGAGGGTGGCCTGCACGGTCTCGGGGCGCAGGCTGAAATCCTCGATGTCCACGAGCGCGATCCAGTGGCTCTGCGGATCCGGCGACACCATGCGCGTTCCCTCCCGAACGTGGACGGGGCATGAGGGCAGCCCCGTCATCTACTTGGATAGGCCCTGCGGCTGTTCGCGTCTGCGTCACGTGGCGCACAACGGGATCGGTTGTGATCCCGTCGGGGGTTTCCGCCAGGACTGTCAGGTCTTCCGACTCCGCCCGGGTCGCGTCAGCGACGGTAGCGATCTGATCCACGAAGCACCACTGAAATGACAAGAACTGACGCTGCTTCATCTGACGAGTCGCCATACCTGCTTTCCCGAAGGGCATGTGTCGGCCAGAGCGGTCACGGCGTGCACGCCTTCGCGATCACGCCGGGCGACATCGACTGCGCCCGCTGGAACCGCGCCACCCGCCCCGGTGCGGCCCGCTGACCACCGTCCCCACCGAGTGCAGCGACGTCCGGGTCGGCGCCTACAGGAGTGCGCCCGCCGAGCACCCGGACCCGGCCGTCACCGCCGCCCGGACCGGCATGCAGGTGCGGTCTCCCCGGAGCCGGACACCGCCCGGCTGTGGCCGCCCTAGCGGGCCTCGACCTCCGCGGGGGCAGTCGGCGGGGATCCGCCAGGCCCCTCGGGGATCCCCCATCGATCCCGTAGCACCGTGTAGCCCCACGTAGGGACGCGCCCGGGTGGGTATACCAGTCTGGAAGCGACGACCCATGGGAGGCTGAGCAACATGAAGGTGATCGGATTCGTCCTCAACGTGCTCTGGCTGATCTTCTGCGGCATCTGGATGGCCATCGGCTACGCCGTCGCGGGCATCATCTGCTGCATTCTGATCGTCACGATCCCGTTCGGCGTCGCCGCCTTTCGCATTGCCGGCTACGTCATCTGGCCCTTCGGCCGGACGACGGTCGAGAAGCCGGACGCCGGGGCGCCGTCCTGCGTCGGCAACGTGATCTGGCTGGTCTTCGCGGGCTGGTGGCTGGCGCTCGGCCACCTGATCACCAGCATCCCCCTGTTCCTGTCGATCATCGGCATCCCCTTCGGCTGGGCCAACCTCAAGATGATCCCGATCTCGCTGATGCCGCTGGGCCGCGAGGTCGTCCCCACCGACGAGAAGTTCGGCGCCCGCTGAGGAGGCGGGCGCTCCGCCCCTTTCAGGTCGCCCGCCGGGGCGCGGTCACCAGAGCGTCTCGGCGGTGTACTCGGACCGCAGCTTGTCGAGCGGCACCGGCCCCTGGGGGGTGACCACGGACCAGAACTCCCAACCGTTGGTATGGATTCCGCTGGCCTTGGCCGCGCCGGAGGGCGTGTCGTACGCCTCGCCGTCGACCTCGATGAGGCCGCGCTCGTTGACGCTCGCCGTCACCGAGTGCCCGGCCCAGGACGGCTTGAGGATGGCGCCCGGCTCCAGCAGGCCCGCGTGGATCAGCTTGTGCAGGGGCAGCCGGGACCCTCCCTGGCGCATCGACGGGTTGGCGAGGACATCGGGCGCGGGATAGCAGGGGTGGTAGTCGCTGGTACCCAGTTGCACGAACGCGTCCCGGACCACGGTGGCCATGAGCTGCCTGCGGGCACCCAGGAAGTCCTCGTACTCCATGGACTCCCAGCCGTCCGGCAGCGCGTGCCAGTACTGCTGCTGGGCCAGGCGGTCAGGGTCCAGCTGCCGGGCGGCGATCTGCTGGGGCCAGTAGACGGCCGGCGCCTGGTCCGAGATGTCGATGTTCTTGTGCCACTCGACCAGGGTCATGTTGGCGATCTGGTTGATCTTCTGGCTCTCCCGGACCCCGAGGGCGCGAGCCAGGTGGGCCTTCGGGAAGAGGTGGTGCCGCTCGATTCCCCGCTTCGTGGTGATCGCCGGGTCGAGGCGGCTGCGGACCTTGCCCCGGGACAGCAGCGCATCGGCGTCGAGGATGTTCAGGGCCGCGATGTAGGACAGCAGGGCCGGTGTCTTGGAGGCCGAGGCGTTCAGCTCGTTGGGGAGCGTGATGCTCCAGTAGTCCGAGGTCAGGGTATCGGAAATGATCTTGTCGAGGACGGCGATGAAGGCGTCCGGGTCACCGTCGGGGATCTCGCGGAAGCGGCTCAGGTCCTGCTCCACCTGGCTCTCCAGTGACCCCGAGTAGCGGGCCGTCCCGTGCGCCATGAAGAACCAGCGGGCGATCGCCTCCCGGAGGCGGTCGAGCGGCACCTTGTAGTGGATCCTGCCGATGAGCCACATGGCGTAGCTGTACAGGATGGCGTTGTTGCTGGAGATCATCTTCGAGCCGCGGAAGCCGGCCCGCTCCAGGCACTGGAAGAACTCGTGCCAGTTCGTCAGGTCCAGGACGCTCTGCTGCGCCTCCTGAAGTTTCGCGAACTGCCTGTCCCGGAGGGTCGACGAGGCCTTCCCGGTGTCCGGATCGCGTCCGCTGAGCACGATGTAGACCTGCTTGAGCACGGCCCGGCGCAGGGCCAGCGCGGTCGTCACCCGCAGCAGGTCGGACGGCTGGGGCTCCAGGAACCAGTTGAACGGCGATGCGCCGGAGCGCGAGGGGAGTTGGCTGTCCCGGCAGAACTGCTCCAGCTCGCGGCGGCCCTCGTCCCAGGACACCGACATCAGGGTGAGGATGAAGTCGGACTGCTTCAGCTTCACGCCCTTGCTGTTGATGCGCACGAAGATCTCGGACACCTCCTCTAGGCTGATGTCCGCGGAGAGTTCGACGATCTGGAAGCTGTACAGGCTGAGCCCGTGGACATGGCCGATCGCGGACTCCAGGCGGTCGCGTTCGTCCTCGTCCAACTCGCGCTTCTCGGCGAGCCTGTTGAGGAACGCCCGGACGGTCTTCTTGAGGACGTTCGAGTCGGACTGCCAGAGCACGCTGATGTCCGGCAGGTACTCCGCGTCCTTCTCGATCGCGGCGCCGGAGACGGCGAAGGTCTCGTCCGAAGGGCGGAAGGCCAGTCGCACCCGGCCGGTCGAGTAGTCCTCGTGTGTCACCTCCGCGCCGGTCATGACGGCGAAGAGCGAGGTCAGGCGCTGCTGGCCGTCGATGATGATCTGCCGGGGCACACGCTCCTTGGAGCCCGCGCCGATCTGCTTGGTGCCCGGCTCGGCGTCCGTCCCCCAGAAGAGCAGGTACCCGACCGGGAACCCCTTGTACATCGAGTCGAAGAGGTCCCGGGCGCCGGTGGCGGACCAGACGTACGGCCGTTGCAGGTCCGGAAGGCCGATTTCGCCACGCTCGATGTCCTGTACCAGCCGGGAGACGGGGGAGGAGGTGGTGGAGTACAGCTGGGTGGCCATTCGGGACTGTCCTAACTCGCTTGCCAGGTGGGTCTATGAGCTGGGGCGAGTCTATCGAGGCACAGTGACAATGCGTCAGGCATGGTGACTCGAAGGGCTGTTGGCGCGTGGGGGGTTCTGGGTCGGGGCGCCGGTAGGGCCGGAGGTGGGGGTGCGGTTTACGGGGCGTCGGTGAGCTGGACGATCATCTTGCCGGTGTTGGCGCCCCGGAGCACACCGAGGAAGGCGTCCACGACGTGCTCGAAGCCCCGCACCACGGTCTCGTCGGGGACGACGGCGCCGGAACGCAGGTGCGGGACGAGGAAGTCGTACAACTCGGGCCTGGCGTCGAGGTGGTTGCGGACCAGGAAGCCCTCCAGTCGCAGGCTCTTGCCGACCACGTCGTAGAGGTTGCGGGGTGCGGCCGGCGGCTGCCGGAGGTTGTTGTACTGGGCGACCGCGCCGCACCAGGCGATCCGGCCGTGGTCGCGCAGAACGCTGATCGCGCCCTCCAGGTGGTCGCCGCCGACGTTGTCGAGGTAGACGTCGATGCCGCTCGGGGCGGCCGCGCGGAGCTGCTCGGCGACCGGGCCGTCGTGGTAGTCGAACGCGGCGTCGAAGCCGAGGTGCCCGGTGAGGTGCTCGACCTTGGCGGCGGAGCCGGCGCTGCCGATGATCCGGCCGGCGCCGAGCAGGCGGGCGAACTGTCCGGCGGCGGTGCCCACGCCGCCGGCGGCCGCCGAGATGAAGAGGTCCTCGCCGGGCTGGAGGCGGGCGACCCTGGTCAGGCCGACCCAGGCGGAGAGGCCGGTGCCGCCGAGGACGCTCAGGTGGGCGCTCAGCGGGACGCCGGGGAAGTCGGGCAGGACGGTGGCTCCGGCCGGGGTGACCGCGGAGTGGGTGCGCCAGGCCTTGCGGTGGTGGACGAGTGCGCCGACCGGCAGTGCGGGGGTGCGGGACTTCACGACCCGGCCGAGGGTGCGGCCCTCCAGCGGGGCGTTGAGCTCCCAGCCGCCCTCCTCCATCTCCTCGCGCATGTACGGGTCGACGGACTGGTAGATGTTCTCGACCAGCGCCTCGCCCTCGGCCAGGGCCGGGGCGGGCTCCTCGACGAAGGCGAAGTCGTCGGCGGTGGGCGGGCCGACCGGGCGGGAGACCTGGTGGACCGCCCGGACGGCTTGAGCGGTCTGGGCGGTCGGGGTGGCCTGGGTGGTCTCGGTGGTCTGGGTGGCGGGGCGGGGCATGGCGGACTCCGGCGGGTTGGTGCGGGGTGGGGTGTGCGATCACCGTACGGAGGCGCCGGGGCTCCGGGCAGGGGGCCGGATCGATGGAAGGCGGGGTTCCATGAGCGGCGTCGATGGATGCCGCGGATGCCGCTAGATTCGGGTACATGATCGATCCCGTTGCGGCTCCGAAGCCACGCCCGGCCCCGGAGCTCGCCCCGCACGAACTGCGCATCCTGGTCGCCGTCGATCAGGAGCGGGGCTTCACGGCGGCGGCCGCGCGCCTGGGGATGACCCAGTCCGCCGTCTCGCGCGCCGTGCGCGGCTGCGAACGGAAGCTCGGCACGGTGCTCTTCGACCGTGGGCGCCACGGCGCGCGCCCCACGGAGGCGGGCACGCGGGCCGTCGCGTACGCGCGGCGGATCCTGCGGCTGCTGGAGGCGATGGGCCCGGAGGTCCGGGCGGCCGGCGCCGGTGCGGGAGCCGGGGAGGTGGCCGGACCGTTGCGGATCGCGGCCTTCCGCAGCGTCGCCGCCCACCTGCTGCCGCCCGTGCTGGCCCGGCTCACCGCCCGGCACCCCGGGCTGACCCCGCAGGTCCGGATCGTCCGCGAACTCGGCCGGGGCACCGCGGGCGAGGTCGCGCACGGGCGCGCCGACCTCGGGCTCGCCACCCTCGACGGCGCCGGGGCCTCGCCCGTTCCCGGGCTGGTCGCGGCACGGCTCTTCACGGAGGAGTACGCGCTGGTGCACCCGCAGGGCCACCCGGCGCCGCGCGGGCTGCCGCTGGTCGACTGGGACGAGAACTGCGGCTCGTACACCCGTGACTGGTGGGACCGCCAGGACTGGATCCCGCCCGCCACGATCGACGTGGAGGACGACACGGTCGCGGTGTCGCTGGTCTCCCAGGGCCTCGGCATGGCGATCATGCCCCGGACGGCCCTGCTGGGCGCCCCGGCCGGGCTGGCCGTCACGGACCTGGGACCGCGCCCGCCCAGCCGGTACGTCGGCTACGTCACCACGCCCGAACTGGCCGGGACGGCGGCCGTCCGGGCGCTGATCCGCGAACTGCGCGAGCTGGCGCTGCCGGAGGGGCTGGCGGCGGCCTGACCGGGGGCGGGTCCGCGCCGGGGCGAGGCGGACCTCGATCCGGTCGACCCGCGCACCCGGGGCGTTGTGCGCGGTCACGTAGAGACCGTTGTCGCCTGCGTGCCACCATCGCAGCACCAGCACCGCACCGCAGCCACCGCAGCCACCGCAGCCACCGCAGCCAACGTAGCAAGACGGCACCGCCGCTACACCGCCTCCACGGCCTCGCGCAGTCGGCGGAACTCCTCGGCGAGGCTCGCCGGGGTGTAGTGGGCGTTCAGACCGCTCGGGTTGGGCAGCACCCAGACCTCGGTGTCGCCGACCCCGTCCTCCTGCCGCCCGATCGCCGCGCCGCGCCGCCCGAAGGCCGTCCGGTAGGCACCGATGCCCAGCACGGCCAGCACCTGTGGGCGCAGCCGCAGGACGCGTTCGGTGAGGGCGGCCCCGCCCGCGCGCAGCTCGTCGGCGGTGAGCTCGTCGGCCTTGGCGGTGGCACGCGGGGCGACGTTGGTGATGCCGAGGCCGAGGGCGAGCAGTTCGCCCTGCTCGTCCGGGCGCAGCTGGCGCGGGGTGAACCCGGAGCGGTGCAGCGCGGGCCAGAAGCGGTTGCCGGGACGGGCGAAGTGGTGGCCGGTGGCGCCGGACCACAGACCGGGGTTGATGCCGCAGAACAGCACGCGCAGGCCGGGCGCGACGACATCGGGGATCGTGGTGTCACGGGCGGCGAGCAGCTGCTCGGCGGTGGGTTTCGACGGAGTGGGCACCGGCCAAGTCTGGTCCATCGGGCCCCGGAGCTGTCCACCGAAAGCCTCGCAGGCCCGAAGCAACCCCGCAGCCGCCCCTCCCCGCCCCTCCCCACCGGTCAGCTGCCGCCGGTCAGCCGCCGAGCGACACCCCGGACGCGGCCCGGGCCCGCGCCTCCCGGGCCCGCGCCTCCCGCGCCCGTACCCGCCGGTCCCGCGCCCACCGCACCCCGTACACCGTGGCCGCCGCGTAGGCCCAGCCCGCGAACACGTCGACGATGAAGTGCTCGGCGCCGTACACCAGGGTGAACGCCATCGCGAGCGGGTACACGGCGAGCAGTACCCGGAGCCGGCGCCCGGCCGTCGGCCAGAAGAACAGCGTCAGCATCATCGGGTAGGCCGAGTGCAGCGAGGGCATCGCGGCGACGTCGTTGGCGAACCGGCTGCCGTTCTCGAACACCGAACCGGCCCGGGGCAGTCCGCTCTCGGCCAGGACTTCGGAGACGACCCGGGTGAGCTGCGGCAGGTGGCCCTCCTGGGCGACCAGCCACGGCGGGTCGGCCGGGAAGAGCACATAGGTCGCGAACCCGGCGTAGGTCAGCACCAGGTAGCAGACGAGCAGTTGCCGGAACCGGTCGTGCCGCCGCCGCCAGAGCACCGCGAGGATCAGGAAGACCGCGAAGAAGTGCGACATGTAGACGGTGACGGCCACGTAGTCGTACCAGTGCGGCGAGCCCGGCGTGTACAGCGCGTGCTGCAGCCGGACCGTCCAGGTCTCGCCGAAGCCGAGCACCCGGTCGGCGAGCAGCTGCGGGCGCCAGTGCGGGGCCCACGGGGTGTGCGCGCCGTAGCCGCGCAGCAGCGAGTACGTCCAGACGGCGGCCATCACCGGCACCCAGTCGCGCAGGACGAGCAGGAAGCGGCGCAGGCCGTGGCCGGCGTGCACGGCGGCGGCGAGCAGCGCGCCGATCAGCCAGCAGAACACCACGTCGTTGGCGTACGGCACGCCGTTGATGCGCACGTACTGCACCAGGGCGAGGAGGTAGAGCGGCCACGCCAGGAGCCGCAACCGGGCCAGTGCGGTCGCGCGCGCACTGGGCAGGGGCCGGGACACCGGACGCAGCCGCCCGGCGCGCGGGGGTGGGGTCGGCGCCGGGCGGAGCAGCTTTGTCATGTCGGTCGAAGCTAGCAAGCCATTCTTGGAGAACTCTTCACGCGAACCGCCGGTCGTCCAGAAAAAACTCAGACAGCGGAATGCCGTACCCTTGAGCAGCCGTTACGCCGCCACACCCACCCCACCCCACCCACCCTTCGTGCCCCTCACGAGACGATGCCCAACTCGTGCGGGGTGTTGTTGAACCGCCGCCCGCCCTGCTCGGTCACCGTGACGATGTCCTCGATCCGCACCCCGAACCGGCCGGGCAGGTAGATGCCCGGCTCGATCGAGAAGCACATGCCGGGCACGAGCGGCCGCTCCTCGCCCTCGACCAGGTACGGCGGTTCGTGCGTGGTGATGCCGATGCCGTGGCCGGTCCGGTGGATGAAGTACTCGCCGTACCCGGCCTCGGTGATCACCTGGCGGGCGATCCGGTCGATCTCCTGGCAGCTCACCCCGGGCCGGACGGCCTCGAACGCGGTCTGCTGCGCCTGCCGGACGACGTCGTGCACCTTCCGCACCTCGGTCGGCACGTCGCCGCCGACGTGCACGGTGCGGGTGGTGTCGGAGCCGTAGCCGTCCTTGAGGCCGCCGAAGTCCAGGACGACGGTGTCACCGGGCTGGATCACCCGGTCGCCGGCCTCGTGGTGCGGGTTGGCGCCGTTGGGGCCGGAGCCGACCACGGTGAAGTCGACCTGGCTGTGCCCGTACTGGATGAGCAGCGCGCTGAGGTCGGCGGCGACGTCGGTCTCCCGGCGCCCGGCGAACTCGACCTCCAGGATGCCCCGGTACGCGGCGTCGGCGGCCCCTCCGGCGGCGGCGAGGCGGTCCAGCTCGTCGGAGTCCTTGACCGCGCGCAGCATCGGCAGGGTGTCGGTGAGCGAGGTGTAGCCGGTGCCGGGCAGGGCGGCCTGGAGGCCGAGCAGGTGCATGGCCCAGGCGTTGTCCGAGACGCCGTACCGGCCGGCCGGGTCGATCAGCGGGACGGCGGTGGCGTACGGGTCCTCGCCGTCGGTCCAGTCGAGCAGCCGTACGGCGGGGGCGCCGGGGGCCTTCTCGGCGTCGGGGCGCTCCAGTTTGGGGACGATCAGGGCGGGTTGGCGCCCGGCGGTGAGGACGAGGGCGGTCAGCCGCTCGGTGATCGCGGTGGGCTGGTAGCCGCACAGGTAGACCAGGTCGGGCCCGGGGGCGACGACCAGGCCCGCCAGCCCGGCGGCGGTCGCGTCGGCGGTGGCCCGGGCCATCCGGGCGCTGTAGTCCTCGGTGGTGAACGGTCGTGGCATGGGGTTCCTCCTCGGATCTGTCCCTGGTAAACCGAACTCCATCACGTGCCCGCCGAGTTGGCGTAGTGCCGGAGGAACAGCGCCTCGACGTTGGCCATGTGCTCGATCTCGCCGGGGTCGACGCTCTCGTTGGGGGCGTGGATCAGGCAGCGCGGCTCCTCCACGCCCATCAGGATGATCTCCGCCTCCGGGTAGGTCTGCGCGAACACGTTGCAGAGCGGGATCGAGCCGCCCTGGCCGAGGAAGGCCATCGGCTTGCCGTAGACCTCCTGCATGGCCTTGTCGAGTGCCCCGTACGCGGGCCCGCCGGTGGCGGCGCGGAACGGCGAGCCGGTGCTCTCCGGCTGGACCTCCACCCGGACGCCCCACGGTGCGGCCGCCTTCAGGTGCGCGATCAGCGCCTCCTGGGCGGTGTGCGCCTCGGTACCGGGCGGGATCCGCAGGCTGACCCGGGCCCGGGCGGTGGCCGGGATGGCGGCGGCCGAGCCGACCACCGGCGGGCAGTCGATGCCGAGCACGGTGACGGCGGGCCGGGCCCAGAGCCGGTCGGCGACGCTGCCGGAGCCGGTCAGCCGGACGCCGTCCAGGACTCCGGAGTCCTGCCGGAACTGCTCCTCGTCGTACCCGACGCCGCTCCAGGCGCCGTCGCAGTCGAGCCCGTCGATCCGGGTGCCGCCGTCGGGGCCGCGCAGCGAGTCGAGCATCCGGATCAGCGCCGCCAGCGCGTCCGGGGCCGGGCCGCCGAACATGCCGGAGTGCATGTCGCCGTGCAGGGCGGAGACGGTGACCACCACGTTGGCGAGCCCGCGCAGCGAGGTGGTGGCGGTGGGCATGCCGACCGCGGCGTTGCCGGTGTCGCAGACCAGCAGCGCGTCGGCGTGCAACTCGCCCGCGTGCGGGGGTACATAGGCTTCGAGTCCGCCGGTACCCTGCTCCTCCGAGCCCTCGGAGACGAGCTTGAGGCCGACCGGGATGTCCTCACCGAGTGCCCGCAGCGCGGTGAGGTGCATGACGATGTTGCCCTTGCAGTCGGCGGTGCCCCGCCCGTACCAGCGCCCGTCGCGCTCGGTGAGTTCGAACGGCGGGGAGGTCCAGGCGGCGTCGTCGAGCGGCGGTTGGACGTCGTAGTGGCAGTAGAGCAGGACGGTCGGGGCGCCGGGCGGCGGTGGGCGGTGGCCGATCACGGCGTGGCTGCCGTCCGGGGTCTCCTCCAGGTGGACGTCGTGCAGCCCGGCGTCGGCGAAGGCGGCGGCGACCCACTCGGCGGCCTCGCGGCACTTCTCCGGAGGGTACTGCCGGGCGTCGGCGACGGAGGGGATGGCGACCAGTTCGGCCAGGTCGGCCTTGGCCCGGGGCATCAGTTCGGCGATCCGGCGGGCGAGTTCGTCGGTCATGGGTGCGACTCCTGTGGCGTTGAACGTATGTGACGTAGCGTCAGTTGCGGATGGTGTCGCGGAGCTTGAGGTCGTCGATCTTGTTCTGGATGGCTTCGAGCTTGTCCGGGCAGTACACCGAGAGCACCAGCGACTCGGCGTACACCACCTCGCGGTCGGAGAGCACCGGTCGCTGCCCGGGCCCGCCCGCGCCGTTGGACATGCCGTACTTCCACTGCGCCTGGGTCAGCGCGTTCGCCGGGTTCTCGCAGACGGCGCCCCCGTCCTCGCCCAGGGTGTGCACGATCTGGCTCTGGCTGGGCACCGGGTAGCCGGCCGAGGTGAGTGCGGCGGAGAGCTGTTTGGCCTTGTCGTTGGCCTGGTTGGTCGCGTGCAGCTGGGAGTACGTCAGCAGGCCGGTGATCAGCATGCCGATCAGCACGACGATCGCGCCCAGGTAGATCCAGCGGTGGCGGGAGGCCATCATCGTGCCGGTCATTCCGCACCTCCGGTGGTGCCGCGCCGCTCCTCGGCCTCCTGCTCGGCCAGTTCGGCCTGGGCTTCGGGGGACCGCCAGGAGGGCCTGCTCAGTTTGAGGAAGGTGAAGGGGATCACCAGGCCGAGCAGCACCAGGCCGCCGCCGACGATCGCCACGTACTGCCAGACGCTGCCGCTGCCGAACTGCGAGGACGGCACGAACCCGATCGCCATCGCGGCCGCCGAGGCCAGCAGGCCGGTCACGCAGATCAGCACCAGCGCGGGGGCGCGGTAGCCGCGCGGGTGGTCCGGCTGGGTGCGGCGCAGCCGGATCGCGGCGGCGAACATCAGCAGGTAGACGATCAGGTACACCTGCGTGGTGATCACCGAGAAGATCCAGTAGGCGCTGGAGACGTTCGGGATGAGCGCGTAGGCGAGGGCGATGATCGTGGTGACCACACCCTGGGTGACCAGCAGGTTCTGCTGGATCCCCTCCTTGTTGAGCTGTTGCAGGAACGGCGGCAGGTAGCCCTCCTGCCGGGAGATCATCAGCAGGCCCTTGGACGGCCCGGCCAGCCAGGTGAGCATGCCGCCGAGCGAGGCGGCGATCAGCGCCACCGCGATCACCGGGGTGAGCCAGCCGATGTGGAAGTACTGGAAGAAGGAGTCGAAGGCCTGCATCACGCCGGCCGTCAGGCTCAGCTCGCTGGACGGCACCACCCAGCTGATCGCCAGCGCGGGCAGGATGAAGATCAGCAGCACCATGCCGGAGGCGGTGAACATCGAGCGCGGGAACTCCCGGCCCGGGTTGCGCAGTGAGGAGACGTGCACCGCGTTCATCTCCATGCCGGAGTAGCTGAGGAAGTTGTTGACGATCAGCACCAGGCTGGCCAGGCCGGTCCACTGCGGGAAGATGTGCGCGGCGTTCATCGGGGCGGCGGAGGGGTTGCCCTGGCCGAGGAAGACGAGGCCGAGGACGACCAGCAGCGTGCCGGGGATCAGGGTGCCGATCACCAGGCCCCAGGAGGAGAGGCCGGCCACGGCCTTCGTCCCGCGCGAGGAGACCCAGACGCCGGTCCAGTACAGGACCACGATCACGATGGCGGTGTACGGGCCGTTGCTGGCCAGGCTCGGGTTGATCACGTAGGCGATGGTCGAGGCCACGTAGGCGAGCAGGGACGGGTAGTAGAAGATCGTCATCGCGAACTGGCACCAGACCGCGAGGAAGCCGAGCGGCTTCGACAGGCCCTCCGACACCCAGCGGTAGACGCCGCCCTCCCAGCCGGAGGCCAGTTCGGCGGAGACCAGGGCCGTCGGCAGCAGGAAGACGATGGCGGGGACGAGGTAGAGGAAGACGCAGGCCAGGCCGTAGACGGCCATCGTCGGCGCGGCCCGG
This sequence comes from Kitasatospora sp. NPDC058170, assembly GCF_042883905.1. Taxonomy (NCBI): domain Bacteria; kingdom Bacillati; phylum Actinomycetota; class Actinomycetes; order Kitasatosporales; family Streptomycetaceae; genus Kitasatospora; species Kitasatospora sp. NPDC058170. The sequence goes on from NZ_JBHVUV010000024.1 coordinate 59,410, forward strand.
AGGCTGGCCACCGAGGCGGTCGTCATCAGGGCGAGCGTCAGCCAGGACATGCGCGGTGCGCTGGCCATCCGGGTCGCCACCGCCCCGCCCCGGTCCCGGGTGGCGGGGCCTCCCTGGCCACCCGGTGCGGGTGTGTCCATGGAACTCATGGGTCCTCCTCCGGGTACGGCCCGGATCCGCGCGTCCGCCGGACCGGTTCGTCCGTCCGCGCCGGGAGGGCCCCGGGGGCGGGCCGTACCCGGTCAGTTCACCCGGTTGCCGAGGCCGCCGCATGCGGCGTGCACCCGCACGGGTGATCGACTGTCAGGGGCGCGTGCCGGAGGTTTGGGCGCGGCCACCCGGTCGGCCCAGTCGCCCGCTCGCCCGGTCGGTCCCCTCGCCTGCCCGCTCGCCTGCCCCGCTCACCGCTCACCCGGTCGTCCGGCCACCTGGCCAGCTCGGTCAGCCCGGTCGGCTCGGTCGGCTCCGCCGGTCGACGCGGGCCGGACCGCGCGGCGCAGCGTCCGGGTGGCGGTCGCGGGCAGCAGGGCGGCGGCGAGCGGACCGGCGCGCAGACCGGCGCGCACCGCGAGCGCCCCGACCCCCCACCCCGGACCAGGCCGCGCGGGGCGCCTCGGCGCGGTCCGGTTCCACTCCGGGCACGGAATCGTAAATCCCGGGCGGACTGTCAGTGGGATGAGCCAGGATGACTGAATGTCATACGAACTTCAGGCGCTGATAGGGCCGGTGGAGCTGCTCACGGTGGCGGCCGCCGAGGTCCCGGCCGCGCGCATCGCCCCGCTGACCCAGGGGCTGGCGCTGCTCCCGGCCACCGCCGTCTTCCTGGCCGCCCTCCAACTGGGCGGAGAGGAGGGGGTGCACGGCGGTGAGGGCGGCTTCGAGTGGTTCCCGGGCGGCTTCGAGCGCCGCCTCGCCGCCTGGTCCAAGGCCGGTCCGATCGCCTGCGTCGAGGCCGACTACTTCGGCGGCACCGGCACCCAGCGTGCCGCGGTCTGGGCCGACGGCCGACTCGACCTCGGCCCGCTCACCAGCGCCGAGTTCGAGCCCTTCCCGCCCGAGGGCGGCCCGATCTCCCGCGTCCTGCGCCGGATCGGCGCCCGGGTGGAGGGCGGCCACCTGGACGAGTTCGACGCGGTCGGGCTGTCCGCGCACCGCAGTACCAGCGGCTGGGCGGCGGCCGGCTGAGCGGCGGGCCGACGGCCCCGGCCCCGCTTCGCCCCGGCCCGCTTCGCCCCGGCCGAGCCGCCCGGTTGACCGGCGGTGAACCGTTCGGCGTACGAGCGGTGGCTGGGCCAACTGGTGTGCCCCAACGTGTGAATCAGGCATTTCGCCTGTTTCGCATCGAAAGGAAGCACCACCCATGCGTTCCACCTGGATGGCCGCCGCGCTGACCGCAGCCGTTGTGCTGACCCCGGTCGCCACGGCGTCCGCCACCACCGCCGGCCCGGGTACTGCCACTGGCTCCGACGCCGCGGTCCCCCACCTCGTATCCGTGCCCCGCGCCGACACCCCTCTCCCGGTCGGGGCTCCGCCTGTCGGGGTTCCCCCCGTCGCCGCTCCGCCCGTCGGAGTCCCTCCCGTTGCCGCCCCGCCCGTCGGGGTTCCCCCGGTCGCGACCCCGCCGACCGTCACCCCGCCCGCTGCTGCGGCGGACCCGGCTGCCACCCTCGGGGCGCTCGGCGGCCTCGGCGACATCCTCACGCTGGTCGACGGCCTGCTGACCGCCGCGACCCCGTCGACCGGGGCGCCGGACGTCGGCGTCCTGCAGCAGTTGCTCGCCGCGATCGAGTCCGCGGCGAAGGCCCTGCTCGGCCAGCTGCCCGCGGCCCCGGTGGCCGCGCCCGTCCCCGCGCCGCTGCCGGTGGATCAGCAGCCCCGCGCGGCGGTGCCGCTGCCCGCCCTCTCCATCGAGGACCAGCTCACCGCCCTCAAGGCGAAGGCCTCGACCCTGGTCGACGCCGCCACCGCGGCCAAGCCCGATCCCGCCGCCGTCCAGCAGGCCGTCACCGGCCTGGCCCCCGACGTCCTCGGCACGGCCACCGCCACGGTCACCCGCCTCACCGGCCTCTAGGCAGGCCCCACCCCACCGGCGAGCCCCGGCCCCGACCCCTCGGGCCCGGGGCTCGCCCCTGCCCGGAGCACCGCACCCGCGCCGGAGCACCGCACCCGCGTCCGGACAGCAGGAAGGCCCCGCGACGGCCAGGAGAACCCAGGGGCCGTCACGGGGCCTTTCCGGCCGGGGCTCCGCTCAGCGGTAGTTGACGAACTGGATCGCGAAGTCCAGGTCCTTGCCCTTGAGCAGGTTCTGCACCGTCTGCAGGTCGTCGCGGCTCTTCGAGGTGACGCGCAGCTCATCGCCCTGGACCTGGGCCTTCACGCCCTTCGGGCCCTCATCGCGGATGATCTTCGCGACCTTCTTGGCATCGTCCTGGGTGATGCCCTCCTTCACGTCCGCGAAGATCTTGTACTCCTTGCCGGACAGCTGCGGGTCCTTGGCGTCCAGCGCCTTCAGCGACAGGCCGCGCTTGATGAACTTGCTCTGCAGCACGTCCAGCACGGCCTTCACCCGCTCCTCGCCGCTGGCCTTCATCTCGATCGTCTCGCCGGATCGGCTGATCTCGGCGCCGACGTTCTTGAAGTCGAAGCGGGTGGCGAGCTCACGGGAGGTCTGGTTGATCGCGTTGTCGACCTCCTGCCACTCGACCTTCGAGACGATGTCGAAACTGGAGTCGGCCATGGGTGTTGGTCTCCTTGATGCTCTGGCTTCACTGACACGGCCCGCCCCACCGGGCGTCCGCCGCCCCAGCCTATCCAGCACCACCCCGCCGCCGCCCCCGACAGCCACGCCGTACCCCTTGATCGTCACGTGACCAATCGAGTGGCGAACCACCCCCCGGCATCGGGTATTGTTTACGGAGTCGAGCGGGGCAAGCCCCGCGAGACGCCAATCCTGGCTGGTTGCCCGAGCGGCCAAAGGGAGCAGACTGTAAATCTGCCGGCATAGCCTACGTAGGTTCGAACCCTACACCAGCCACAGGATAAAGAAGGGCCCCTGATCTGCGGAAACGCGGATCAGGGGCCCTTCTCGTTCAGTCGAACGTCCGCGGCGCCCGGAGGGCCGTTTCGCGAGGTTTGTCCCACATCTCGCCGCCCGGATCCCGGCGTTGACCAGCGGTTCCGGACCAGTCGCGGACCAGGGTCAGCCGGGTCGTCGCTGCAGGCGTTGGGTGATCAGCTGGTTGGCGTGGTCTTCGTCACCGTGGATGCACTTCGCGTAGACCCGGAGCAGGACGGCGATGCTGTGCCCGGCCCGGCGGGCGCACTCGGCGGGCGCCATCCCGGAGGCCAGCCACAGCGAGATCCCGGCGTGCCGGCCGTCGTACGGCCGCTTCGCCAGCGGGCTGGCCTGCTCCTCCGGGCTCAGCACCTCGGCCCGGGCCGCCGCCCACACCACGCCGTAGCCGCTCTCCTGCACCATGCCGTCGCGGAAGGTCCTGAACAACCGTCCGTCCGGCGCTGTGCCGTACGCCTCGATGTGCTCCCGCAGCAGCTTCACCAGTTCGGGCGGGATCGGGACCGGCCGGGTCGCCTTCTCTGCGCGGTGCTTCAGGCCCCGAGGGTCGTGCGAGGTGCCGGTGTCGGTCCATGCGGATCCCACCCGCGGGCTGTTCCCGTTGAGGTTGAGCTTCCCCCACCCCTCCGCGGGCAGCACGCAGCGGTCCTTCCGCAGGTGGACGACCTCGCCGGGGCGCATGCCCGCGTAGTAGATGCACGCGAAGAATGCCACCAGCCGTGGCCCGCGCCGCCCCTGACGCCCGACCGCCTCCATCATCGCGGCGGCCTGCTCCGGGCTCATCACGTACTCGGGGTCGACCTCCTCCTCGACCTGTGGGGGCTGCCACTGGACCAGCGGCAGCGGATTGGCGGTCAGCAGCCCGTCCTCGACGGCCCGGCCGATGACGTGGTGGACGATCCGGCGCTTGCGCAGGATCGTGGATGCGGCGGCCTTCGTGCCGTCCAACTTCACCGACAGCGCGGCCAGCAGCTTCCGGACCACCTTCGGGTTCTCCAACGCGGAGACATCCACCGAGTGCCGCGCGACCCACGCGAGCGCCTTGGCGACCTCGGCCGGCGGCTCCTCCGCCCACCGGTTCACGTTGAACGCCCAGCCGTACAGCGCCCGCCGGACGACCCGCTTGTCCGGCATCCCGGCCTTGCTGCTGACCAGCTCGAACGTCACGCTGGCCAGCGCATCGGCCCACGTCGTCCGCGTCTTCGCCGGCGCCCCGTCCCACCGGGCCTCCACGTAGTTCCGGCCGTGCTGGTACCAGGTGACGGCGTTCTCCTCCTGCTGGCGCTTGCGCAGCTCGGCCAGCGGAAGCCCCGTCTCGACGTCGAACGGCTGGTGCGAGGCGACGGCCACCAGCAGCTCGGCCTTCCGGCCGTCGGCCTGGGTCTTCGTCAGGTACGACTCGGAGAACTCCCGGCCGGCCACTGTCCACCGCACCATCCACGGCGTCCGCCGGTCCGGCCGGTGGCGGTGCTCCCAGAACTTCACCTTGTACGAGGTGGGCATCAGGCGGCGACTTCCTGCTCGGCCCACCACGCGTCGAGGGCGCTGCGGCGGACACGGATCTGGTTGTTGGGGAGCTTCATGAGCTTCGGGCCCTTCCCTCGGGCGACCATGCGGTAGAAGGCGGAGCGGGACATCTCCAGCTCTTCGAGCACCTCGACGAGCTTGAGCTTCGGGTCCTGCGTGGGCATGGCGGCGACTCCATCGGCGAGTGCGAATGGTGGTTGCGGAGTGTTGCGGGCCCTCTCGCGGACGGGCGCGGAGGGCGGAGAGCGTCAGGGATGTCAGGGGAAACCGCTGACCTGCGACTTTGGATCCGGGCAGGGCGTCAGGGGTTGTCAGGGCTGTCAGGGGATCTCGGTTATCCCTGACAGCCCTGACGTTCCCTGACGGGCCGTCCAGAAGTGTTTCTGCTGGTCAGGGCTTTGTCCTGACACTCCTGACGGTCACGTGATCGTTTCCGTGTCCGTGGGGGTGCTCACGGCCGGGTGGACGCGGTAGGTGACGGCCTGCGGGCGGCCGCGCTGACCGCCGGCCGGGGGCTGGTCGGCGCGGAGCCAACCATGCTGTTCGAGCAGCTGCAGGGCGGGCTCGACGTCCGCGACCTTCTTGTACCGACGGCTGCTGGCGACGGCGTCGTGGGCCTTGATGTGGGTGCGGTGGGTGCCGTCCCGCTTCGGCCGCTGGAGCCACTGGAGGAGGGCGTGGGCGTCCTCGGTGGCGGGGTCGGCGGCGATGAGGTCGAAGACGGCGAGGGTATGCGCGGTGTAGTAGTCGGCGATCTCGGCGGCCCGGTCGACGACGTTGGCCTGCAGGTCGGCGCGCCAGGCGTTGCTGTCCTGGTCGCCAGCGATGTGGTCGGCGAGGTGGAGCAGGACGGCGATGCGGGCGATGTGGCCGACGAGTTTGCCGGCCCAGTCCTTGATGTGGGCGAGCGGCTGGTCGGGGCGGAGCTGGACCTCGACGCGTTCCTGCAGCTTCTCGACGGCGAGGTCGGCGGCTTGGTCCATGGCGACAACCACGGGTTCGGGGAGGTCGGTCATGGCGCGGAGCAGGCGGGTCAGGTTGCGGTCGTAGGCGTTCGCGACCTTGTCGGGGATCGGGTCGGTGCGGACCTTGCGCCAGCCGAGGTTGGAGGGCGGCAGGGAGTACAAGAAGCGGGCGAGCAGGCCGCGGTCGCGGGCGCCGGGGGCGGCGCCGAGCTCCTGCAGGACGGCGGGCTGCGGGGTGACGCCGATCGTGAGCGCGGGCTTGTCGACGGTGGGCTGCTCGCGGGTGATCCGGTCGGTCTGGAGCCGCTCGCCCTTGTGGGCCTGGAGGAAGACGCCGAGGTTGGGCTTGCTGCTGTAGCGGCCGACGATGCTGTCGAACAGGTCGCCCTCGGGGGAGAGCGCGGCTAGGCACCGGTGGACACCGAGATGGTGGGTGACGGTCTCGGCGGTGATGTCCCCCGACAGCGTCAGGCGCGGGGTCGGCGGGACCACGATCTGCTCGGCGAGCATCTTCGCGGCGGAGACCTCCGCGACGAGCTGGGTCCGGTCGGCCTCCGGGTTCTTGCGCGCCTTCGCCATCAGCGCCTCGACCTCGGCCAGGGCGGCGTCCCGGGTGGTCTCGGCCTCGATGATCGCCGCCCGGGCGTCGGCCTGCAGCTCGGCCTCGACCTTGTAGACCGGGCCCATGGTGAACGCGAAGACGTCGGACTTGCGGCTGGCCGGCGGCATCGCGCACGTCAGGTAGAGGTTCGACTGCTCGCGCCAGCCGGGCCGGATCTCCACCCCCACCCGCCCGCCTGCCGCCGTCGACAGCGCGGCCAGGGCCATGGTCGCGGCGGCGTCGGGCGGGGTCTGCGTGAACTCCGCGACCGCGTCGACGTAGGCGCCGACCCACCCGGGCAGGGCCTTCACGGGAAAGGTGGGCAGGCCGGTGTGGGAGCCGAGTGGGACGGGGTCGAGCCAGGTCTCGCCGGTGGCGAGGTCGGCGAGCGCGGCCAGGGCGGCGGCGCGCACGTCGTCCAGGTCGGCCTGGCCGTCGCCGGCCATGTGGGCCAGGCGACTGGTGGCGGTGTTGATCCGGCGCCGCTCGGCGGCGACGCGCACGATCTCGGCGTAGTAGTCGCCGTTCGCCGCGGTGGGGGTCGCCTCGACACAGGCGTGCAGGTAGCCGGGGCCGCCGATGCGTCCGAGGTCGCCCTGCGCGCGCAGGACGCTGGTCAGCAGCAGCGGGTCCACCGGGCGCTCGCCGTCGGCCATGCGGGTGATGGTGCGCCAGATGGTCTCGTGCGCGGGGTGGTAGAACGCGCCGGGGTCGCCGAGCTGGGCGGCGAGCGCGGGGATCTGGACGGGGTCGAGCAGGGCGGCGCCGATGACGGCCTGTTCGGCGGCCTTGATCTCGGCGGGTTCGGGCCGGAACGGAATCACGTTCGGGTGCGCGGGCTCGGTGCTCAACGCGGCTCCTTTCATACGGAGCAGGGCGGCCCGCACCCGGGCGGTGCCGGGCGCGGGCCGAAGAGGAGGGCGGTCGGAAGAGGGCGTCGGGTCCGGTGCCCGAGGCGGGCTGGGGGGTCAGGTCCGGGGCAGACCGTGGCGGCGCTCCCACTCGCGGACGCAGCTGCGGACGATCTCCTGGACGACGGAGTCGGGGTCGTCCTGGTGGCGCTCGATCGCAGCGGACAGCTCGGTGTCGGTGAACTCGGGGATCGTCTTGTCGGGCCAGCGGTCGGTCATGGCAGGTGCCTCTCGGGTCGGTGGTTCAGGCGGCGGTGGTGCGGCCGACGATGATCGTCCGCGCCGGGTTGTCCGGGTCGGCCCGCATGACGAACCCCTCTCGGGTGGACCACTCCCGGGCGTTGTTGGCGTTGGCGTTGGCACTCTGACCTGGGCCAACGTTGGCAACAACGGGGGTCTCGGAAGGGGAGGGGAGCGGGGGCACGTCCTGGTGGTGGACGCCGGGCCCGTTGCCGTCCGGGGTGCGGACCCCCTCGCGGACGGGGACGCCGGCCTCCGAGAGGAGCGCGCGGACGGCCTTGGTGGAGCCCGTCCAGGAGGGGCGGGCGGCGCCCAGATCGGCGGCCAGCCGGGTCAGCAGAACGGAGCTGCCGGAGGCCGTCAGGGAGGCGGCCAGGGAGTGGGCCTCGACGGGGGTCGGGACGCTTGCCCTGGGGGCCTCGGTGGGCTCCTCCTCGACTGCGGGCATCGGCTGCTCCTGGTCCTCCCGGCCCTCGGTGGGGGCCGTCTTGCCGTGGGCGGGGGCGTGGATCAGGGCGGCGATCCACCAGACTCCGAGGAGAACGCCGATCCCGGGCTGGATCCAGGGGCGGGCGAGGGACCAGACCAGCGGTCCGCCGACGACCAGCAGCAGGGCCGCCGCGCCGGCGGTGTCGCCGAGCTTGCTCCGCTGCTCCTTGCGGGCCGCCTTGGCCTGCTCCAGCTCGACCTGGCGCGCCGTGACCTGCGCGGCCTCCCGGGCCTGGAGCATCGCTGCGCGCTTGACCGGGTCCGCCTCAGCCAAGAGCTTCTGGGTGAAGGCGGCCTCGGCGGCTTCGGCGGCCTGGGTGGTGATCTCGTCGCGCTTGGCCTTGAGCGCGGCGGCCTCGGCCCGGCGCTTGCGCTGGGGGGCCATCAGCTTGCGGACGAGGACAGGCGTGCCCGCGGCGAGGCCGGTGACCGGGTAGAGCAGGGTGGCGCTAAGCGTCTCGGTGGGGAAGATCTTCTCGGTCATCGCGGTCAGCCGATGAACGAGGTGATGAGCCCGCTGAGGATGCTGGCCGGGAGGGCCCAGAGTCCGCCGGCGGCGGCGAACAGGGACGGGGCGACGGCGCCGCACAGCGCGTCCTTCCACGGCTTCGGCTTGAGCCCGAACACGGCGATCGTCAGGACGGCCGCGGTCGCGCCGGTCTGCCACTCCCCCAGGGCGGCGTTCCCCTGGAAGGAACTGCTCAGCTGCTGGCCGACGCCCGCCAGCTGCTGGAACGCGGTGCCCGCGTTGGCGGACAGCAGACCGATCCCGAACGCCCAGAAGGGGACGTGCTCGTCCGCAACGTTGATCTTGTTCTTGCCGCGCACGCCGACGTACAGGTACATCGTGGTGACGGTGGCGGCGCCGCCCGTGCCGAGTGCGATGAGGCTGCTCATGGTGTGTCTCCTGGGCTCAGTGGAGGGGGAGCGCGGCGAAGAGGCGGTCGATGCCGGCGGCCACGGCCAGACCGGAGGCGACCGGGACGCGCAGGGCGAGGAGGGTCACCAGCGGCCACGGGCCGCAGACCTCGGAGACGCGCTGGCGGCCCCGGTCGCGGACCTGAAGGTCCAGGGCCCAGCCGAAGGCGGCGACCAGCAGGCCGACGAAGGGCCCGCCCGGGGCGATCAGCGACACCAGGCCGGTCGCGTAGCCGCCGGTCGCGCTGATCGCGGTGAGCACGCACCAGCGGCGAAAGCGCCGGGTGCGGTCGGACGGACCGGCGGTGCGGGCAGCGCGGCGGCGCTGGCGGCGGGCCCGGGTGCGGGCCTCGCGCTGGTCGGCGAGCCGCTGCTCGCGGTGGCGCCGGGTGCGCTGCTCGGGGGTCTCCCCGGCGGCGGCCCGGGCGGCGTCCTCCCGGGCGCGGGCCCGCTGCCGGTCCAGCTCGTGTTCGGCCTGGCGGCGGGTGGCCCGCTCGTCGGGGGTCTCTGTGATCCGCTCGGCGAGCAGGTCGACCATGCCGACGAGGTCGTCGCGGTGCCGGTCGGGCGCGAGCAGCTGCTCGACGCGGTGGCGCTCGGCCCGCTGCTCGGCACTCTCACCGGCGGCGGCGAACGCCGCGTCGCGCTCGGCGCGCTGCTGGGCGATCAAGGTCTCGTACTGGACCTGCTCGCGGGCCGCGCGCTGGGCCTCGGTCTCGGTCAGGAGCAGGTTCACCTGCTGCCCGACCTGCGAGGCGATCGTCGGGACCTGCTCGGACAGGATCCGGCCGACCGGGGCCCAGAACGCGGCCGCGGCGGCCTCGAAGGACGGCTGGGCGGGCTGGTCGACGCCGAGCGGGACGGGGGTGTGGACGACGGGGCCGGACTTGCGCCACCACTCGTCGACCACCGGCCCGGTGCCGGCCGGAGCGGCGGGCGGGGTCTGGGGCGGGACCGTCGGCGGCACCGACGGCATCGGCGGAATGGGCGGGGCCGACGGGGCGGAGGTGGGAGGGGCGAGGGTGACGAGCCTCTGCAGGACGTCGGCCAGGTCGTCGTCCCAGTCGCCGTTGTGTGGGGTGGTCATCGGTTCGACCCCCGGCGGATCAGTTCGCGCACGGCGACGCCGGCGATCGCGGCGTCGAGGAGCACGAGGAACAGGCTCAACAGGTAGCCCATGGAAACTCCCAGGTCAGAGAAGGTGCGCGCCCCGCACACCGAGGGGGTGCGGGGCACGCATCGGGGAGCGGGTCAGGAGGAGCGCCACCAGGCGCGGGGGGACTCGGCGCGGTGCCAGGCGGTGGTGGACCGGCTGGTGCGGCGGGAGTCGATCTGGCGCTGCCCGGCGCGGTCCGCCTCGCGGACGGCCTTCGCGCGCCGCTGCTGGCCGGACTTGGGCGGCTTCGGGTCGCGGCCGAACATCAGCGCTGCCTGATGCGGCCGACGAGGACGAACGGCTCGCCGTTGACCACACACATCGCGGAGAACTCGCCGGGGCAGGCGCCGCCGCTCCGGGCGTCGGTGACGACCAGTCGCGAGCACCAGGACTCGCGGATCAGGCCGCTGACCACGTCCAGCGGTACGGGGTCGGCGACGCGGTAGGCGACGCCGTCGCGGCGGACGGTGCCGACCAGCGGCAGGGAAGTGATCGGCTTGCTCACTTCGCACCGCCGCCCTTGCCGACCGGCATTCCGGGCTCGACGTGCGGGTCGCGGACGTGATTGCGCAGGGCGAGGGTGTAGTAGCCGGTCAGGGTCAGCGGGACGCCGGCGTAGGTGGTGGCGGCGCTCAGCCAGGCGTGGGGACCGGTGCTGCCGTGATCGACAGTGGCGGGGTCGACCACGAGGGCCTGGCGCCACTGCTCGAAGTCGCTCAGCGCGGTGTCGCGGTGGAAGCCGAAGCCCAGGCCCCAGGTGAGGATCAGGTCGCCGGAGGCGTCGCGTTCGGCGGACACGACCTGCTCGCTGGTGACCCTCGGGGCGGGCAGGTCGGCGTGGGCGCTGAGCGCGGCCATCAGCGCCCCGGCCGCGTTGATCAGCCCGGAAGCGGTGTGGTTGGTGGTCACGATGCCTGCTCCTCGTCGGTGGCAGTGCTGGGGACGGCGTGCAGGGCGGGCCGGACGGCGGGGTGTTCCTTGTAGCGGGCGGCGATCCAGCCGACGGACCAGCCGGTCAGCTCCACCGCCTGGCGCTGCGGCAACCCGGCCTCGACGGCGGCCCTGACCACCTCGCGGGCCCGCTCCTCCGGCAGCCGCTCGGCGGCCGGGCCGGCGGACAGCAGCGCGGCGCGGGCCCGCCCGGCGGCCTCCCGCTCACGGCGCTCACGCTCGCTCGCCTCGCGCTCACGCCGCTCACGCTCGCTCGCCTCGCGCTCACGCCGCTCACGCTCCGCCCGCTCGGCGGCCTCCCGCTGGGTCTTCTCCTCGCGTGCCGCGGCCTCTCGGCGGGCGGTCTCCTCGCGTTGGTCGCGGGCCATGTTCGCGTCGTGCTCACGCTGCTCATGGGCGAGCCGGGCTTCGTGCTCACGGCGTTCACGCTCGCCTCGTTCGGCGGCCTTGAAGCGCTCGATGCGGTCGGCCCGCTCCTCCTGTCGCCGGGCCTCGGCCCGCTGTTCGCGCTGCTCGCGCTCGGCCCGCTCAGCGGCCTCGCGGGTAGCCAGCGCGGTGCTAATCGCGCGCCGGTAGGCGAGGGAGGTTTCGGCCGTGACGATCAGCAGCAGCGGCGCCACCGCGTGGACTGCCACCCCGACCGGATCCCGGTCCAGGGCGGAGAGACCCACGTTGAGCAGCACCGTCATGAGGCCGGTCATCCAGCGCAGGACCACCGGCCAGCGTCCGCCGTCGCCGTTCAGGCGGGCGAGCGTGGCGTCCATGCGCACCACGATCACCACCGCCGCGTCGACCACGAGCGGCAGGATCGGCGCCGTCCACTCCCACCCCTTCGGCGTGTGGCCGGCCATGAGCGGGGTCACCGTGAGCACGCTGTAGAGGACCGCACCGAACGTGATCGCCCACGTTCCGGCGGTCAGCGCCCGCTCGGCGGAGCGGATGTGAGCGGGACTCATCGCCGTCTTCATCGCGGCCCCCGATTCGGGCACCGTGAGAGGCCGGTGAGCACGTCCACGGCGGCCGTGAGCGCTGCGAACACGCTGGCGTTCACGCCGCCACCCGGGCAGCGCTCGCGATGCGGCGGATGGCGGTCGGCCTCCGCAGCGGCACCGGCGCCGACCGCAGCAGACGCTCGGCGAAGACGGCCAGCTCCGGGTCCTCCCGTCGCAGGTCCGCCAGCATCGAGCGTGCCGCGTCCAGCCGGGCCGCGCGCTCGATCTCGTCCTCGCCGGGCATCCCGGCGAACAGCTGCTCGTCCACGCCGAGCGCCAATTCGGCGAACTCGTCGTCGTCCGCGGCCGTCTGGCCCGCGATAATCAGCCTCATGGGCCTACCTCTTCTCTGGGGTGTGGGCCCGTGAGGGTCGCCGCGCTCCGGCCAAGGAAGGCGCGGCGGCCCCGTTTTCACAGGCCCGGCCAACGTTGATCAACAGCACTGGCCGCCCCAGTTGCCCAGGGCGGCCAGCAGGTCTGCGCCCTTGCAGGCGGGCGCGGCCTTTTTGATCTAGGTCTCCGATCTGACAAGGCGCCGGGATGCCTCGGCCCGATCTGTCCCGGGCCCCTTCGCCCTGGACGCGGCGGCAGGCCGGCCATTCACGGGCGCATTCGTGCAGGTCAGAGCAGCCCAAGGAAGGCCCCTCTGTGTCACCCCTGTCTCACTCGGTGCGACACTCACAACATAGAGAACCTGCTTAGGCAGGTCAAGAGAGTTGGGTTTCTCGCGCCTGTTGGGCACCTGCCCTAGCATTGGCCCATGGCCTTGGACCCGGACGACTCGCGCCCCCCGTATCAGCAGGTCGGCAGCTCTCTGCGGGCCTCGATCCTGACGAAGAAACCGGGCTTCGAGACCGGCGACAAGCTCCCCTCAGGCCCCGAACTGGCGAAGCACTTCGGCGTGGCGCGCGGCACGGTGGACAAGGCGCTCGACCTGCTCCGTACCGAGGGGCTGATCGTGACTCGGCAGGGGAGCGGTTCCTTCGTGAGGGAGCGAACATCCCGGCCGGTCGGGCTGCGGCCTCACCTCGAGGCCGCCTTCGAGCGGCAGCAGGTGACCCTCGACTTCGCCGGTTTCTCCAGCGAGACGCTGCACAACGCGCTGCAGGAGCCGCTCGACAAGGTCCGCTCCGGCCGGCTGGCCCCGGAGTCCATCACGGTCCGCCTGCTGCTGCCGGACACCACCGCGCCCATGGCCGTGCCGGTCTTGGTCGACGGCCTCCAGGACGAGTCCGCCCTCCGGCAGCGTGCCCGCAACATCGCCCTGACGAATGCCGGCGGGATCGCGCACTCGGTGGAGATGCTGGCTGAGTTGGGCCTGGTCCAGGAGGCGAGCGTCCAGGTCAAGGTGCACCGGGCGTCCAGCCTGTTCAAGCTGTACATCTTGAACCGGTCGGAGGCCTTCTTCGGCTTCTACCCGCTCCGCGAGCGCACCGTGTCGATCGACGACACCGACCACACCTTCTACGACGTAACCGGCAAGGACACCACCCTGTTCCACCACGCCGCCGGCCCGGACGACGCCTCGCTCGGATCGCAGTACGTCCAGCAGGCCCAGATGTGGTTCGACAGCGTGTGGAGCACGATCGCCTACGAGCGTCAGCCGTGACCGCCACAACTCAGCAACTCGCCGACGTGCTGCGGCCGGTGAAGCACGTTCTCCTCGACTTCGACGGCCCGGTGTGCTCGGTCTTCGCCGGCCTCCCGGCTCCGGAGGTCGCACGACGCCTCCTGGAGGGCCTGCTGGCCGCGGGCGAGCAGGCCCCGGCCGGGTCGGAGGAGGAGACTGACCCTCTCGCCCTGCTCCGGCTGGTCGCGGACGCCCGGCCGGACCTCACGGAGAGCACGGACGCTGCGCTGGCCGCGCTGGAGACCGAAGCAGTTCGGGTCGCCCGCCCGACCCCGGGCGGAGAATCGGTTCTGCGGTCGGCTGCCCGCTCCGGTCGGCTGGTCTCCGTGGTCAGCAACAATGCGGGCACGGCCATCGAGGCCTACCTCACCGAGCATGGCCTCAACGACTACGTGGCTGGCGTCTTCGGCCGAGTCCCGGGCGACCCCACCTCTATGAAGCCGAACCCGCGACTCCTGCTCGCGGCTATGGAGGCCGCGGGCACAGGGCCGGAGCACTGCATCTTCATCGGCGACGCGGCCCGCGACGTCGAGGCCGGGGAAGCGGCTGGCGTCCCCACGTTCGGCTACGCCAACAAGCCGGGCAAGGACATCAAGCTGGTCGCCGCCGGCGCCGTGGTGGTTGTGGACTCAATGGAGTTCATCGCGGATGCCCTGACCTGATGTTCAAGGTCTGATCAAGCATCGGCCTGATCCGCGGCGGGACGCTCCCTCGACTCGCTGGCCAGCCCGTTTGGCATTTACGAGTCGTTAACGTTGGTCAGCGCTGGTCGCTACGAGGGCGACTCGACATTCCGAGGCCTGCCCTACTCTCGCATGAACTTGTGGACGGCCATGCCCAGGCTGGCGATACTCACGAACGCCCCGCCAGCAGCCGCCAGCGCGACGGGCAGGCTTCCTCCGGCAAGGCGCATCGAGAGGCCGGCCAGCACTCCCCCCAGGCTCCCGGCCAGCATGATGACCAGCACCCAAAGTCCTCGCGACGACGCCTCGTTCTCGTTACCCACAGCAATTACCCCTAATGTGACGTTATCTCCCTTATGTCGACCCCCTCGGTCGGCATCTGAAGGTTGCCACTCAGTAAATCTGCAGGTCAAACGCCATTTGGGGCGCTTGTGATGGAGTAAATTTCCCACTTCAATGCAGCCTATGAGCTGGCCTGGTGGAGTCCTTTCGCTCTTGCAAGCTGGCGATAGAGCATTAGCAGTGCAGTCCATCAGCGTTTCCGCGGGAGGGGGAGGTATAACAGTGACCCCCGTGACCCCCTGTACCCCCGTGACCCCCGCACCCCCTGTTTCTCCATCACAAAGGGAAAAGTCGTGACGTCGGCAGATCTACGCAGTACAGCCATGGAGAACATGGCGTCGGCCGTGTCGAAGGCTCAGCGGTCCGGCAATGTCGCCTTCCCGCCCGGCTTCGTGATCTCGCCGCTGGGGGACGGGCCTCCGCCTCTCGCGCGGATGATCCATGGGGGTCGAGGGGGTGAGGTGCGCCTCAAGCTGTACTTGTGCATCACGATGATGGCCACAAGGGAGCCGTACGACCTGAAGGCACCTCGAACGCCAGCGGCTTGGTCTCGGCTTCTCGGCTTGCCGCCTGACACTGGTCCCCGCCGCATCGCCAGCAACTTGAAGTGGCTAGCAGGCAGCGGACTGATCACGTTGACCCCCAGGTGGGGCGGGCCGCCCTCCATTGCACTGATGAACCCTTCGGAGCCAGGCACGCCTTACGGTTCCAGGCCCATCAACCAGGGACGCTACGTGGGCGTACCTATCGACCTGTGGAAGAACGGTTGGATCATCGATCTCTCAGCAACAGCGCTCGCGCTGCTGCTGGTTCTGCTGGAACACCAAGGGGGCTACAAGGAGCCCCGGTATGTCACTACTGAACGACGGAGCCGGTACGGCCTTTCGCACGGAACTTGGACGAAGGCGCGAGCCGAGCTTGAGCGTCATCAGCTGCTTCGCGTGACTCGGGTCCCCCAGGGCAGCGACTTCGACTACCAGCGGTTGAGGAACGCATACCGGGTCAGCCTTGATCGCCTGTCTGAGCAATCGCGCCCGCAAGACCGCGACCAAGGCTCTCGACGAGAGCTGGGAGTTGGCACTGGGAAGCAACCTCCTGGGCACCCCGGCGAGCACTCCAGCCAAGATCACATCTTCAAGGAGCGTGACTGACCAACAACCGGTGATCGGATGGAGCGTCCTAGCCCCGGCAGGCCCGGGCGCTCGACGCTCTACATCGGCATGATTAGTGACCATGGCACCCGGCGAAGTTGACGATGCTGTCGCACAGGTCGAAGCCGACTTGCAGAGGATCTCGCAGGAGCGCGCCTTGCTGAAGCAGCAGACTGCCGACCTTGTGAGGGCGGCACGCGAGGCCGTCGCAGTCGCGCTTCTCTCTGGCATCAGGCCAGATGAGGTCAGAGAGTTGACTGGCTACAGCGGTCGAACCATCGAAGGATGGGTGAAACGTGCGCGTCGGGCTCACGTCGTGAGCCTGTCTCTCGATGACGCGAGATCGGCCCTCCGGGCCATCAAGCAGACTCGTCATCGTCTGGCAGAAGCCGACCGTGCTCTGGCGCGCCAGGCTGAACAAGCTGCAGGACTTGCTTGGCAGCGAGGCGTTGAACCCGAGGACGTTGCAGAGATCAGCGGGTACACGCTTGGAACGGTCGAACGCTGGTATGCCACTGCTGACCGGATCGTTCGCCAGGCCGCGCGACAGGCTCGCGTGGAGCAGGTCCGCAGCGGATTGCGGATGACTCCAGCAAAGTGGACCACCCGGGGTCGCAACAGTTGGAGCGCCAAGCTGAGGGATGAGGCCTTGGCGGTCATGGCAGAGCGCCGAGCGGAGTGGAACGGACGGGACTGGCAACCGCCGGCCGAAGGCAAGCTTCGGTACGTCCGGATCAAATGGGAAGGCGAGCAGTACCCCTACCGGCTCCAGCCAGCCAAGCAACGGCGACGCAGGCGGAAGCGCGGGAAGAAGTAGCACCCATCCCGGGATCTCCATAACGTCGAGATAACGAATGTCCTCGCGCGCGCGCGCACGCGCGAACTGCACGCTTCATGGGCGTTTTTGATCTTCAATCGGCCCAAATGGCAAGCCAGGAACCGCGCTACGTTCATGGAACCCCGATCGGGGCAACTCCCCTACCTCCCAGGAGGATTCGGCATGCCTATGAAGCTGCCTGCCAAGCCGGCGCGAGGTCTGGTTGTGCGCGTGATCGTCGGCCCCCTGTCGACTCCCGCCACTCCCGACCCCTGGGGTCAGTGGTGGCGACGCGGGCGACCGCTAGTCATCGCGCTGGCCACTGGCGCGCTGACTACCACCGGCCAGCACCTCGCTTCCGCGATCTTGCGGCACCTCGGGTGAAGCTAATCCGGGTTGCGGCTTCGACCCTGGCCGCAACCGGAAAGCCTTTGCAGGGAGTTCGTCGTGAAAGCTGCGCTCTGTTGCGGTGTTCGTGGCGTCGGTAGGTTCTGGGTGGTGATTACTCAGATCGTCACGCTGGTGGGCGTCCTGCTGGGGGCGCTCACCTCGTTCGTGGCCACCGGGTGGGCGGAGCGGACCAAGTATCGGAGGGTGATGGCCGCGCGGTGGGATGAGCGGAAGCTCGACACCTACGTGCAGTACGCGACGTGCGTGAAGGAGATCGACTCGGTCGCCAAGCGGGCCAGGCAGGCCGAGGCGGGGTCGACGGCGAGGGCGGAGTTCCTGGCGAGGATGGAGCAGGCGGAGATCCAGCGGTCGGCGCTCTTCGAGACCCTCGTTCTGCTCGCGAGTCCGGCCGCGGTGGAGGCGGCGAAGGCGGTGAACGCCGCGCTGTGGGAGTCGGAGATCGCTGCCCGCGAGCACACCGAGGTGTCCAACGGTGCCGTCCTGGTCGAGTTGCTCAACGCGTACCACGCACAGGCCCGGCTCGACCTCGGCGTCGGAAGCCCGGCTGGCGGAGCGTGATCAGGAACACGGAAGGGCCGGGTCCGGGCAGCGGAGATGCTGCCCGGACCCGGCCCTTCGGGTGGTCGCTGAGGTGGGTCGGTAGGGGGCCGTTGAGACCATGATCCGGACCAGTGGCGGACCGGATCGGGCCCGGGGGCAAGGCTTCGCAGGTCAGGGCGTCCCTGGTCAGCGGCCTGTAAATCTGCCGGCATAGCCTACGTAGGTTCGAACCCTACACCAGCCACTGGATTACCAGACCGGCCCCGAACAGCGGAAACGCTGTTCGGGGCCGGTTCTGTTTTGGGGCGTCAGGCGGGGGTGGAGAGCAGCAGGGTGGCCGCGGCGGGGGTATCGGGGGCGGTGTAGGTGGGGGCGGGGTGCTCCGGGGGGAGCGGCGGTGCGGGGGTCGGGGTGATCCAGATGGTGCGCAGCCCGGTGGCGTGGGCGCCCCGGAGGTCGGTGGCGGGGTTGTTGCCGACCATCCAGTCGGCGGGGGTGAGGGTGCGGCCGAGGCGGGCGGCGGCGAGGTGGAAGATCTCGGGTGCCGGTTTGCGGGCGCCGGCCTCCTCGGAGACGCAGACGGCGTCGACGGCGGGGAGCAGGCCGGCGCGGGCGAGTTTGGCGCGCTGGATGTCGGTGGAGCCGTTGGTGACGACGCCGATGGTCCAGCCGGCTTCGCGCAGGGCGGCGAGGGCGGCGTGGACGCCGGGGATCGGATGGGTGCGGGCGGCCTCCTGGGCGACGTGGGCCTCCCAGAGGGCGGCGCCGGAGTGGGGCAGGCCGTACCGGTCGGCGATCCGGGTGAAGCCGGCGGGGGAGCGGTCGGCGCGGAGGGTCGCGAAGACGGCGGGGGCGTCCTCGGCGGGGATGCCGTGGTGGGCGCAGAACGCGGGGGTCCAGGCGTCGGGGCCGCCGACGCGTTCGACCAGGGTGTGGTCGAGGTCGATGAGCAGGAGGGGGCTGGAGCAGATCACATGCGGAGAGTAGTCGAGTGGGCGCGTACCGTGTGATCGGCCTGGCGGCGCGTTATTGCGCATTACTTGCAATTACGTTCAGCAGGCAGCAGAGTGGGTCTCCAGGGGTGGGTCGGGCCGTTCAGCCTCCCCGCTGAGAAGCCCCGGGCGTGCCGAGGTACGCGCCGGGAGTCCTCCGTCAGAGCTGATCGTCTTCCCAACCGGCGCCCGCCGGGACACCGGCCCGACCACCCCGACCACCCCGACCACCACCCCAACCACGCCCGACCGGGCTTGCCGCGCCCCGCCCGCGGCCCGGAGCCGCCGCGTTAACGAGGCGTCAGGGCCGACCGGTCGGGCGTCAGGAACGCGTAGAGGTCGACGGCCCGCCCCGCCGGGGGCCCGCAGGATCGGAGCAACACCCGACTGCGGAGGTCCCGTCCGATGTCCAGCGCCATCACCCCGGCCGTCACCGCCGAGCCCGAGCCCCCGGATACCGGCGCGGCTCCGGAGGACCGCCACCGTCTCACCGCGCTCGGCGGGCTGGCCGCGCTGTCGCTGGACGCGATGGCGTCGGTGGCGTACGGGCCGGAGTCGATCGTGCTGGTGCTGGCGGCGGCCGGGGCGTACGGGCTGGGGTTCACGCTGCCGGTGACGGTGGCGATCGCCGTGCTGCTGGCCGTGCTGGTGGCCTCGTACCGGCAGGTGATCGCGGCGTTTCCGGACGGCGGCGGCGCGTACGCGGTCGCCAAGGCGCACCTGGGGCGGCGCACGGCGCTGACCGCCGCCGCGTCGCTGGTGATCGACTACATCCTGAACGTGGCGGTCTCGGTGACGGCCGGGGTCGCGGCGCTGACCTCGGCGGTGCCCGGCCTCTACGGCGACCGGGTCTGGCTGTGCCTGGGCGTGCTGGCGCTGGTCACCGCCGTCAACCTGCGCGGCATCGCGGAGTCGGCGCGCTGGTTCATGGCGCCCACCGCGGTGTTCGTGCTGTCCATCCTGGCGATCATCGTGGTCGGCCTGTTCCGGGACGCCCCGGCGAGCACCGAGGCCGCCGCCGGTCACGCCTCCGCGCTGGCGGGCAACGCCACGACGGTGGGCGCGCTGCTGCTGCTGAAGGCCTTCGCGGCCGGCTGCTCGGCGCTGACCGGCGTGGAGGCGGTGGCCAACGCCGTCCCCTCCTTCCGCACCCCGGGCGTCAGGCGGGCGCAGCACACCGAGGTCGCCCTCGGCGCGCTGCTGGGCGTGATGCTGATCGGACTGGCCGTCCTGATCGGCCGCTTCCACCTCCAGCCGGTCGAGGGCGTCACCGTCCTCGCCCAGCTCGCCGACGCCTCGCTCGGCCACGGCGCCGGCTTCTACCTGGTCCAGTTCGCCACCGTCGTGCTCCTCGGTCTGGCCGCGAACACCTCCTTCGGCGGCCTGCCCGTCCTGCTCCACCTGCTGGCCCGCGACAACCACCTGCCGCACGTCTTCGCCCTGCGCGCCGATCGCCAGGTCCACCGCCACGGCGTCCTCTTCCTCGCCCTGGTGTCCGCCGTCCTGCTGGCCGGCTCCGGCGGCGACGTCAACCGCCTCGTCCCGCTGTTCGCCATCGGGGTGTTCGTCGGCTTCACCGTCTGCCAGATCGGCATGGTCCGCCACTGGCACCTGGCCCGGCCCGCCCACTGGCGCGCCAGGGCCGCCCTCAACGGCTTCGGCGCGCTGCTCACCGGCATCGCCGCGATCGTCGTCACCGCCACCAAGTTCACCGAAGGCGCCTGGGGCATCTGCCTGGCCCTGCCCCTGCTCGTCCTGCTCTTCGAGGCGATCCACCGCGGCTACGCCCGGATCGGCGAGCGCCTGGAACTCGGCCGCATCCCCGGCGCCGTCACCCGCAGCCGCAGCCTCGTGGTCGTCCCCGTCACCGCGATCACCCGCCTCACCCGCGACGCCCTCTCCGCCGCCCTCTCCCTGGGCGACGAGGTCCTGGCCGTCACCGTGGTCCACGACGGCGCCGAAACCGAGGCGCTGCGCCGCGACTGGGAACTGTGGCAGCCCGGCGTCCCGCTGATCGAGATCCCGGACGGCCACCGCCGCCTGGGCCCCCCGATCGCCGACTTCGTCAACCGGCTCGCCACCGAGCACGCCTACGACCGCCTCACCGTCCTCATCCCCGAGGTCGAACCCACCCGCCCCTGGCAGCGCCCGCTGCAGAACCGGCGCGGCGCCGTCATCGACCGCGCCCTGCGCCGCCACACCGACGCCGTCGTCTGCCGGCTGCGGATGCGGATGTAGCGGGTGACCGGCGCGGCGGATTGTCAGCTCTTGGGCTTAATGACCGATTTGCTGGGCATATCTTGACGATGTCTTAACGGGGGGGCTTAACGCCCCCGATATGCCCCGGGCGCGCCCGGCACGCCGCGCTTATAGCGCCTCCGACCTGCGGGAACATTCCACCCAAAGGGCGCGCCGGGCCTTTCCGGTACTCCGGCAGGGCCCATTGCCCCGCCGTTCCGGGCCCTTACGCTCGCCCATGTGTTCAACGTGCCCCAGGCGCTCAAGCGCCTAGTGATCGGCAAGGCCATGCGCAGCGAGGAGCTGGGCGAGACGCTGCTCCCCAAGCGGCTGGCCCTGCCGATCTTCGCTTCCGACCCGCTCTCCTCGGTCGCCTACGCGACCCAGGAGATCCTGCTGGTGCTCACCGTCGGTGGCACCGCCTTCCTCTACCTGACCCCGTGGGTCGCGGCCGGTGTGGTCGCGCTGATGGCCGTCGTGGTGCTGTCGTACCGCCAGGTCGTGCACGCCTACCCGAGCGGCGGCGGCTCGTACGAGGTGGTGTCCCGCAACCTCGGTGCCAACTCCGGCCTGGTGGTGGCCGCCTCGCTGATGGTCGACTACGTGATGACCGTCGCGGTGTCGGTCGCCTCGGGCGTGGACAACATCATCTCGGCACTGCCCTCGCTCGCGGACCACCGGGTCGAGCTGGCGGTCGCCTTCGTCGTGCTGCTCGCGGCGATGAACCTGCGCGGTGTCCGGGAGTCCGGCAAGGCCTTCGCGGCGCCGACGTACCTGTTCATCGGCGGCATGCTGCTGATGGTGGTCACCGGCCTGGTCAAGGCCGTCTTCGGGGACACCCCGGTGGCGGCCAGCGCCTCGTACGGGGTGCTGCCGGTGGACGGCAAGGACACCCTGGCCGGGCTCGGACTGCTGATGCTGGGCCTGCGGGCGTTCGCCTCCGGCTGCACGGCGCTGACCGGCGTGGAGGCGATATCCAACGGCGTGCCGGCCTTCCGGGCGCCCAAGTCGAAGAACGCCGCCACCACGATGGCCGTGATGGGCACCACGGCCGTGGTCATGTTCGTCGGCATCACCGCGCTGGCCCTGATGTCCAAGGTGCACATCACCGACGACGCCTGCCAGCTGACCAACTTCCCCGGGGACTGCCACACCGCGCCCCAGCAGACCGTGATCGCCCAGCTGGCGGCCGCGATCTTCGGCGGCGACCAGAGCGTCCTCTTCTACTTCATCCAGGCCGTCACCGCGCTGGTGCTGATCCTGGCGGCCAACACCGCCTTCAACGGCTTCCCGCTGCTGGCCTCGATCCTGGCCGAGCACCGCTACCTGCCCCGGCAGATGCACACCCGCGGCGACCGGCTCGCCTTCTCCAACGGCATCATCGCCCTCGCGGTGGTGGCCGGCGGGCTGCTGTGGCTGTACGACGCGGACGTCACCAGCCTGATCCACCTCTACATCCTGGGCGTTTTCACCTCCTTCACGCTGTCGCAGATCGGCATGGTGAAGCACTGGAACGGCGTGCTGCGCGGCGCGACCGACCCGGCCGTGCGCGGCCCGGCCCAGCGCTCGCGGGTGATCAACGCGTTCGGCGCCGTCACCACGGCGCTGGTGCTGGTGATCGTGCTGCTGACCAAGTTCACCCAGGGCGCCTGGCTGGCCGTGGTCGCCGCGATCGTGCTCTGGGTGATGATGCGCGGCATCCGCCGGCACTACGACAGCGTCGCCGACGAGCTGGCGGTGGACGACCCGGACGCGGACTCGGTGCGGCCGTCCCAGGTGCACGGCATCGTGCTGGTCTCCAAGCTGCACAAGCCCACCCTGCGGGCGCTCGGCTACGCCCAGGCGTTCCGACCGGACTCGCTGGAGGCGCTGACCGTCGCGGTGGAGCGCGAGGCCACCAGCGAACTGGAGCAGCAATGGGGCGTGCTGGACGTCCAGGTGCCGCTGAAGGTGCTGGACTCGCCGTACCGGGAGATCACCAAGCCGGTGGTGGCGTACGTCCGCGAGTACCGGCGGACCAGTCCGCGGGACGCCGTGGCGGTGTTCATCCCCGAGTACGTGGTCGGCCACTGGTGGGAGCACCTGCTGCACAACCAGTCGGCGCTCTGGCTGAAGAGCAGGCTGCTCTTCACCCCCGGCGTGATGGTGATCAGCGTGCCCTGGCAGCTGAGCTCCTCCGGCCGGGCGGACCAGCCCTCCCGACGGGCCCCGGGATCGGTCCGGCGCGGCGAGCCGACGGTGCGCTCGGAGCGCGAGCGGCTCCCGGCGCCCGAGAACGCCTGACGAACGGCCACCAGGGGCCCCGGACAGCACTGCTGTCCGGGGCCCCGGCCGTGTGCTGCCCGCCCGCCCCCGGCCGGGGGCGACCCCCGCCGCCGGGGGCCCGTATGGAGGCCGTCAACAATCGAACGGGCGCCGTATGGAGGGCGTCAAGAACGGCGGCGAGGCCCTGAACGGGCGATTTGCTGGGCGTGCCGGCCCGCCGCCGGTGCCGCGTCCGGTCCGTTCAGGAGCGCGCGGCCACCCCGAACCACTGTGGTGGAGCCCATGTCCGATCTCATCTACGTCGGTGTCACGGTCGCCGTGTTCGCCGTCATCGCCCTGATCGCGCGGGGGGTGGAGAAGCTGTGAGCGCGGAGAACATCGCGGGTCTCATTGTCGCTGTCGCGCTCGTCGGCTACCTCGTCGTGGCGCTGATCTACCCGGAGAAGTTCTGACATGGGTTCGACTCTCGCGGGCTGGTTGCAGGTCATCGCCCTGGTGGGCGCCCTGGCCCTGTGCTACCGGCCGCTGGGCGACTACATCGCCCGCATTCTGACCACCTCCAAGCACCTCAGAGCAGAGCGCGGCCTGTACAAGGTCATCGGTGTGGACGGTGACGCCGACCAGCGCTGGCCGGTGTACCTGCGCTCGGTGCTGGCGTTCTCGGCCGTCTCGGTCCTCTTCCTCTACGGCCTGATCCGCCTGCAGGGCCACCTTCTGCTCAACCTCGGCGTCGAGCAGATGTCGGGCCACCAGGCGTGGAACACCGCGATCTCCTTCGTGGCCAACACCAACTGGCAGTCCTACAGCGGCGAGTCCGCGATGGGCCACCTGGTGCAGATGGCGGGTCTGGCGGTGCAGAACTTCGTCTCCGCGGCCGTGGGCATCGCGATCGTGGCGGCGCTGATCCGCGGGTTCACCCGCAACCGCACCGACCGGGTGGGCAACTTCTGGGTGGACCTGACCCGGATCTCGCTGCGGCTGCTGCTGCCGATCTCGATCGTCTTCGCGCTGGTGCTGCTGGCCAACGGCGTCGTGCAGAACTTCCACGGCTTCCACGAGGTGGCCACGCTGGGCGGCGGCGCGCAGTCGGTGCCGGGCGGGCCGGTGGCCTCGCAGGAGGTCATCAAGCTGCTGGGCACCAACGGCGGCGGCTTCTACAACGCCAACTCGTCGCACCCGTTCGAGAACCCGACCGGGTTCACCAACGTGCTGCAGGTGTTCCTGATCCTGCTGATCCCGTTCGCGCTGCCGCGGGCCTTCGGCCGGATGGTCGGCGACAACCGGCAGGGCTACGCGATCGTCGCGGTGATGGGCCTGTTCTGGGTGGCCTCGGTCGCGCTGATCACCTTCTTCGAGACACAGCACACCGGTGCCGCGTTGCAGGCGGCCGGCGGGGCGATGGAGGGCAAGGAGCAGCGGTTCGGCATCGCCGGCTCCAGCCTCTTCGCGGCCTCCACCACGCTCACCTCGACGGGTGCGGTGAACTCCTTCCACGACTCGTACTCGCCGTTCGGCGGCGGGCTGACGATGTTCAACATGATGCTGGGCGAGATCGCGCCCGGCGGTACCGGTTCGGGTCTGTACGGGATGCTCGTCCTGGCGATCGTGGCGGTGTTCGTGGCCGGTCTGATGGTCGGGCGCACCCCGGAGTACCTGGGCAAGAAGCTGGGCGGGCGGGAGATGAAGTTCGCCTCCCTGTACATCCTGACCACGCCGACGATCGTGCTGATCGGCACGGGTGTGGCGATGGCGCTGCCCGGTGAGCGGGCCGGGATGCTCAACTCCGGTGCGCACGGCTTCTCCGAGGTGCTGTACGCGTTCACCTCGGGTGCGAACAACAACGGTTCGGCGTTCGCCGGGATCACGGTGAACACCGACTGGTACGACACGGCGATCGGCCTGGCGATGGTGTTCGGCCGGTTCCTGCCGATGGTGTTCGTGCTGGCGCTGGCGGGTTCGCTCGCCCGGCAGCAGCCGGTCCCTGCCACTCCGGGCACCCTGCCCACCCACAAGCCGCTGTTCGTGGGCCTGCTGTCGGGCGTCGTCCTGATCGTCGTCGGCCTCACCTACTTCCCGGCCCTGGCTCTCGGGCCGATCGCGGAAGGTCTCTCCTGATGTCCCCCACCCTGACCGAGAAGGCCGGGAAGCCGGCCGCCCAGCAGCCGGAACCGGCCCAGGCGCCGCACAGAGTGTCCGGCGGCCTGCTGGACCCGAAGCTGATCGTCGCCTCCCTGCCGGACGCGGTGAAGAAGCTCGACCCGCGGGTGATGGTGAAGAACCCGGTGATGTTCGTGGTCGAGGTCGGCTCGGTGGTCACCACCGTCGCCGCGATCGCGGACCCGTCGGTGTTCGCCTGGTCGATCACCGTCTGGCTCTGGCTGACCACCGTGTTCGCCAACCTGGCCGAGGCCGTGGCCGAGGGCCGCGGCAAGGCGCAGGCGGACACCCTGCGCAAGACCAAGTCCGACACCATGGCCCGCCGGCTCACCGGCTGGCCGGGGAGCCGGGCCGAGGAGGAGGTCTCCGGCACCGCGCTGCGGCTCGGTGACCACGTGGTGGTCGAGGCCGGACAGGTCATCCCGGGGGACGGGGACGTGGTCGAGGGCGTCGCCTCGGTGGACGAGTCGGCGATCACCGGCGAGTCCGCTCCGGTGATCCGCGAGTCCGGCGGCGACCGCAGTGCGGTGACCGGCGGCACCAAGGTGCTGTCCGACCGGATCGTGGTGAAGATCGCCTCCGAGCCCGGCAAGACCTTCATCGACCGCATGATCGCCCTGGTCGAGGGCGCGGCCCGGCAGAAGACGCCGAACGAGATCGCGCTGAACATCCTGCTGGCCTCGCTGACGATCGTCTTCCTGATCGCGGTCGTCACCCTGCAGCCGATGGCCACCTACGCGGGCGCCCCGCAGTCGATGATCGTGCTGGTCGCCCTGATCGTGGCGCTCATCCCGACCACCATCGGCGCGCTGCTCTCCGCGATCGGCATCGCGGGCATGGACCGGCTGGTGCAGCGCAACGTGCTGGCGATGTCCGGGCGCGCCGTCGAGGCCGCCGGCGACGTCAACACCCTGCTCCTCGACAAGACCGGCACCATCACCCTGGGCAACCGCCAGGCCGCCGAGTTCCAGCCGGCCACCGGCGTCACGGTCGACGAGCTGGCGGACGCCGCCCAGCTGTCCTCGCTCGCCGACGAGACGCCGGAGGGCCGCTCGATCGTCGTCCTCGCCAAGACCGGGTACGGCCTGCGGGCCCGCGCCCAGGGCGAGTTGACGCACGCCACCTGGGTGCCGTTCACCGCGCAGACCCGGATGTCCGGCGTCGACCTGGAGGAGGCCGAGGAGGTCCACTCGGTGCGCAAGGGCGCGGCGGGCTCGGTCACCAACTGGGTGACGGAGAACGGCGGCACGGTCGGCAGGGACGTCGCCGACCTGGTCGACGGCATCTCCGCCGCGGGCGGCACCCCGCTGCTCGTCGCCTCCCGGATCGGCACCGCCGCCCCCAGGGCCCTGGGCGTGATCCACCTCAAGGACGTGGTCAAGGAGGGCATGAAGGAGCGGTTCGACGAACTGCGCCGGATGGGCATCAAGACCATCATGATCACGGGCGACAACCCGCTGACCGCCCGGGCGATCGCGCAGGAGGCCGGCGTGGACGACTTCCTCGCCGAGGCCACGCCCGAGGACAAGATGGCCCTGATCAAGAAGGAGCAGGAGGGCGGCAAGCTGGTCGCGATGACCGGGGACGGCACCAACGACGCCCCCGCGCTCGCCCAGGCCGACGTCGGCGTCGCGATGAACACCGGGACCATGGCGGCCAAGGAGGCCGGCAACATGGTCGACCTCGACTCCAACCCCACCAAGCTGATCGAGATCGTCGAGATCGGCAAGCAGCTCCTGATCACCCGCGGCGCCCTGACCACGTTCTCGATCGCCAACGACGTCGCCAAGTACTTCGCGATCATCCCGGCGATGTTCGCGGCGGTCCACCCGGGCCTGGACAAGCTCAACATCATGGGCCTGCACAGCCCCCAGTCCGCGATCACCTCGGCCGTCGTCTTCAACGCCCTGGTCATCGTCGGCCTCATCCCGCTCGCCCTGCGCGGCGTCAAGTACCGCCCGTCCGACGCGAGTTCACTGCTTCGCCGCAACATCGGGGTCTACGGCCTCGGCGGCCTGGTGGTCCCCTTCGTCGGGATCAAGCTGATCGACCTCGTCGTCCAGTTCATCCCCGGCCTCAGCTGATCCACGGAAAGGAGGAACGCATCATGTCCAAGCCCCTGCCCACCACCGTGCGCACGCACTTCACCGCACTGCGGATGCTGCTGGTGATGACGGTGATCCTCGGCCTCGCCTACCCGCTGCTGATCGCCGGCATCGGCCAGGCCGCCTTCGGCGACAAGGCCAACGGCTCCATCGTGAGGACCGCCGACGGCAAGGAGATCGGCTCCAGCCTGCTGGGCCAGAGCTACGACCTGCCCAAGCAGAACCCCGACGACGCCGACGAGGAGGCCAGGCCGGACCCGCAGTGGTTCCAGCCCCGACCCTCCGCCAACGGCTACGACCCGAAGGCCTCCGGCGCCTCCAACCTGGGCCCGAACAGCGAGGACCTCGCCAAGACGGTCGAGGCCCGGCGCGCCGCCGTCGCCGCGTTCGACGGGGTCGACCCGGCGAGCGTCCCGGTGGACGCCGTCACCGCCTCCGGCTCCGGCCTCGACCCGCACGTCTCGGTGGCCTACGCCAGGGAGCAGGTCGCCCGGGTCGCCAAGGCCCGCAACCTGTCGACCCAGACGCTGGACGGGCTCGTCGCGAAGTACACCGAGGGCCGCTCCCTCGGCTTCCTCGGCGGCGAGGGCGTCAACATCGTCCGGCTCAACACCGCTCTGGCGGAACAGAAGTGACGGCCGACCGGCTGAACGAGTGAAGCAGGCCGACCCGGGCCGGGGCAGCGCCCCCGCGCCCGGGTCGGCCGCGCGTCCCGACCCCGTCAGACGAAGCAGCAGACGAAAGAGCAGCGCCCATGGCCCGCGACCTCACCCCCGGCACCGTGCACCGCCGCGGCAGGCTGAGGGTGTACCTCGGTTCCGCCCCCGGTGTCGGCAAGACCTACCGGATGCTGGACGAGGCCGGGCGCAGACGGGAGCGCGGCGCGGACGTCGTGGTCGGGTACATCGAGTGCCACGGGCGCCGGCACACCGAGTCCATGATCGGCGCCCTGGAGGCCGTCCCCCGCACCCTCCGCTCCTACCGGGACGCCGAGTTCGAGGAGATGGACCTCGACGCCGTCCTCGCCCGGCGGCCCGCCGTGGTGCTGGTCGACGAGCTGGCCCACACCAACATCCCCGGCGGCCGCAACGCCAAGCGCTGGCAGGACGTCGAGGACCTGCTGGACGCCGGGATCGACGTCATCACCACCGTCAACATCCAGCACCTGGAGTCGTTGAACGACGTCGTCCAGAAGATCACCGGCATCCCCCAGCGCGAGACCGTCCCGGACGAGGTGGTCCGCCGGGCCGACCAGATCGAGCTCGTCGACATGGCCCCCCAGGCGCTGCGCCGCCGGATGGCCCACGGCAACGTCTACAAGGCGGAGAAGGTGGACGCCGCGCTCTCCAACTACTTCCGGGTCGGCAACTTGACCGCCCTGCGCGAGCTCGCCCTGCTCTGGGTGGCCGGGCGGGTCGACGAGGGCCTGCGCGACTACCGGGCCAGCCACAACATCGACCGCGTCTGGGAGACCCGCGAACGCGTCGTGGTCGCCCTCACCGGCGGCCCCGAGGGCGAGACCCTCGTCCGCCGCGCCGCCCGGATCGCCGACCGCACGGCCGGCGGCGACCTGCTCGCCGTCCACGTCACCCGCAGCGACGGCCTGGCCGGCGCCTCCTCCGGCGCCCTCGCCCAGCAGCGCCAGCTCGTCGAGACCCTCGGCGGCGGCTACCACGTGGTGGTCGGGGACGACATCCCCACCGCGCTGCTCGCCTTCGCCCGCGCCCACGACGCCACCCAGCTGGTCCTCGGCACCAGCCGGCGCGGCCGGATCACCCGCTTCCTCACCGGCCCCGGCATCGGCGAGACCACGGTGGACGCCTCCGAGGACATCGACGTCCACATGGTCACCCACGAGTTCACCGGCCGCGGCCGACTGCCCTCGCTCGGCCGCCGGCACTCCACGCGCCGCACCATCGCCGGCTACCTCTCCGGGCTGGTCGTCCCCTGGCTGCTCACCGCCGTGCTCTCGCAGGCCCACGACACCGTCAACCTCACCACCGACGCGCTGATCTTCCAGCTCGGCGTGGTCGTCGTCGCCCTGCTGGGCGGCGCCACCTCGGCGCTGCTCGCCTCCGTGGTCGCCTCGGTGCTGCTGAACTACTTCTTCATCCCGCCCGTCCACACCCTGACCATCGGCGAGACCAACAACATCGTCGCCCTGATCGTCTTCGCCGCCGTCGCCCTCGCCGTCTCGACCGTGGTCGACCACGCGAGCCGGCTCACCTCCCGCGCCGCCCGGGCCACCGCCGAGGCCGAGACCCTCAGCACCCTGGCCGGCAGCGTGCTGCGCGGCGCCGACGCCCTGCCCGCCCTGCTGGACAAGTCCCGGACGGCCTTCGGCATGAACTCCGTCGCCCTGCTGGAACGCACCGGCGGCGAGGTGCTGGCCCGCAGCGACGACGAGGGCGCACCCGCGGGCGAGGGGGAGGCCACCGAAGTCCCGGTCGGCGCCGACGCCGTCCTGGTCCTGACCGGCCGCCGGCTGCCCGCCGCCGACCAGCGCGTGCTCACCGCCTTCGCCGCCCACGTCGCCGCCGCCCGGGAACGCGACCGGCTCGCCACCGTCGCCGCCGAGGTCGAGCCGATCAAGGCCGCCGACCGGATGCGCACCGCCCTGCTCGCCGCGGTCAGCCACGACCTGCGCACCCCGCTCGCCGCCGCCCTCGCCTCGGTCGGCTCGCTGCGCAGCCCCGACGTCGAGTTCTCGCCCGAGGACCAGGCCGAACTCCTCGCCACCGCCGACGAGTCCCTGGTCAAGCTCACCCGGCTGGTCGACAACCTGCTCGACATGAGCCGCCTCCAGGCCGGCGCCCTCACCCTGCACCTCGCCGAGACCCACCTCGACGAGATCCTGCCCCGCGCCCTCGACACCCTCCCCGACCCCTACGCGCCGGTCCAGCCGCTCGACCTGGACACCGCGCCCGCCGTCCTCGCCGACCCGCCGCTGCTCGAACGCGTCCTCGCCAACGTCATCACCAACGCCCTGCGCCACAACGCCCCCGGCGCACCCGTCCTGGTCGCCGCCAGCCACCACCAGAACCGGGTCGAGATCCGCGTCGTCGACCGCGGACCGGGCATCGCCCCCGAGGACCGCGACCGCGTCTTCCTGCCCTTCCAGCGCCTCGGCGACACCGACAACACCACCGGCGTCGGCCTGGGGCTCGCGCTCTCCCGCGGCCTCGCCGAGGCCATGGGCGGCAGCCTGGAGGTCGAGGACACCCCCGGCGGCGGCACCACCATGCTGCTCACCCTGCCCGCCGCACAGCCGGGAGGCCCGGGAGGAGCACCCGCATGAGCGAGATCCTGATCGTCGACGACGAACCGGCGCTGCTGCGCACCCTGCGGATCAACCTCAGCGCCCGCCGGTACGCCGTCCGCACGGCCGCCAGCGGCGGCGAGGCCCTGGACCGCGCCGCGCGCACCGCGCCGGACGCCGTGCTGCTCGACCTCGGCCTGCCCGACCTCGACGGCATGGAGGTCATCCGCGGCCT
The DNA here is from genome assembly GCF_042883905.1 of Kitasatospora sp. NPDC058170. Taxonomy (NCBI): domain Bacteria; kingdom Bacillati; phylum Actinomycetota; class Actinomycetes; order Kitasatosporales; family Streptomycetaceae; genus Kitasatospora; species Kitasatospora sp. NPDC058170. Next base: position 90,058 of record NZ_JBHVUV010000024.1, read on the forward strand.
GCGCAGCCGCAGCGCCGTGCCGATCATCGTGCTCTCCGGCCGCAGCGACGCCGCCGACAAGGTCGGCGCGCTCGACGCCGGCGCCGACGACTACCTCACCAAGCCCTTCCTGATGGAGGAACTGCTGGCCCGGCTGCGGGCCGTCCTGCGCCGTCCGCCGGGCGGCCTGGCCCCGCCCGCCCCGGTGATCGGCGACCACACCGTGGACCTCGCCGCCACCACCGTCACCGGCCCCGGGGGCCCGGTACGGCTCACCCCCACCGAATGGCGGATCCTCATCCTGCTGCTCGCCCACCCGGGCCGGCTGGTGCCCGGGCGGCAGATCCTGCGCGAGGTCTGGGGCCCGGGGCAGGAGGATCGCGGCAACTACCTGCGGGTCTACCTGGCCGGCCTGCGCCGCAAGCTGGAGCGCGACCCGGGCCGCCCCCGCCACCTGATCACCGAACCGGGGATCGGCTACCGCTACGAGCCCTGACCGCGCGCCACCGGCGCCGGCGGCACTAGCCGCCTCCGGCGCTCCCCGACTGCCGGGGCAGCGCCAGCGCCACCGTGTCGGCGAACTCCCGTACCGCACTGGTCCTGCTGACGATCCGTCCGCTGTGCACCACCAGTCGGCTGTGCCCGCCCGCGAGCGCCCCCGCCAGGCTGTCCCCGCGCACCGCCAGCAGCTCCGCCGGGAACCCGGCGTCCACCCTGACCGGCGGCAGCCCAAGCACCGCCCGCGCCTGGTTCGCCACCGCGTCGTACGCCGCGTCCGGGTCCAGCGCCCCGCCGGCCGCCAGCAGGTACGCGGCCTCCAGCGGATCCGCCCGCCCGACCGGGTTGGCCCCGTCGCGCAGCGAGCCGCTGCCCGCCGCCAGCGGCACCCGGGCCGTCGCCAGCTCGCGCAGCAGCCCCGGCCGCAACCCCGCCGAGCGGCCCTCCAGCCCGGTGCAGCAGCCGTTCTGCGGCAGGCAGACCACCCGCACCCCGCTGCTGGCCAGCACGCCCGAGCCGCCCGGCGCCAGTGCCCCGCACGGCCCCAGGGCCACCCGCGGCCGCAGCGGCGCCAGCGCGCTCGCCAGCCGGGCCAGCTGCGCCGAGTCGGCGGCGGTGGTGTGCAGGTCGACCGGGCAGTCCGCCTCCCGGGCGGCCTCCAGCAGCAGGTGGACGTACCCCGCGGGGTCGGGGTCCAGCTCCGGGCAGCCGCCGGCGGCGGTGGCGCCCAGCTTCAGCGCGTCGCGCAGCTGCGCCCGGCCGTCCGCGCCGGCCAGGCCGGTGAGCAGCCGGGGCATGGCGACCGCCTGAAGCTCGGCCAGCCCGCGCAGCGCCTGCCGGGCGGTCAGCACGGCCTCCAGCCGGCGCAGCCCGTGCACGTCGCCGATCCGCACGTGGGTGCGCTGGGCGGTGGCGCCGTAGCCGAGCGAGGTGAGCGCGGCCTCGGTGACCCGGCGGGTGAGGTCGGCGGCGGTCTCCGGGGGCGGGGTGGCCAGCGCGGCGGAGAAGGCCACGTCGTAGTGGGCGTGCGCCTCGGCGGGGGCCGGCAGCAGCAGGTAGCCGCCGAGGTCGATCCGGGCGCCGGTGGTGGCGGTGGGCGCGCCGGGCAGGGCGGGCATCGGGCCGAGGCTGCCGGCGGTGCCGACGGCCTGGATCCGGTCGCCGCTGATCCGGACGTCCACCACCCGGCCGTCGGCGAGCCGGGCGCCGGTGAGCAGCAGGACCGGGCCGTGGCCGAGCGGGTTGGCGGCCGGGCCGGGGCCGGGATGCGGTCCGTCGGAGGGTGCGTTGTCCATCGCCCGGCTCCTTCTGCCCCTGGCCCGGTCGGCCGCTGGTCGGACCGGTCCTGGCCTGTCCGGATCCCGGTCCGGCCTGGTCCCGGCCTGTCACGATCGATGAGCGTCGAGCCTATGGCGCCCGGGCGCGGCCTGCCGGGAGGCGGGCAAAAGTCGTATCGGGTCGGGCCGTGCCCGGTGCGGGCCGGTCGAACGCCCGGCCTTGGATCGTTCGTCCGTGCGGCCCGCCGACCTGCGGTCTTCCCTGCGGGATACGGATTTCACCTCTGGGCGCGGAACGTGTAATCTCTTCCTCGTTCGCCCCTATAGCTCAGTCGGTAGAGCGTCTCCATGGTAAGGAGAAGGTCTGCGGTTCGATTCCGCATGGGGGCTCTGGTGAGAAGGAGTCAGCTTCGGCTGTGCTGCGGATCACTGTGGCGGTGTAGCTCAGTTGGTAGAGCAAGCGGCTCATAATCGCTGTGTCACCGGTTCAAGTCCGGTCACCGCTACCCCGCGTAGTCGGTCGGGAGATCGCACTCCCGGTCGGCTACTCTTGTTGTGTTCTTATTCATTGTCCAAGGAAGGCACTCCCGTGGCTGCCACCGATGTCCGCCCGAAGATCACGCTGGCCTGCGTGGAGTGCAAGGAGCGGAACTACATCACCAAGAAGAACCGGCGTAACGACCCGGACCGTCTTGAGATGAAGAAGCACTGCCCCCGCTGCAACTCGCACACCGCGCACCGCGAGACCCGCTGACCCCTCTCAGGTGTCACCGGGCCTGTGTGAAACAGGTCTCCGACTCCGGGCCGCATCCCTCTTGGGGTGCGGCCCGGAGTTTTTTTGCTACCCGTCGTCGTCACCACCGGACAGTACGAGGAGTTGCCCGTGGCACTCGACCCCTCCTTCATCGGGCGGACGTACCCGCCCACCGAGCCGTACGAGGTCGGCCGGGAGAAGATCCGCGAGTTCGCCGTCGCCGTGGGCGACGCCAACCCGGCGTACAGCGACCCGGAGGCGGCCAAGGCGCTCGGCCACCCGGACGTGATCGCCCCGCCGACCTTCCCGTTCGTGCTCACCTACGGCGCCGCCGGCCAGGTCGTCGCCGACCCGCAGCTGGGCCTGGACTACAGCCGGGTGGTGCACGGCGACCAGAAGTTCGCCTACACCCGCCCGGTGCGGGCCGGCGACCGGCTCTCGGTCGTGGTGACCATCGACAACATCAAGTCGCTCGCGGGCAACGACGTGCTCACCGTGCGCGGCGAGGTCACGGACGAGAGCGGCGAGCACGTGGTGACGTCGGTCATGACCCTGGTGGCCCGGGCCGCCGACGAGGCGGGGGAGTAACACGATGGCGATCAGCTACGACGAGGTCGCGGTCGGCACCGAGCTGCCGGCGCAGTCCTTCCCGGTGACGCGCGCCGCGCTGGTGCAGTACGCGGGCGCCTCCGGCGACTTCAACCCGATCCACTGGAACGAGCGGTTCGCCCGGGAGGTGGGCCTGCCGGACGTCATCGCCCACGGCATGTTCACCATGGCCGAGGCGATCCGGGTGGTCACCGACTGGGTCGGCGACCCGGCCGCGGTGGTCGAGTACGGCGTGCGCTTCACCCGCCCGGTGCCGGTGCCCGACGACGGCGTCGGCTCCGTGATCGACGTCACCGCCAAGGTGGCCAAGCTGCTGGACGACCGCCGGGTGCAGGTCGACCTGCTGGCGACCTACGGCGGCCAGAAGGTGCTGGGCATGTCCCGCGCCGTCGTCCGGCTGGCCTGACCGGCCCGAACGGCCCGAACGGCCTGACCGGCCCGCACGGCCGGGAACGGACCCGGGGAGGGAGCTGCACCCGGGTCCGTTCCCCGTACGCTGGGGGCGTGCTGGTAGAACTCGACGCCCCCCTCGCCCCGCTGACCACCCTCAGGCTCGGCGGCCCGGCCCGGCGGCTGGTGACCGCGACCACCGACGACGAGGTGGTCGCCGCCGTCCGCGAGGCCGATGCGGCCGGCGAGCCGCTGCTGGTCCTCGGCGGCGGCTCCAACCTGGTGATCGGCGACGCCGGCTACCCCGGCACGGTGCTGCGGATCGCGACCACCGGCTTCACGCTGGACGGCCCGGAGCTGGAGCTGGCGGCCGGCGAGGTCTGGGCCGACGCGGTGACCAGGACGGTGCTGGAGCACGGTCTGGCCGGCATCGAGTTCCTGGCCGGCATCCCCGGCTCGGCCGGCGCCACGCCCGTCCAGAACGTCGGCGCGTACGGCCAGGAGGTGGCGCAGTCCGTCACCGGGGTGGTCGCCTACGACCGCCGGGCCGGCGAGGTCGTCACCCTCTCCAACGCCGCCTGCGAGTTCTCCTACCGGCACAGCCGCTTCAAGGCCGACCCGGACCGCTACGTCGTGCTGCGGGTCCGCTTCGGCCTGCAGGACAACGGCGGGCTCTCCACCCCGGTCGCCTACGCCGAGACGGCCCGGCACCTGGGCGTCGAGCAGGGCGAGGCGGTCGACCTGCGCGAGGCCCACGCGGCCGTGCTGCGGCTGCGCTCGGGCAAGGGCATGGTGCTCGACCCGGCGGACCACGACACCTGGTCGGCGGGCTCCTTCTTCACCAACCCGGTGCTGACCGGCGAGCAGTACGCCGCCTTCCTGGCCCTGGTCGCCGAGCGCGAGCTCACCGCCCCGGCCTACCCCGCGCCGGACGGCCGCACCAAGACCTCGGCGGCCTGGCTGATCGACAAGGCCGGCTTCGGCAAGGGCTACGGAAGCGGCCCGGCCACCCTCTCCAGCAAGCACACGCTGGCCCTGACCAACCGCGGCGCGGCCACCGCCGAGGATCTGCTGGCCCTCGCCCGGGAGATCCGCGACGGCGTCCGGGCGGCCTTCGGCGTCGAGCTGGTCAACGAACCGGTGATGGTCGGCGTCAAGCTCTAGGGTGAGCGGCCGCTACGCCGGGCCGTCCACCAGCCAGGCGTCGATGTCCGCCAGCAGCTCCTTGCGCACGCTCTCCGGGGCGCGCGAGCCGCGCACCGACTGGCGGGCCAGCTCGGCGAGCTCCGCGTCGTCGAAGCCGAGCACGTCCCGGGCCAGGTCGTACTGGTCGGCCAGTCGGCTGCCGAACAGCAGCGGGTCGTCGGCGCCCAGCGCCATCGGCACACCGGCGTCGAACAGCCTCCGCAGCGGGACGTCCTCGGGCCGCTCGTAGACGCCCAGCGAGACGTTGGAGGACGGGCAGACCTCGCAGGTGACCTGGCGGTCCGCCAGCCGCTGCATCAGCCGGGGGTCCTCGGCGGCCCGGACGCCGTGGCCGATCCGGCCCGCTCCCAGGTCGTCCAGGCAGTCCCGGACCGACTCCGGCCCGGCCAGCTCGCCGCCGTGCGGGGCGGCCAGCAGCCCGCCGGCACGGGCGATGTCGAAGGCCCGGTCGAAGTCCCGGGCGAGGCCGCGCCGCTCGTCGTTGGAGAGGCCGAACCCGACCACGCCGCGGTCGGCGTACCGGACCGCCAGGCGGGCCAGGGTGCGGGCGTCCATCGGGGACTTCATCCGGTTGGCCGCGACCAGCACCCGGATGCCCACCCCGGTGGCCTCGGCGGCCTGCTCCACGGCGTCCAGGATCAGCTCCAGGGCGGGGATCAGACCGCCGAGCCGGGGCGCGTAGGAGGTCGGGTCGACCTGGATCTCCAGCCAGCGCGAGCCGTCCCGCCGCTCGTCCTCGGCGGTCTCCAGCACCAGCCGGCGGATGTCCTGCTCGTCGCGCAGCACCGAGCGGGCGGTGTCGTACAGGCGCTGGAAGCGGAACCAGCCGCGCTCGTCGGTCGCCCGCAGGCTGGGCGGCTCGGCGGAGCTGAGCGCCTCCGGCAGCCGCACCCGGTGCTTGTCGGCCAGCTCCAGCAGGGTGGCCGGGCGCATCGACCCGGTGAAGTGCAGGTGGAGGTGGGCCTTGGGGAGGTCCCTGACGTCTCGTGGCTGTGACAGGCGTTCCATTCGCCGATACTGCCGCATCCGGACCCGGTACGGGAACCGCCCCCTCCACGTCCCTCGAAGGGGTGAAGGGGGCGGTGCCCGTCAGTGGTTGACGAGGACGGGCCGCGAGGTCAGTCGCGGGCCTCGCCGAGCAGCTTCTGGATCCGGCCGACGCCCTCGGCCAGGTCGGCGTCGCCCAGCGCGTAGGACAGCCGCAGGTAGCCCGGGGTGCCGAAGGCCTCGCCGGGGACGACCGCGACCTCGGCCTCGTCCAGGATCAGGGTGGCCAGCTCGGCGGAGGTCTGCGGGCGCTTGCCGCGGATCTCCTTGCCCAGCAGGGCCTTGACGGACGGGTAGACGTAGAACGCGCCCTCGGGCTCGGGGCACAGGACGCCCTCGATCTCGTTGAGCATCCGTACGATCGTCCTGCGGCGCCGGTCGAAGGCGGTGCGCATCTCGTGCACGGCGGACAGGTCGCCGCTGACCGCGGCGATCGCGGCGCGCTGCGCGACGTTGGAGACGTTCGAGGTGGCGTGCGACTGCAGGTTGGTCGCGGCCTTGACGACGTCCTTGGGGCCGATCACCCAGCCCACCCGCCAGCCGGTCATCGCGTAGGTCTTGGCCACGCCGTTGACCACGATGGTCTTGTCCGCGAGCGCGGGCAGCAGGGCCGGCAGCGAGGTGAAGGTGGCGTCGCCGTAGACCAGGTGCTCGTAGATCTCGTCGGTGAGCACCCAGAGGCCGTGCTCCAGCGCCCACTCGCCGATCGCCCGGGCCTCGGCCTCGGTGTACACCGCGCCGGTCGGGTTGGACGGCGAGACGAACAGCACCACCTTGGTGTTCTCGGTGCGGGCGGCCTCCAGCTGCTCGACGGAGACCTTGTAGCCGGTGGTCTCGTCGGACACGACCTCGACCGGCACACCGCCGGCCAGCTGGACCGACTCCGGGTAGGTGGTCCAGTACGGCGCCGGGATGATGACCTCGTCGCCCGGGTCGAGGATCGCCGCGAACGCCTCGTAGATCGCCTGCTTGCCGCCGTTGGTCACCAGCACCTGCGAGGCGTCCACCTCGTAGCCGGAGTCGCGCAGCGTCTTGGCGGCGATCGCGGCCTTCAGCTCGGGCAGGCCGCCGGCCGGGGTGTAGCGGTGGTTCTTCGGGTCGCGGCAGGCCTCGACGGCCGCCTCGACGATGTAGTCCGGAGTGGGGAAGTCCGGCTCGCCGGCGCCGAAGCCGATGACCGGTCGGCCGGCCGCCTTGAGGGCCTTGGCCTTGGCATCGACCGCGAGGGTCGCCGACTCGGCGATGGCGCCGATCCGGGCGGAGACGCGGCGGTCGGCGGGGCGGACGGAACTGTCGGGCTGCGGGGTGGAAGCGCTCATGCCTGCATCGTCGCAGAACGGGGACGGACCGGGCATGGCGGTTTCACCATGTGTTCGCGCCGGTCCACATGGCGGCCCCGAAAGAAAGAGGTTCGACCAAACACCCTCGGACCACGTACACTCACTGCTCGACGGCCACCGAGAAGCCAAAACTTCCACTGCCTGTGCATACAGCGGTGGGGGATGCGGTAGGTTGGTGGTCGCTACTGGAGCCGCAAGGCACCGTAGGGCAATAGCTCAATTGGTAGAGCACCGGTCTCCAAAACCGGCGGTTGGGGGTTCAAGTCCCTCTTGCCCTGCTGCTTGATCCGTATTCAGCCCGTTCGCTCCACAGAGCGAGCGGGCTTGATGCGGAGAGGGCACCGATCAGCACCGCTTTCGCCGGCCGCTCGTACCCTCTCGGGTACGCAGGTGACGCTCGGCAGGACCCGGATTCAGGTGAGGACGAGTGACGGAGACCACGGGCTCCACCGCAACGCCTGAGAGCGGCAACCCCGAGGGGGCCGACGGCGCTGCCGAGACGACGCCCGCCGAGGGTGAGTCGCAGTCGCGTCGCGACCGCAAGCGGGCCAACCGGTCCGGCGACAAGAAGTCCGGCAAGCGGGCCAAGATGGGCGCATTCGCCCGGCTCGCGCTGTTCTACCGCCAGATCATCGCCGAGCTGCGCAAGGTCGTCTGGCCCTCGCGCAACGAGCTGGTCAACTACACGACCGTCGTCGTCGTGTTCGTCGTGGTCGTGATGGCCTTCGTGGCCGGCCTCGACTACGGGTTCTCCAAGCTGAGCCTCTGGATCTTCGGCTGACCGAACCGCACCACCTGTGAAACAGCTTCCCGACCCGGGCCGATTCTTCGGTCCGGGTCGAGCTGTCGGCGCCGAACGTACGAGGCCGCTACCGTTGACTCGGTACTGTTGAAGTCTCCGAGTCGTTTTCCTGACGCGCCCGCGGGAGCGGGGCTGTGCCGGAGCGGCCCGGAGCGCGCCACCTTCACCATCTCCAGGAAAGAAGCAGCCACCGTGTCTGAGTCCCCCCTGTACGACGCCGACGAGACCGTCCGCGAGGCGGATGTCGCCGCCGAGCTGGACGCGGCCGAGCTGGCTGACGAAGCCGAGTCGGCCGAGCAGATCGTGGACGCCGCGGACAGCGAAGAGGACGAGGTCGAGGCGTACGACGAGGCCGAGGCCGGCGAGCCGGCCGAGGAGGCCGCGCTGCACGAGGAGTCCGACGAGGAGCTCGCCGTCGACGAGGCCGCCGCGGAGGAGGCCGCCGACGAGGAGGGCGCCGAGGAGGCCGAGGCCGAGGTCGAGGAGGCCGAGGAGGCCGTCGAGGTCGACCCGGTCGCCAAGTTCCGCGAGGACCTCCGGTTCATGCCGGGCGAGTGGTACGTGATCCACACCTACGCCGGCTACGAGAACCGGGTGAAGCAGAACCTGGAGCAGCGCGCCGTCTCGCTGAACGTCGAGGAGTACATCTTCCAGGCCGAGGTGCCGCAGGAGGAGGTCGTCCAGATCAAGAACGGCGACCGCAAGACCATCCGCCAGAACAAGCTCCCCGGCTACGTCCTGGTGCGCATGGACCTCACCCCGGAGTCCTGGGGCGTCGTGCGCAACACCCCCGGTGTCACCGGCTTCGTCGGCAACGCCTACGACCCGTACCCGCTGACCCTGGACGAGGTCGTCAAGATGCTCGCCCCCGACGTGGAGCGCCAGGCGGCCAAGGACGCGGGCAAGCCCTCCCCGGTCAAGCCCAGCGAGATCCAGGTCCTCGACTTCGAGGTCGGCGACTCGGTCACCGTCACCGACGGCCCGTTCGCCACCCTGCAGGCGACCATCAACGAGATCAACCCGGACTCGAAGAAGGTCAAGGGCCTGGTCGAGATCTTCGGCCGGGAGACCCCGGTCGAGCTCTCCTTCGACCAGATCCAGAAGAACTAGTACAGAGCTTCGGATTCGGGGCGGGGCCACGGCTCCGCCCCGAATCCGTTTTGGTCCAGCGGCGCATCCGCGTTAGCCTGGTCCGATGTGTGTGCTGGCCGGGTGTCGCCCCGACTGCGCACGCACCAGCAATCACCTCTCGGAAGGACCCGGAGAGAAATGCCTCCCAAGAAGAAGAAGGTCACGGGGCTTATCAAGCTCCAGATCAACGCCGGTGCGGCCAACCCGGCGCCGCCGGTCGGCCCCGCGCTGGGTCAGCACGGCGTCAACATCATGGAGTTCTGCAAGGCCTACAACGCTGCGACCGAGTCGCAGCGCGGCATGATCGTGCCGGTGGAGATCACGGTCTACGACGACCGCTCCTTCACCTTCATCACGAAGACGCCGCCGGCCGCGCGCCTCATCCTGAAGGCTGCCGGTGTCGACAAGGGCTCCGCCGAGCCGCACAAGACCAAGGTCGCCAAGCTCACCAGCGCCCAGGTCCGCGACATCGCCACGGTGAAGATGCCCGACCTGAACGCCAACGACCTGGACGCGGCGGCGAAGATCATCGCCGGCACCGCCCGGTCGATGGGCATCACCGTCGAGGGCTGATCTACCCGTCGGTAGAACCCTTCTCGTCCCTGTGGTAGGGCCCGCGCGGCCCGTGCATACCACAACTCCATTCACCATTCAGGAGCAGCAGTGAAGCGCAGCAAGGCTCTGAAGGCCGCGGACGCTCAGGTCGACCGCGACCGCCTCTACGCCCCCCTCGAGGCCATCCGCCTCGCCAAGGCGACCAGCACCAGCAAGTTCGACGGCACCGTCGAGGTCGCCATGCGTCTGGGCGTCGACCCGCGCAAGGCCGACCAGATGGTCCGCAGCACCGTGATCCTCCCGCACGGCACCGGTAAGACCGCTCGGGTCCTGGTCTTCGCGACCGGCGACCGTGCCGAGGCCGCGCGTGCTGCGGGCGCCGACATCGTCGGCTCCGACGAGCTCATCGACGAGGTCGCCAAGGGCCGCCTCGACTTCGACGCCGTCGTCGCCACCCCGGACCTCATGGGCAAGGTCGGCCGCCTCGGCCGCGTGCTCGGTCCCCGTGGCCTGATGCCGAACCCGAAGACCGGCACCGTGACCCCGGACGTGGCCAAGGCCGTGAACGAGATCAAGGGCGGCAAGATCGAGTTCCGCGTCGACAAGCACTCGAACCTGCACTTCATCATCGGTAAGGCCTCCTTCACCGACGAGCAGCTGGTCGAGAACTACGCCGCCGCGCTGGACGAGGTGCTCCGCGCCAAGCCGTCCGCCGCCAAGGGCCGCTACATCAAGAAGACCGCGGTCTCCACCACGATCGGCCCCGGCATCCTGGTCGACCCGAACCGCACCCGCAACCTCCTGGTCGAGGAGGACCCGGCCGCCGTCTGAGCCCTCAGCTCCGACCGGTAGCCGCGTCCTGGGCGCAGCAGCAGTCCGTACGACGGGCCCGTACCCCCTCCGGGGGGTGCGGGCCCGTCGCCGTTTCCGGATCGAGACCGGGCGGGGGAGGAACTGTTGTACGGCTCGTCGTACGCTCGGCCGGTCCGATCATCCGTTCGGAACATGCCTGCAGCCCACCGCCGGAGTGTGCCGTGCCGTCCGCCTCTCGCCCCGCCGCCTCGGGGGCGGCCCTGCTCCTGCTCGCCGGCGCCCTGACCGCGTGCAGCCTGCTGGCCGTCTCGGGGGACCGCACCCCGGAGGGTGCCCCGGCGACCGTCCGGCCGCCCAAGCAGGTGCTGCTGTCGGCCTCGCAGGCCCTGGACGACGCCGGCGGCGCGCGCGTCCAGGTGGTCGAGGAGGGCCCGGCCGGACGGCGCTCCGCCACCGGGACCCTCGTCTGGGGATCCCAGGACGCGGCCGAGCTGACCGTCACCGACGAGCGGGGCACCGGCCGGCTGCGGGCCGTGGACGGCACGCTCGACCTCGCCTACGACGGCGCGCCGCCGAAGCGGGCGGAGCGGGCCGAGGCCGAGTCGCTGGACCCGCGCGGCGGCGGCGCCGGGTACGCCGGCGGCTGGCTGAGCGGGCTGGTCTCCAACCCGGGCGGCCGGGTGCACGCGATGGCCCTGGTGGGGCGGCTCAACTCGCTCGGCGGCGAGCAGCTCTCGGGGACCACGGTGGCGCACTACCGCGGCAGCGCGCCGGTCGCCGAGTTCTTCGAGGCCGACCAGGGGCTCACCCCCGAGCGGCTCTCCGCGGTGCTGGCCTACTACCGGGAGCGCGGGGTCGCGGCGATCGGCTACGACTTCTGGGTCGCGCCGGGGGACCGCCTGCTGCGACTGCGTGCCACGGCCCAGGGCACGGGCGGAACCGTGGTCACCACGACGGACGTCTCCGAGCCCGGGGCGATGACGGAGACACCGGCCGCGGCGGGGTGAGCGGGGCGGGGGAAACCCGGTGCCGGGCCGCCGGGGCCGTCCGTTAGAGTCCGCCGGGGATTGTCCGGGAACACGGGAATCACGGGATCAGCTGACAACGGGGGGAATTCTCATGGGCGCTGTGCGTCTGGTCTCGGTGGCCGTCACGGCTGCCGTCCTGGTGGCCGGCCTGTCGGCCTGCGGCAGTGGCGGCAAGGCCGACCCGAAGGCCGCCGGGGACGCGGTCGGGGGGAAGGTGCTCGACCTGGACCCGAAGGCCGCCCTGGCCGCCTCGGCCCTGGTGATGCAGAAGGCCGGCAACGGCAGCGTGCGGATCGTGGCGCAGGAGGACAACGTCGCCGGGACGGCCGAATGGCAGCACCCGAAGTCCTCCTCCGACCTGACCGGCCAGGCCGAGGGCGGCACCAAGGCGCGGATCATCGGGGACGAGGTCTTCCTCGGCGGCGGCCCGAAGGTGACGGCCGGGCTCGGCGGCAAGCACTGGGCCAGGGGCGACGCCAAGGACCCGCTGGTGGGCCCGATGGCGGGGATGTTCCTCACCATGGCCCAGATGATCAACCCGGTCCTCCAGCTGACGGCGGCCGCCCAGGCCGGCAAGCCCGAAAAGCTCGGGTCGGAGACGGTCGAAGGGGTGCAGACCACGCACTACCGCGCCGTCGAGGACACCGCCAAGCTGGCCGAGGGGCTCGCCGCGCTCGGGGCCGATCAGCGTGCGAGCGTCCAGAAGGCCCTGGAGGCCTACGGCAAGACGCTGACCGTCGAGTTCTGGATCAATGCCAAGCAGGAGCTCGTCCGGCTCAAGGAGTACGGCGACAAGGGCGGCGAGAAGGCGAGCGTCATCGTCACGTACTCGGGGCTCGGCGCCGCACCGAAGATCGAGACGCCCGCCGCGGGCGACGTCGCCGGTGCGGCGGACTTCACCAAGATCATTCTCGGCGGGCAGCCCTCGCGCTGACCGCAGGCCCGGCGGACCCGGCCGTCGCGGCCGGCGCGGCCGGCGTCCGGTGAAGTCGCCGGGCCGGCCGAGGGGGGCGCCACCGGCCGACCCGGGTCCGGGTGGCATGGTGGCTCGGAGCAGGGTCGCCGTCGGCGGCGGCCGGGAGAAGGGGAGACGGGACATGGCGGTGCGGCAGCGGCTGGCGGCCACGGTGGCCACCGTGCTGCTGGCGAGCGGCCTGACGGCCTGCGGCGGGGGCGGCTCCGAGCCGCCGGCGCCGTCCGGCACGCCGTCCCCGACCAGCGCCTCCCCGACCGGCCCGGCCAAGCCCACCGACCGGTCGCCGCACGGCGTCCTGCTCTCCTCCCAGCTCGCCATGCAGACCGCCCGCCGGGCCAAGGTGAGCTACCGGCTGGGCGCGGACGCCGGCGGCGGACCGCTGTTCTGGCTGCCGAAGACGGCCCTGCAGGTCCGCCGCTCCACCCCGGCCGAGGCCGAGCAGCTGATCGTCGTGGACACCGTGGCCTACCAGGGCGGCGACGCCGCCACCGCGGCCCGGCAGGGCGGCAGGCACTGGGAGCGGTTCTCCGGCGCGCCCGGCCAGGACGGCCACCGGGAGATCCCGTACGCCGGTCTGATCGACCTGCTCAACCCGATGGCGGCGCTGGCCGCCGCCACCGCCGACGGGGTGGACGCGCAGTACGTCGGCGAGGAGAAGTTCGACGACTCGGCGGTCGAGCACTACCGGGTCACCACCACCGCCGAGCGGTACGCGACCGCCCAGACCCAGCTGGGCCAGGCCCGCCGGGACGGACTGCGCACCGCGCTCGCCCCCGGCGGCTCGGTCTCGCTGACCCTGGACCTCTGGCTGAACGACCGGGACCAGCTGGTCAGGCTGCAGCGCACCGGGACGGGGGACAGCGGCCGCCAGGACGACTCGGTGGTCTACTCCGACTTCGCCGGCAGCCTCTCGGTGCAGGCGCCAGCCGAGGCCGACACCGTGGACGCGGGCACCCGCAGCACCTCCCCGCTGGCCCGCTGAGCGGCCTCCGGACGCCCGCCCCGGGCGATTTGCCCCGGGCGGTGCGCTCCGGCTACTGTTGCGGAAGCCAAAGACCGCTGGTTGTCGCCATGCGCCTGCAAAGGTGCCGGGGACCGAAGGATCTGCGATTCGTCGCAGGCAGCCCGCGCAGGAGTGTTTGGAGCTTGGACTTCCGGGTCCGCGTTTGTTCGCGGACCTGTCGAGGTCGTACTGAGCCCCGTGCGCCTGCGCACCGGGGCTCATCTGCTTTTCCGCAGGAGCTTTCCTTCCGCACGACCGGTCGGTCCGAGGCGCAGATGGTCGACTTTCGCGGTCGGCCCGATTTCGACATCACGGAAGGAGGCGTACGCCTATGGCAAGGCCCGACAAGGCTGCAGCCGTCGCCGAGATCACGGACAAGTTCCGTGCCTCGAACGCGGCCGTGCTGACCGAGTACCGCGGTCTGACGGTGAAGCAGGTCAAGACCCTGCGTCGCTCGCTGGGTGACAACGCCCAGTACGCCGTGGTGAAGAACACGCTGACCAAGATTGCGGCCAACGAGGCCGGGATCACGGAGCTCGACGACCTGTTCGCGGGTCCGACGGCTGTCGCCTTCGTCACCGGTGACCCGGTGGAGTCGGCGAAGGCTCTGCGTGACTTCGCCAAGGAGAACCCCGCTCTGATCATCAAGGGCGGTGTCCTTGATGGCAAGGCGCTGTCCGCCGATGACATCAAGAAGCTCGCGGACCTCGAGTCCCGCGAGGTGCTGCTCGCCAAGCTGGCCGGCGCCATGAAGGGCAAGCAGTCTCAGGCTGCCGCGCTCTTCCAGGCCCTGCCCTCGAAGCTCGTCCGCACCGTGGACGCGCTTCGCGACAAGGTCGAGCAGGGCGGTGCCGGTACGCCGGCTCCCGCCGCCGAGGACGCTGCCGCCGAGTAATTCGGCCAGGCTCACGCCTCGCTGCGGGCCCGTGCCCGCCCAACCCGTACATACGGCACCACCTGCCGATTTAGTGGAAGGACGCCATCATGGCGAAGCTGTCCCAGGACGAGCTGCTCGCGCAGTTCGAGGAGCTCACCCTCATCGAGCTCGCTGCCTTCGTGAAGGCCTTCGAGGAGAAGTTCGACGTCACCGCGGCCGCCCCGGTCGCCGTGGCCGGCATCGCCGGCCCGGGCGCCGTTGCCGAGGCCGTTGAGGAGCAGGACGAGTTCGACGTCATCCTCGACGGTGCCGGCGACAAGAAGATCCAGGTCATCAAGGAGGTGCGCACCCTGACCTCCCTCGGCCTGAAGGAGGCCAAGGACCTCGTTGACACCGCTGGTGCCAAGGTCCTGGAGAAGGTTGCCAAGGACGTTGCCGAGAAGGCCAAGGCCGCCCTCGAGGGTGCCGGCGCCAAGGTCACCGTCAAGTGACTTCTCGCCCCCTCTGAGGGGGCCTGAGGCCGGGCCGATCACCCTTGCGGGTGGTCGGCCCGGCCTTTTCGCGTACCCGGCCCCAGGCGGGCGCGCAGACCCGCCACCACCGGTGTGGCCGAGAGGGCACTCGGCACTGTCGGTGCGGACGGGTATGGTGATCGCTGTCATCGAGAGTGGCCCCCACCACGGCTTCTGTAACGCCGGGGGCTCCTCGGCCGATAGACAGGTCGAGGCCCGCGCCGGAGGCGGGCCCTTGACGAACCAGGCGCGGCGCGCGATTCTCAAGGCGCGAGTCCGCCCGGTTGGTTTGCTTCTGGATGCATAACCAGTGGCTCCGGCGGGAAGTGACTCCACGTGAGTTGTGGGGGCCCGGCATCGTCCGGGCGAGTGCAGTACCCGGTGGGCGTACGCGTCCGCCGGCTACCGGGAGGAGTCTCCGATTCGGTTTCCGAATCAGAGCTGGACAGCAGTGTGCCGTTTGGCTACACTGTCCCTTTGCGCTGCCTGTTAGCTGCTCCGTGACTCGTCGCCCGGAGCGTGCACTGCCCTGACCTGGGAGTTCTCCCTCGGCAAGGCCCGGCCGGTACGCGCGTAGTGAGCTCCGAGCCCTCGGAAGGACCCCCCTCTTGGCCGCGCCGCGCAACGCCTCGAACAATTCCGCCGCATCCACCGCCCCGCTCCGCGTCTCGTTCGCGAAGATCAAGGAGCCCCTCGAGGTACCCAACCTCCTGGCCCTGCAGACCGAGAGCTTTGACTGGCTGCTCGGCAACGCGGCCTGGAAGTCCCGGGTCGAGGCGGCCCTGGAGAGTGGTCAGGACGTCCCCACGAAGTCCGGTCTGGAGGAGATCTTCGAGGAGATCTCCCCGATCGAGGACTTCAGCGGGTCGATGTCGCTGACCTTCCGCGACCACCGTTTCGAGCCGCCGAAGAACTCCATTGACGAGTGCAAGGACCGCGACTTCACGTTCGCGGCCCCGCTCTTCGTCACGGCCGAGTTCACCAACAACGAGACCGGTGAGATCAAGTCTCAGACGGTCTTCATGGGCGACTTCCCGCTCATGACCCACAAGGGCACGTTCGTGATCAACGGCACCGAGCGTGTCGTCGTGTCGCAGCTCGTCCGCTCCCCGGGTGTGTACTTCGACTCCACCCTGGACAAGGTGTCCGACAAGGACATCTACTCCTGCAAGGTCATCCCCTCGCGTGGTGCCTGGCTGGAGATGGAGATCGACAAGCGCGACATGGTCGGCGTCCGCATCGACCGCAAGCGCAAGCAGTCCGTCACCGTGCTGCTGAAGGCTCTCGGCTGGACCAACGAGATGATTCTCGAGGAGTTCGGCGAGTACGAGTCGATGCGCGCCACCCTGGAGAAGGACCACACCCAGGGCCAGGACGACGCGCTGCTCGACATCTACCGCAAGCTGCGCCCCGGCGAGCCGCCGACCCGTGAGGCCGCGCAGACGCTGCTCGAGAACCTCTACTTCAACCCGAAGCGCTACGACCTCGCGAAGGTCGGTCGCTACAAGGTCAACCGCAAGCTGGGCAACGCCGAGTCGCTGGATTCCGGCGTGCTCACCGAGCCCGACATCATCGGTGCGATCAAGTACCTGGTGAAGCTGCACGCGGGCGAGACCGAGTGGCAGGACGGCGCCGGCCGCGACATCGTGGTCGAGGTCGACGACATCGACCACTTCGGCAACCGCCGCCTGCGCAACGTCGGCGAGCTCATCCAGAACCAGGTCCGTACGGGTCTCGCCCGTATGGAGCGCGTCGTGCGCGAGCGCATGACGACCCAGGACGTCGAGGCGATCACGCCGCAGACCCTGATCAACATCCGGCCGGTCGTCGCCTCCATCAAGGAGTTCTTCGGCACCAGCCAGCTGTCGCAGTTCATGGACCAGACGAACCCGCTGTCGGGCCTGACCCACAAGCGCCGTCTGTCCGCACTCGGTCCCGGCGGTCTCTCCCGTGAGCGCGCCGGCTTCGAGGTCCGTGACGTGCACCCCTCGCACTACGGCCGCATGTGTCCGATCGAGACCCCGGAAGGCCCGAACATCGGTCTGATCGGGTCGCTGGCCTCGTACGGCCGGGTCAACGCCTTCGGCTTCATCGAGACCCCGTACCGCAAGGTCGTCGACGGTGCCGTGACCGAGCAGGTCGACTACCTCACCGCCGACGAGGAGGACCGCTACGTCATCGCGCAGGCCAACGCCCCGCTGACGCCGGAGCTGACCTTCGCCGAGCCGCGTGTCCTGGTCCGCCGCCGTGGCGGCGAGATCGACTACATCCCGGGCACCGAGATCGACTACATGGACGTCTCGCCGCGCCAGATGGTGTCGGTCGCGACCGCCATGATCCCGTTCCTCGAGCACGACGACGCCAACCGCGCGCTCATGGGCTCGAACATGATGCGCCAGGCGGTGCCGCTGCTGAAGAGCGAGGCCCCGCTGGTCGGCACCGGCATGGAGTACCGCTGCGCGGTCGACGCCGCCGACGTGATCACCGCCGAGAAGTCGGGCGTGGTCCAGGAGGTCTCGGCCGACTACGTCACCGTGGCCAACGACGACGGCACCTACACCACGTACCGGGCCGCCAAGTTCACCCGCTCCAACCAGGGCACCGCCTTCAACCAGAAGGTGCTCGTGGACGAGGGCTCCCGGGTCGAGGTCAACCAGGTGCTGGCCGACGGCCCCTGCACCGACTCCGGCGAGATGGCCCTCGGCAAGAACCTGCTCGTGGCGTTCATGTCGTGGGAGGGTCACAACTACGAGGACGCGATCATCCTGTCGCAGCGCCTCGTGCAGGACGACGTCCTCTCCTCGATCCACATCGAGGAGCACGAGGTCGACGCCCGTGACACCAAGCTCGGCCCCGAGGAGATCACCCGGGACATCCCGAACGTCTCCGAGGAGGTCCTCGCGGACCTCGACGAGCGCGGCATCATCCGGATCGGCGCCGACGTCGTCACCGGCGACATCCTGGTCGGCAAGGTCACGCCCAAGGGCGAGACCGAGCTCACCCCGGAGGAGCGCCTGCTCCGCGCGATCTTCGGTGAGAAGGCCCGTGAGGTCCGCGACACCTCGCTGAAGGTGCCGCACGGTGAGTCCGGCAAGGTCATCGGCGTCCGCGTCTTCGACCGCGAAGAGGGCGACGAGCTGCCCCCGGGCGTGAACCAGCTGGTCCGCGTCTACGTGGCCCAGAAGCGCAAGATCACCAACGGTGACAAGCTCGCCGGCCGCCACGGCAACAAGGGCGTCATCTCGAAGATCCTGCCGGTCGAGGACATGCCGTTCCTGGAGGACGGCACCCCGGTCGACATCATCCTCAACCCGCTGGGTGTCCCGTCCCGAATGAACCCCGGGCAGGTCCTGGAGATTCACCTCGGGTGGCTCGCCAAGCAGGGCTGGGACGTCTCCGGCCTCGCCGACGAGTGGGCCCAGCGCCTGCAGGCGATCGGCGCCGACACCGTCCAGGGCGGCACCAACCTCGCCACCCCGGTCTTCGACGGCGCCCGCGAGGACGAGATCACCGGCCTGCTGGACAACACCACCCTCACCCGTGACGGTGAGCGCCTGGTGAACTCCACCGGCAAGGCCCGGCTGTTCGACGGCCGCTCCGGTGAGCCGTTCCCGATGCCGGTCTCGGTCGGCTACATGTACATCCTCAAGCTGCACCACCTGGTCGACGACAAGCTGCACGCCCGCTCGACCGGCCCGTACTCGATGATCACCCAGCAGCCGCTCGGTGGTAAGGCGCAGTTCGGTGGTCAGCGCTTCGGTGAGATGGAGGTGTGGGCCCTTGAGGCGTACGGCGCGGCCTACGCGCTGCAGGAGCTGCTCACCATCAAGTCCGACGACGTGCTCGGCCGCGTGAAGGTCTACGAGGCCATCGTCAAGGGCGAGAACATCCCCGAGCCCGGCATTCCCGAGTCCTTCAAGGTTCTCATCAAGGAAATGCAGTCGCTCTGCCTCAACGTGGAGGTGCTGTCCTCGGACGGCCAGTCCATCGAGATGCGGGACTCCGACGAGGACGTGTTCCGCGCCGCCGAGGAGCTCGGCATCGACCTGTCCCGGCGCGAGCCGAGCAGCGTCGAAGAGGTCTGACGGAGGTTGGGCCGGCTGCCCGCTGAGCAGCCGGCCCGCCCCCAGGCCCCCCTCAGACCACATGAACGACTCTCGACTTACGAAAGAGGGCTTGACGACCAGTGCTTGACGTCAACTTCTTCGACGAGCTCCGCATCGGCCTGGCCACCGCCGACGACATCCGCCAGTGGTCGCACGGCGAGGTCAAGAAGCCGGAGACCATCAACTACCGCACCCTGAAGCCGGAAAAGGACGGGCTCTTCTGCGAGAAGATCTTCGGCCCCACCCGGGACTGGGAGTGCTACTGCGGTAAGTACAAGCGCGTCCGCTTCAAGGGCATCATCTGTGAGCGCTGCGGCGTCGAGGTGACCCGCGCCAAGGTGCGCCGTGAGCGGATGGGCCACATCGAGCTGGCCGCCCCGGTCACCCACATCTGGTACTTCAAGGGTGTCCCGTCCCGCCTGGGCTACCTGCTCGACCTGGCGCCGAAGGACCTCGAGAAGGTCATCTACTTCGCCGCCTACATGATCACCTGGGTGGACGACGAGCGCCGCCAGCGCGACCTCCCGTCCCTGGAGGCGCACGTCTCGGTCGAGCGCCAGCAGATCGAGAACCGCCGCGACTCCGACCTCGAAGGCCGTGCCAAGAAGGCCGAGACCGACCTGGCCGAGCTGGAGGCCGAGGGCGCCAAGGCCGACGTGCGCCGCAAGGTGCGCGAGGGTGCCGAGCGCGAGATGAAGCAGCTGCGCGACCGCGCGCAGCGCGAGCTCGACCGCCTCGACGAGGTGTGGGCCCGCTTCAAGAACCTCAAGGTCCAGGACCTCGAGGGCGACGAGCTGCTCTACCGCGAGCTGCGCGACCGCTTCGGCACCTACTTCTCCGGCTCGATGGGCGCGGCGGCCCTCAAGGACCGCCTCGAGACCTTCGACCTGGCGGAGGAGTCCGAGCGTCTGCGCGAGATCATCCGCACCGGCAAGGGCCAGAAGAAGACCCGTGCGCTCAAGCGCCTCAAGGTCGTCTCCGCGTTCCTGCAGACCACCAACAAGCCCAACGGCATGGTGCTGGACTGCGTCCCGGTCATCCCGCCGGACCTGCGTCCGATGGTGCAGCTGGACGGTGGCCGCTTCGCGACCTCCGACCTGAACGACCTGTACCGCCGCGTCATCAACCGCAACAACCGCCTGAAGCGGCTTCTCGACCTCGGCGCGCCCGAGATCATCGTGAACAACGAGAAGCGCATGCTCCAGGAGGCCGTCGACGCGCTGTTCGACAACGGCCGCCGCGGCCGTCCGGTCACCGGTCCGGGCAACCGCCCGCTGAAGTCCCTCAGCGACATGCTGAAGGGCAAGCAGGGTCGTTTCCGCCAGAACCTGCTCGGCAAGCGAGTCGACTACTCGGCCCGTTCGGTCATCGTCGTCGGCCCGCAGCTCAAGCTGCACCAGTGCGGTCTGCCGAAGGCCATGGCGCTGGAGCTCTTCAAGCCGTTCGTGATGAAGCGCCTGGTCGACCTGAACCACGCGCAGAACATCAAGTCGGCCAAGCGCATGGTCGAGCGCGCCCGCCCGGTCGTGTGGGACGTGCTCGAAGAGGTCATCGCCGAGCACCCGGTCCTGCTGAACCGTGCACCCACCCTGCACCGCCTCGGCATCCAGGCCTTCGAGCCGCAGCTGGTCGAGGGCAAGGCCATCCAGATCCACCCGCTCGTCTGCACCGCGTTCAACGCGGACTTCGACGGTGACCAGATGGCCGTCCACCTGCCGCTCTCCGCGGAGGCGCAGGCCGAGGCCCGCATCCTGATGCTGTCCTCGAACAACATCCTGAAGCCGGCCGACGGTCGCCCCGTCACCATGCCGACCCAGGACATGGTGCTGGGTCTGTTCTTCCTGACCTCGGACCGTGAGAACGTCAAGGGCGCCGGCCGCTCCTTCTCCTCGACCGCCGAGGCCGTCATGGCCTTCGACGCCAAGGAGCTGGACGTCCAGGCCGTCATCGACGTCCGCCTGCCGATCGGCACCGTCCCGCCCCGCGGCTGGACCCCGCCGGTCGACGAGGACGGTCAGTCGGCCTGGTTCGAGGGCGAGTCCTTCCGCCTGCGCACCACCCTGGGCCGCGCGCTCTTCAACGAGCTGCTGCCCGAGGACTACCCGTTCGTCGACTACGAGGTGGGCAAGAAGCAGCTCTCCGCGATCGTCAACGACCTGGCGGAGCGCTACCCCAAGGTCGTCGTCGCGGCGACCCTGGACAACCTGAAGGCGTCCGGTTTCCACTGGGCGACCCGCTCGGGTGTCACCGTCTCGATCTCGGACGTCGTCGTCCCGCCGCAGAAGGCCCAGATCCTCGAGGGCTACGAAGCGCAGGCCGAGAAGATCCAGAAGCAGTACGAGCGCGGTCTGATCACCAACGACGAGCGCAAGCAGGAGCTCATCGGCATCTGGACCCGGGCGACCAACGAGGTCGCCGAGGCGATGAACGCCAACTTCGAGAAGACCAACCCCATCTTCATGATGGTGGACTCGGGCGCTCGAGGAAACATGATGCAGATGCGTCAGATCGCCGGTATGCGTGGTCTGGTGTCCAACGCGAAGAACGAGACGATCGCCCGTCCCATCAAGGCGTCGTTCCGTGAGGGCCTCACCGTTCTCGAGTACTTCATCTCGACCCACGGTGCCCGTAAGGGTCTGGCCGACACCGCTCTGCGTACCGCCGACTCCGGCTACCTCACCCGTCGTCTGGTCGACGTCTCGCAGGACGTCATCATTCGCGAGGAGGACTGCGGCACCGAGCGCGGCCTGAAGCTCGCCATCGGCACCGTGGGTGCGGACGGCGTGCTGCGCAAGACGGACGACGTCGAGACCAGCGTCTACGCCCGCATGCTCGCCGAGGACATCACGGTGGACGGCAAGCTCCTTGCCACCGCCAACACCGACCTCGGTGACGTGCTGATCGACGAGCTGATCCGCCACGGCATCAGCGAGGTCAAGACCCGCTCGATCCTGACCTGTGAGTCGGCCGTCGGCACCTGTGCCTTCTGCTACGGCCGTTCGCTGGCCACCGGCAAGCTGGTCGACATCGGTGAGGCGGTCGGCATCATCGCCGCCCAGTCCATCGGTGAGCCCGGTACCCAGCTGACCATGCGTACCTTCCACACCGGTGGTGTGGCGGGTGACGACATCACCCAGGGTCTGCCGCGTGTCGTCGAGCTCTTCGAGGCCCGTACCCCCAAGGGTGTGGCCCCGATCTCGGAGGCGCAGGGCCGGGTCCGCATCGAGGACACCGAGAAGACCCGCAAGCTGGTCGTCACGCCGGACGACGGCACCGACGAGATCGCCTACCCGGTCTCGAAGCGTGTGAAGCTGCTCGTCAGCGAGGGCGAGGCGGTCGAGGTCGGCCAGAAGCTGACCATGGGTGCCACCAACCCGCACGACGTGCTGCGGATCATGGGCCAGCGTGCCGTCCAGATCCACCTGGTCGCCGAGGTCCAGAAGGTCTACAACTCGCAGGGCGTGTCGATCCACGACAAGCACATCGAGATCATCATCCGGCAGATGCTCCGCCGCGTGACGATCATCGAGTCGGGCGACGCCGAGCTGCTCCCGGGCGAGCTCGTCGAGCGCGGCCGCTTCGAGACCGAGAACCGTCGCGTGGTCTCCGAGGGCGGTCACCCCGCCTCCGGCCGTCCGCAGCTGATGGGTATCACCAAGGCCTCGCTGGCCACCGAGTCCTGGCTGTCGGCCGCCTCCTTCCAGGAGACGACCCGGGTCCTGACCGACGCGGCGATCCACGCCAAGTCGGACCCGCTGCTGGGCCTCAAGGAGAACGTCATCCTCGGTAAGCTCATCCCGGCCGGTACGGGTCTGCCCCGCTACCGCAACATCCGGGTCGAGCCGACCGAGGAGGCCAAGGCCGCGATGTACTCGGCCGTCGGCTACGACGACTACGACCTGTCGCCCTTCGGCGCCGGCTCCGGCCAGGCGGTCCCGCTGGACGACTACGACTACGGCCCGTACACCGGCTGAGATCAAGGTCACAGATCGCAGGGCGGTCACCCCTCAGGGGGTGGCCGCCCTGCGGCGTTCCCGGCCGGTCTGCCTTTCCGCCGTTCCGCGGGCCTTCTGCCTGGATTTGTGGGGGTTTTCGAGGGCGGAGGGGAATCGATTAGGTTCCCCGGCCATCGTCGCGTAGAGTCGTGTTCACCGACGCGGGGTGGAGCAGCTCGGTAGCTCGCTGGGCTCATAACCCAGAGGTCGCAGGTTCAAATCCTGTCCCCGCTACAAAGAGAAGGGCCCGGAGGCTTCAAGCCTCCGGGCCCTTCGCTGTTGTCCGGGCAGCTCCCCCGCGCGGGGGAGAGGGGGAGACCGCCCGGGCGGGGGAGGCGGGGGCGGGCCCCGGCGGGGGAGTCTCCTGGCGTCGGACAACGGATGACGCGGAGGGAGCCGGACATGAAGCGGGCACTGGGGGCGATGGCCATCACCGGGGCGGTACTGGTCGGCATGTCGGGATGCCTGCTGGACGACGAGCAGCGCCGGGACGTCGGGTACGGGGTGGCCGAGCCGGTGCGGGTGCTGGTGGTCGAGGGGCACACGGGCGGGGTCACCGTCCGCGGCGGCGGGGACGCGGTGCGGGTCACCGAGCACCAGAACTACAAGGGCGCCGCGCCGCGCAGCAGCCACGAGGTCAGGGACGGCACGCTCACGCTGACCTACGACTGCGAGGACTGCGGGATCGGCTACGAGGTGGACGTGCCGGCCGGGACGCAGGTGCGGATCGGCTCGGAGACCGGCGGGGTGCGCCTGAGCGGGCTGGCCGGCCAGGTGGAGGCGAAGGCCGGCACCGGCGGGGTGGAGGCGACCGGGCTGACCTCGCGGGTGGTCCGGCTGACCACCGGGACGGGCGGGATCGAGGCCTCGTTCGCGACCGCCCCGGACACCGTGGAGGCGCGGGCGGAGACCGGCGGGGTCACGGTGCGGGTACCGGCGGGGGAGGCGTACGCGGTGGACGCCGGGGCGGGCACGGGCGGGGTGTCGGTGGAGGTGCCCCGCAAGCCCGGCGCGGCGCGCAGCATCACGGCGCGCACGGAGACCGGTGGAGTGACGGTCGGCAGTGCGTGAGCGGGCCGTACCGGTGGAACTGCCGGTAGGGCATGATCTTCTCCGCGGGGGCGGCCTCCCCGGGTTCGGGGGGATGGTGGACGAGGACCTGTTCGCGCGGCGGCGGGCCTGGCGGGCCCGGTTCGCCGGGGTGAGCCCGTACCTGCTGGACGGCCTGCTGGCGCTCGGCTCCGCGGCGGTCTCGCTCTGGTCGGTCTACCACGACGACGGCGGCTGGGCCTGGTGGGTGTACCTGCTGGCACTCGGGACGGCGGTGCCGCTGCCCTGGCGGCGGCGGGCACCGATGACGGTGCTGGCGGTCAGCGGCGGGGTGTCGGCGGCGCTCTCGGTGGTGGCCCACCCGGTGATGCCGCAGCTGCCGCTGTACGCGGTGATCACCCTCTACACGGTGGCCGACCGGGCGCGGGACTCCCACCGGTGGGCCGTGCTGGCCGTGGTGGTGGCCGCCAACGTGGTGGGCACCCGCTCGCCGAACGGCATGCTGTTCTCGCTGCTGACCTCGGTCGGCGCGTTCGTCTTCGGCTCGCTGGTGCGGGAGCTGCGGCGGCTGGCGCAGGTGGAGACCGAGCGGGCCCGGGAGGCCGGGCAGCGGGCCGCCAGCGACGCGGCGCGCGCGGTGGCGCAGGAGCGGGCCAGGATCGCCCGGGAGATGCACGACATCCTGGCGCACGCCGTCTCGCTGATGGTGATCCAGGCGGAGGCCGGGCCGCTGGTGGTGCACCGCGACCCGGAACGGGCGGTCAAGGCCTTCGACACCATCGCCGACTCGGGCCGCGACGCCATGGTGCAGCTGCGCCGGGTGCTCGGGGTGCTGAAGGAGGAGGGCGCGGCGCCGGAGCTGGCGCCGCAGCCGCGGCTGGCCGAGCTCACGGGCCTGGTCGGGCGGGTGCGGCGGGCGGGGCTGCGGGTGGAGCTCCAACTGGCCGAGGAGGGCGCCGGGTGGCCGGCCGACGTGGAGGCGGCGGCCTTCCGGATCGTGCAGGAGGCGCTGACCAACACCGTCAAGCACTCCGGCGCGGACCTTGCGACGGTACGGGTGGTCCGGGCGGGGGAGGTGCTGGAGGTGGTGGTGTCCGACAACGGGCACGGGGTGCGCCGGCGGGCGGACCGCGCGGTGAGCGACTGGTCCGGCGGGCGGGGGCTGGTCGGCATCCGGGAGCGGGCCGCCGCCTGCGGGGGCCGGGCCGAGGCCGGGCCCGGACCGGAGGGCAGGGGTTTCCTGGTGAGTGCCCGGCTGCCGTTGGGCGCGGCCGGTCTGGCGGAGGAGGTGGGCGGATGACGCCGATACGGGTGGTCGTGGCGGACGACCAGGAGCTGGTGCGGGCCGGGTTCGGGATGATCCTGGACGCCCAGCCGGACATCGAGGTGGTCGCGGAGGCCTGCGACGGGGTCGAGGCGATCGAGGCGGTCCGGGTGCACGGCCCGGACGTGCTGCTGCTGGACGTCCGGATGCCCGTGATGGACGGCCTGGAGGCGGCCCGCCGGGTGTGCGCGGAGTACCCGGCCACGAAGGTGATCATGCTGACCACCTTCGACATCGACGACTACGTCTTCGACGCGCTGTACGCGGGGGCCAGCGGGTTCCTGCTGAAGGACGTCCGGCGGGACGACCTGGCGCACGGCGTGCGGATGGTGGCCTCGGGGGAGGCGCTGCTGGCGCCCTCGGTGACGCGCCGGCTGATCGGCGAGTTCGCCGCCCGGCGGCCGGGCGGCGCGGGGCAGGGCGCCCAGTCGGTACGGGCGCCGTCCCGGCTGCTGGAGCAGCTGACGGCGCGGGAGCAGGAGACGCTGCGGCTGCTGGCGCGCGGGCTGTCCAACGCGGAGATCGCCGCCGAGCTGGTGGTCAGCGAGCACACGGTGAAGACGCACGTCAGCAATGTGCTGGCCAAGCTCGGGCTGCGCGACCGGGTGCACGCGGTGGTGTTCGCGTACGAGGCGGGCGCGGTGGTGGCGGGGGAGGGCTGAGGGGGCGGGGGCCGGGGGGGCTGGGGGCCGGGGGCTCCCCCGTGCGGGGGAGGGCGGTACTTCGCCGGTGCGGGCGATCCGCGATGAGGGCGTCGGTGGACAGGATCTGTGCTGTCGCAACGGCCCCGCAGAGCAGGAGAGAGCCCATGAGCACCTCGCAGACCAGCCGCCTCACCCCGTACGCCGTCGCCGGCGCCCCCGCTCTGATGGCGCTGTACGGCGGGATCCGGCTGCTGGACGGCTCCCGGGAGCCCGGCGCCGGATGGCTGGTCGGCCACTCCCTGATGCTGGTGGGGCTGCTGCTGTTCGCCCCGATCGTCGCCGCGCTGCGGCGGCTGCTCGCACCGCGCGGTGCGGCCGGCCGGATCGCGGCCGGGGCGGCCACCGGCGCGGCCTTCGCGGGCCTGGCGGCCTCGGTGGTGCAGATCGGGATCGACCTGTACGTCGGGGCGGTGGCCGTCGACAAGGCCGACCAGCACCGGCTGTTCGACGTGGTCCAGAGCAAGCCGGGCGTGCTGCCGGCCTTCTACTCGGTGGGCCCGCTGCTGTTCTACGTCGGCCTGCTGGCGCTGCTGGTCGCCGCCTCGGTCGGGCCGGCGCGCACGCTGCGCTGGTGGAGCCCGGCGCTGGTGCTGCTCGGCACCGCCCTGACGGCGGCCGACCTGGCCATGATCGCGCCGGCCGCCGTGCTGTACCTGGTGGCGCTGGCCCCGCTGACCGGGTTCCGCGGCGCCGGGCGGCCCGCGCTGGCCTGACCCGCGCAGGGCCGGGTCGGCGGTGCGGCGGGCCCCCGGAATTCCGGTGGCGGCCCGGGCGGCCGGGCCCGTACCGTCCGGGGCATGAACGCCAAGCGCCCGCTGATCGCCGTCCTCACCGGTGCCGGGATCTCCACCGACTCCGGCATCCCCGACTACCGAGGCCCGAACGGCCTCTGGCAGCGCGATCCGCAGGCCCAGCAGCTGGTCACCCTCGGCCCGTACCTGGCCGACCCGGACGTCCGCCGACGGGCCTGGCTGATGCGCCGGGACGCGGGCGCGCTGGCCGCGGAGCCGAACGCGGGCCACCTGGCGCTGGTGGAGCTGGAGCGCGCCGGCCTGCCGGTACGGGTGCTCACCCAGAACGTGGACGGACTGCACCAGCGGGCCGGCCTGCCCGACCGCAAGGTGCTCGAACTGCACGGCACCGCACGGGAGGTGCAGTGTGTGGACTGCCGGGTGCGCGGCGGGATGGAGAAGGTGCTGGAGCGGGTGGCGGCCGGCGAGCCGGACCCGGCCTGCCGGGAGTGCGGGGGCGTGCTGAAGCCCTGCACGGTGATGTTCGGCGAGGCCCTCGACCCGGTGGTGCTGGAGCGGGCCGACGCCATCGCGAAGGCCTGCGACCTGTTCGTCGCGGTCGGGACCAGCCTGCAGGTCTACCCGGTGGCCGCGCTGCCGCAGATCGCGCGGGAGTCCGGGGCCCGGCTGGTCGTGGTGAACGGCGAGCCCACGCCGTTCGACGAGGTGGCGGACGAGGTGGTCCGGGAGCCGATCTCCACGGCGCTGCCGGCCCTGGTGCGCAGGCTGCTCGCCGAGCAGGGCTGAACCGGGGCGGTGGGGGCGGAAGGGACCGGACCGGGCGGGGCCCACCCCGGACAGGCCGCGTGCGTACGATGATCGCTCCGGCTCCCCCTCACGGCCTGGAGTGATCGATCGATGACGACGACGGCGAAGTTCGACCCCTGGTCGGCGGAGTTCGTGGCCCACCCGTACGACGCGTACGCCGAGCTGCGCGAGCACGCGCCCGTGACCTACTACGAGCCGACCGGCCAGTGGCTGGTCTCGCGGCACGAGGACGTCAGCGCGCTGCTGCGGGACCGCCGGCTCGGCCGGACCTACACCCACCGCTTCAGCCACGAGGAGTTCGGCCGGCCCGCGCCCGACCCGGCGCACGAGCCCTTCCACACCCTCAACGACAACGGGCTGCTCGACCTGGAGGCCCCCGACCACACCCGGATCCGCCGGCTGGTCTCCAAGGCCTTCACCCCGCGCATGGTCGAAGGGCTGCGGCCGACCGTCCGGCGGCTGGCCGGAGAGCTCGTCGACGGACTGCTCGCGGCCGGCGGCGGCGACCTGATCGGCGCCGTCGCCGAGCCGCTGCCGGTCGCGGTGATCGCCGAGATGCTCGGCGTCCCGGAGGCCGACCGGCACCTGCTGCGCCCGTGGTCCGCCGACATCACCGGCATGTTCGAGCTCAACCCCGGCGAGGAGACCGCCCGTCGGGCCGTCACGGCCAGCATCGAGTTCTCCGACTACCTGCGGGCCCTCGTCCGGGAGCGCCGGACGGCCCCCGGCGACGACCTGATCAGCGCGCTCATCCAGGCCCAGGAGGGCTCGGACGCGCTCAGCGAGCAGGAGCTGGTCTCCACCTGCGTCCTGCTGCTCAACGCCGGCCACGAGGCGACCGTCAACACCACCGGCAACGGCTGGTGGGCCCTGTTCCGCAACCCGGGCGAACTCGCCCGGCTGCGCGGCTCGGTGGACGCGCTGCTGCCCACCGCCGTCGAGGAGCTGATGCGCTGGGACACCCCGCTGCAGATGTTCGAACGCTGGGTCCTGGAGGACGTCGAGGTACGCGGCGTCACCATCCCGCGCGGCTCCGAGATCGCCCTGCTGTTCGGCTCCGCCAACCGCGACCCGGCCCGGTTCGCCGACCCCGACCGGCTCGACCTCGGCCGCGCGGACAACCCGCACATCACCTTCGGCGCCGGAATCCACTTCTGTCTGGGCGCCCCGCTCGCCAGACTGGAGCTCACCGAGTCCTACGGCGCACTGCTGCGCCGGGCGCCGGGCCTACGGCTGGTCCGTGAGCCCGAGTGGCGCCCGGGGTACGTGATCCGGGGACTGGAGGAGCTGCGGGTCGAGGTCTGAGAAGGTCCGAGAAGGACCGAGAAGGGGGAGCGGGACATGGGCAAGGCGACGGGGGCACTGCTGGGGCTGGCGATCGGGGACGCGCTCGGCCGGCTGACCGAGTTCCGGACGATCGAGATGATCGCCGCGTACGACCCGGACTGGCGTCGACTCCCCCTGCCGGAGAACGCGATGGTCACCGACGACACCCAGATGACGCTCGCCCTCGGACGCGCCCTGCGCACCGCCCTGGAGAGCGGCCCGCTCGGCCCGCTGAGCCTGGAGGGCCCGCTGCGCGAGGAGTTCGTCGACTGGTGGCGCTCGCCGGAGAACAACCGCGCCCCCGGCGTTACCTGTATGAGCTCCTGCGCGCGGCTCAGCACGCCCGGGCGGCGCTGGCAGGAGGCCAGCGACGTCGGCTCCAAGGGCTGCGGCGCCAACATGCGGGTCGCCCCGATCGGCCTGGTCAAGGAGTTGACACCGCGCCAGCTCTCCGGCGCGGCGCAGCTGCAGTCCGCCCTCACCCACGGCCACCCGACCGCGCTGGCGGCCAGCGACCTCACCGCGTACGCCGTCCGCAAGCTCTCCGAGGGACTGCCGCCGGCCGGGCTGCCCGCGGTACTGCGGGCGTACGCGCTGGCGAGCCGCACCCGCTACGACGAGGTCTGGCTGGGCGACCTCGCGGCGCACGCGCAGGACCCGGGGCCGGAGGCGTTCGTCGCCCGCGGCTGGGCGGACTGCCTGGGCGTGCTCGACCGGCTGGACGCGGCACTGGCCGCGCCCGACGTCGAGGCGGACCCGTGCCTGGCCACCGGCGAGGGCTGGATCGCCGAGGAGGCCCTCGCCACCAGTCTGCTCTGCTTCCTGCTGTTCCCGGACGACCCGGTCGCGGCCGTCCGCCGGGCCGCGTACTCCTCCGGCGACTCCGACTCGATCGCCTGCCTGGCCGGCGCCTTCGCCGGCGCCCGGCACGGCGGGGCGGCCTGGCCGGAGGCCTGGGTGGAGCGGATCGAGTACCGGGACGAGCTGCTCGCCCTCGGCGCGCTCTGGGACTGAGCCTCCGGGCGCGGCGGCCTCGCGGGCCGCGGCGGAACCTCCCGGGCCCCGGCCGCGTCGAACCGCCATGACCAGCCGAACCCGCCGGACCCGCCGGGCCAGCCGCGGCCGCCGCCCCTCGCTCCCGTTCCTCGCCGCCGCGCTCGCCGCACTGCTGCTCACCGCCACCGCCACCGCCTGCGGCGGGGGAGCCGACCGGCAGGCCGTGGTCCTGCGGGCCTCCGCGCCCGCCACCCCGGCCCCCGTCGACCCCGCCCAGGTCGCCGCGACCGCCGACGCCACCAACGCCTTCGGCCTGGACCTGCTGCACACCCTCACCGCCGCGCCCGACCGGGCCGGGCACAACCTCGTGCTGTCCCCGTCCGGTCTGGCCACCGTGCTCGCGATGGTCCTGCCCGGCGCCCGCGGCGCCACGGCGGCGGAACTCGCCAGGGCCCTGCACACCGACCTCACCCCGCAGCAGTACGCCCTCGCCACCGGCGCCCTCGACCGCCGGGTCCCGGCCACCGGCGGCCTGACCCTGCGCCAGTCCGACGACCTCTGGGTCCAGCAGGGATTCCCGCTCGACCAGCAGTACCTGGCGACCCTCGCCGCCGCCTTCGACACCGGCGTCCACACCACCGACTTCCGCAAGGACGCCGAGGGCTCCCGGCGGACCGTCAACGCCGCGGTGGAGAAGGAGACCGAGGGCCGGATCAAGGATCTCTTCGGTGAGCGGGCGATCGACTCCACCACCCGTCTGGTCCTCACCGACGCGCTCCACCTGAAGGCCGACTGGGCCGCGCCGTTCCAGCACGGGAGCACCTCCGACCGGCCGTTCCACCGCCTCGACGGCTCCGCCCCGGCGGTCGCCACGATGAGCCGGACCGGCGTGCTCCGCTACGCCGAGGGCTCCGGCGGCATCCTCGGCGAGCCCTGGCAGGCCGTCGAACTGCCCTACGCGGGCGGCACGCTGGCGATGGACCTGGTGGTGCCCGCGCAGGGCGGCTTCGAGGCCTTCCGCAAGGGCCTGGACCAGGCGCAGCTCGCCCTGGTGCTCGGCTCGCTGGCCGACCGCGGGGTCGACCTGGCGGTACCGCGCTTCCACTTCGACGCCGCCGCCGACCTGGTGCCCGCCCTGCGCGCGCTCGGCGTCTCGGCCGCCTTCGACGCGGCCGACTTCGGCGGCATCCCCGGGCCGGGGGCGCAGGAGCCCCTGGCGATCGGCGCGGTGGTGCAGAAGGCCACCGTCCAGGTGGACGAGCAGGGCACGGTGGCCGCGGCCGGCAGCGGCGTGGGCATGGTGGCGGCCGGCGCGGCCGCCCCGCAGGAGGCCGTCCAGCTGCACATCGACCGGCCGTTCCTGTTCCTGATCCGGGACACCGCCAACGGGCGCCCGCTGTTCCTCGGCCAGGTCACCGACCCGCAGGCGGGCTGAGCAGGCGGGGCTACCAGGCGGGGTAGCGGCCGCCGAGCGCCGGATGGGCGGGCTCGCGGCTGCCGAACAGCACCAGCAGGTCGTCCGCGACCCGCAGCAGCGTCTCCCCGCCCTCCACCGCCTCGGTCCAGTCCGCCGGCAGGGCCGAGGCCCCGTACGCGGCGCCGACCAGGTTGCCGCAGACCGCGCCCGTGGAGTCGCTGTCCCCGGAGTGGTTCACCGACAGCAGCAGCGCCTCCCGCGCCGGGTCCGGCCCGGAGGCGGCCAGCAGGCAGTACACCGCGATGGCCAGGCACTCCTCGGCGATCCAGCCGAGCCCGACCCGCTCCACCGCCTCCGCCGACGGCTCGCTCGCCTCGGCCACCCGCACCGCCCGGTGCAGCGCCTGGACGGTCTCCTTGCCGCCCGGCCACTCGCCGACCTGGTCGACGGTCTGCCCGACCGCCGTCCACGGCTCCGTGCCGTCCGCCAGCCGCTCGACCAGCGAGGCGAACGCGCCCGCCGCCAGATAGCCGGTCGGGTGCCCGTGCGTCAGCTGCGCGCACTGCGCGGCCAGCCCGAAGGACTGCTCGACGCCCAGCCGGCCCAGCCCGAACGGCGCCGAGCGCATCACCGTGCCGCACCCCTTGGAGTGCGCGTTGATCGGACCGGGCTGCCCGAACGCGGCCGGCGCCTCGAACTCCCGGTGCTCCGACACCCCGCTCATGCAGGCGTTGCCCGGTGCCCGCCGCGCGTACAGGAAGGGGTGCCGCAGCAGCCAGCCGTCGTACGGGCGGGGGAGCGGCCGACGGCTCGGCGCGCCCTGCTGCTGGGTGAGCAGCCAGCGCTGGTAGGCACCGTGGACGGCCTCCGGCACCGACCCGCCGTCGCCCGACCAGCCGCGGACGAAGCCGCGGATCAGCCCCTCGGCGGTGAACAGGGTCATCTGGGTGTCGTCGGTGACCTCGGCGACCCGGCCGCCGGTCGGCAGCCCGGTCACCCCCGCCGGGCCGTGCTGCCCCCGGATCTGGTACAGCTGCTGGAACTCCACCGGCCAGCCCAGGGCGTCTCCGATCCCGCCGCCGAGCAGTGCCCCGCGTACCCGGTCCGCGTACCCAGGCTCCGTCACCGTTGCTCCCCCTTGTTCGTAACGCTGTCCGTTGTATCAGGCCCGCCTCGCGGGCCCCGCCCGGTCGGACCGCAGCCGGGGCCCGGCGCCCTCACAGGACAGGACACC
Source organism: Kitasatospora sp. NPDC058170 (assembly GCF_042883905.1). Lineage (NCBI taxonomy): Bacteria > Bacillati > Actinomycetota > Actinomycetes > Kitasatosporales > Streptomycetaceae > Kitasatospora > Kitasatospora sp. NPDC058170. The sequence goes on from NZ_JBHVUV010000024.1 coordinate 122,566, forward strand.
TAGGAACGGATCTCGCCGGCCCGGCCGTGCAGGGCGGCCCGGTCGGCGGCCGCGCGGCCGGCCGCCCAGCCCTCGCCGTCGCTCACCCGGACCCGCTGCGAGACCAGCTTCGGGAACATCCGCCCGACCTCCTGGTCCACCGCCTCGGCACGCGCCAGCAGGACCGGCAGCAGCCGCTCGTCGGGCGTCAGCTGCTCCTCGGTGCCGTCCTCGCGCAGGTGCCGGCCGGCCGCCGCGTCGCTGGTGGCCTGCTCGGTGGCGGCGGTGAGCCGCTCGCGGATCCGCGCCGCGTACGCCACCAGGAAGGACTGCCGGAACGCCTTGGTGCGGGAGGCGCCGTCCAGGTGCTGGCGCGAGCCGGCCTTGTGCATCGCCGCCGTCGCCTGCACCAGCAGCGAGGTGTACAGCAGTTCGACGCCGTCCAGGTCCCCGTCGAAGCCGACGATGGTGCAGAAGCCGAACTCCTTCGCCCACACCACCCGGCAGCGGTTGGCCGCCGCCACCGCGTCCAGCAGCATCGTCTTCGGGCTCTCGTAGGGGTTGTCCACCCCGATCCGCAGCGCCGCCGGGGCGTTGCGGTCCGCTGCGCCGACGGCCAGCAGGGCCTCGTCGATGCTGTGCTGGGCCATCAGCTGCTGGGCCTTGGCGGTCAGCGCCTCGGCCTCCTCCGGGTACTCGGTGGACTCGGCCTTCGCCAGCAGCGCCCGGATCCGCGACAGCATCCGCGGCTCGCCCGGCACCGGGCCGCTCTGCTGCCGGGCCACCCGGGGCCCGCCCCCGGCCAGGCCCTGCCCGGGCGCCGGGCCGACCGGTGAGATCGGGGGCAGCCGGCCCCAGGTCCGCAGCAGCTCCAGTGCGGCGGTCGCCAGCGCGAAGCGGTCCAGCCGGTGCCGGTGGGCGAAGGCGGCGAGGTAGGCCTCGTCGCCCTGCCACCACACCTCGACCTCCAGCTCGCGCAGCTGCTCCAGCCAGCGGCGGTCCGGCGCGGCCGCCGCGTGGCGACGGCCCTCGGCGGCGATCAGGTCCACCGCGAGCGCCAGGTGCACCGGCTTCAGCTCCCGCCGCACCACCCGCACCAGGTCGGCCGGGCGCCACCCCGCCGACCAGCACCGGCCCACCGCGGTGTCCGCGTGCCCGAGCAGCGCCCGGCTCACGGCCGGCCACTGCGCGACCGAGGCGGCCAGCAGCGAGGCCCCGGTGTCCAGCGCGAGGTCGAGCCGGTCCTCGGGGGCGACCAGCACCGCCGCCACCGCCTGCTCCAGTAGCGGTCCGGCGCCCCCGTCGGCCCGGTCGCCGCCCTGCTGCCTGCGCTTGCCCACGGTGTGTCCCGTTCCTCGTCGCGTCCGCCCGATGGATCGGAACGGTCTCCCGCCCATGATGCCGGAGCGCCCGGCCCCACCGGTGGGACCGGGCGCTGCGGCATCACGGGCCGGGCCGGGGCCTCAGCGCTCGACGGCCTTGGCGAGGATCTCCGGTGTCCGCTCCAGCAGCCGGCCGGCGGCCAGCCGGATGCCGAGGACGGCGATCAGCGCGCCGTACGGCGGGCCGACCAGCAGGACGGGCCAGCCCGGTCCGTCCGTCGCCAGCGCCCACAGCACCAGGCCGCCGACCGGCAGGCCGAGCACCGCGGCGCCGACCATCGAACCCATGCTGTTGAGGATCACCAGCCCGCTCTGGCCGGGCGCGGCGTTGCGCATCGGGTTGCTGTCGGAGGGCATCGTGTACGGCGCCAGCACGCTGAGCACCGCGCCGACCGCGAGGCCGCAGCCGAGCAGGGCCAGCGCCAGGCCGAGCGCGGGTGCCAGGCCCGCCCAGTCGCCGGTGACCGCGGCCAGCGAACCCGCCAGCAGTACCGTCACCGGCACGGCGTACGACAGCACCGCGTACGCCCGCCCGCGCAGCTCGTCCCGGGCGTCGGCCGGGGTGAGCAGGGTGGCCGCGACCATCCAGAACGCCGAACCGTCCATCCCGAACAGGTTGAGCATCTGCAGGCCGAGGAACATCCCGGTCATCGACACCAGGTAGACGCTCGCCCAGCCCTGGACCACCGACAGCACGCAGAGCACCAGGGTCATCCCGATACTGGTGAACACGGCGGTCTTGGCCCGCGGCTCGCGCCACGCGTACCGCAGGTGGCGCTGCATCACCGCGCCCACCCGCCCCTCGGGCAGGAAGCCCCAGCCGCGCGAGGCCTGCACACCGCGCGCCACCTCCAGGGTGGAGGCGTCCGCGGTGACCATCAGCTGCTGGAGGCTGCCCAGCCACCAGCGCAGCAGCAGCGCCAGCAGCACGGCCGCCGAGGCCAGCTGGAGCACGGCGAGTCCGTAGCTCCCCTCCCCGGCGGTGCGGGAGGCGTCCACGGCGCTGATCGGCGGCACCCAGCGCAGCACCGACGCGATCGGCGCCAGCGGGCTGAGGTCGAGGCCGTTCTCGCCGGGCTTGCCGAAGACGCTCTGCGAGCCGATGTTGGCGATCTGGACCAGCAGTGCGAAGAGCAGCCCGCCGAAGATCGCGAAGTCCTTGCCGCGCCGACTGGACAGCAGCCGGGCGTTGCCCGCCGCGACCGAGCGCGACAGCGCCACCAGGGAGACCACCGCGAGCGGCACGCCGACCACCGCGGCCACCGCCGACCCCGCGCCGTCCGCGCCCGCCAGCGCCGCGCCGGTGGCCAGCACCAGCGTCACCAGCGGGCCGGGGCCGAGCAGCGCGGCCAGCAGCGAGCCGCGCAGCAGCGGGCCGGGCCGCAGCGGCAGCATGGTGAGCCGGGTCGGGTCGGAGCTCTCGTCGCTGGAGAAGAGGAAGAGCGGCAGCGCGGCCCAGCCGATGGTCAGGACGCCGACCAGCATCACGCCCGCGTCCCCGGCGCCCTCGAAGCGCCCCAGGAAGGCGAAGGCCACCGCGATCCCGCCGGCGAACAGCAGGCCCAGCACACTGCCGACGACGTAGACCGCCGTCCGCCCGGGGCTGCGCCGCAGCCCGTTGCGCAGCAGCCGGAGCTTGAGCGAGACCAGGGTGCGGACGACGACCCGGCCGTCGGGGACGGCCGGACGGACCGGAGCGCTCACCGGTCGCCCCCGAGCCAGCCGAGGGCCTGGCCGTCGTCCTCGCGCACGCCGACCAGCTCCAGGAAGGCGGCGTGCAGGCTGCGCCCGCCGCGCACGGTGTCCAGCGGGCCCTGGGCGATCACCCGGCCGGCGTTGACCACCGCGACCCAGTCGCAGAGCTGCTCGACCAGCTCCATGACGTGGCTGGAGAAGACCACGGTGGAGCCGGCCGCCGCGTAGCGCTTGAGCACCCCGCGGATGGTCTGGGCGGAGACCGGGTCGACGCCCTCGAAGGGCTCGTCCAGGAACAGCACGTCGGGGTTGTGCAGCAGCGCGGAGGCCAGGCCGATCTTCTTGCGCATGCCGGTCGAGTAGTCGGCGACCAGCTTGTCGGCGTCGCCCAGCAGGTCCAGGACGGCCAGCAGCTCCTCGGCGCGGCGGTCCACCTCAGCGCCCGGCAGGCCGCGCAGCCGGCCGTTGTACTGGAGCAGCTCGCGCCCGCTGAGCCGCTCGAACATCCGCAGGCCCTCCGGCAGGATGCCGATCCGGGCCTTGACCGCGACCGGGTCGGCCCAGACGTCGGCGCCGTGCACCAGCACGGTGCCCTGGTCGGGCCGGAGCAGCCCGGTGACCATGGACAGCGTGGTGGTCTTGCCCGCGCCGTTGGGGCCGACCAGCCCGATGAACGCGCCGGCGGGCAGCTCCAGGCTCAGCCCGGCGACGGCGGCCTGGCTGCCGAAGTGCTTCCACAGCCCCTGGATGCTGACGGCGGCCGGGGCGCTGGGCACGGGGACGGGGGACGGCGGCGGCGCTGACGCCTGCATTGGCGGCCTACTCTGCTCGGTGGTACGAGGACGGACCGGCCCAGCCTCCCACCGCCCGGCCGGGCTGTCTCCCCTGGGGACGATCTTCGCCGTCCGGTCCGGCCGGGAAGGCCCGGAGCGTCGCCGCCACTCGCTCCGCAAAAGTGGCAACTACTCAGGACCCCCGTTCGTCCTGCACTATGAAGGCCAGTGAGCGCGCACGGCGTGCCGGGGTGTCGGAGGTGGCGGATGGCCGTTCAACCGTGGGGCGAGCAGGGCCCCGGTTGGGGTGGCCGACCGCCACAGGTCCCGGCCAAGCCGTACAACCAGCCGTGGCAGCCGGCGCACACCCCGCAGACCGCGATGCGGGCCGCCCACGCCGACCGCGAGCGCACCATCGACGTGCTGAAGGCCGCGTACGCCGAGGGCCGGCTCTCCGCCGACGAGTACGCCCAGCGCTTCGACGTGGCGAGCGCCGCGCAGACCTACGGCGAACTGGCCATGCTGGTCGCGGACCTGCCGTCCGGTCCGATGGTCGCCCCGATGGGTGCACCGATGGGTGCCCCGATGGGCGGTCCCGTTCCGCTCGTCCCGCCGACCTTCCTGCCCCCGCCGCCGCGCCGCACCAACGCGGCCGCGACGGCCTCCCTGGTCCTCGGAGTGCTGACCGTCCCGACCATGGGGCTGACCGGTGTACCCGCTGTGATCTGCGGACACATCGCCAAGAACCAGCTGGCCACCCGGAACGAGGAAGGGGACGGCATGGCCGTCACCGGCCTGGTCCTCGGCTGGCTCTCGGTCGCGGGCTGGGCCCTGATGCTCGCCGCGATCGTGTTCGCCCGCTGACCATCCAGCGCTGCGGCGGGCCGGACGGGCGGATCTCTGCGTGAACTCTTGTGCGGTCAGGCCTTAGGATTCCCGGAGCAGCTGCCCCGGACCCTCGCCGGGACCCCGCGCGTCCTGTGGCGGGCCCGTGACCCGGTGGGCAGCCCGTCGGAGTACCCACCAGCTGAGGGACCAGTCCAGTGACAGTCAGTGCCGAGGACACCAGAACGCCCTCCTTGACCGGGATCCGGTCCCGGCCGGCGGCGACGACCCGGCGCCACGGCTCCGGCCGCTCCTTCTGGACCTCCTCACCCGTCCTGCTGGCCGGCGAGGCGGTGACCGCCTTCCTGGCGGCCCTGGTCCTGCCGCTGCTGGCCCGCGGCTTCGACCTCAACCCGCTCAACCGGATCGCCCAGGTGAGCGGTCTCGCCGCACTCCAGCTGCGGTTCGCACTGATCGGCCTGTTCCTGCTCGCCGTGGTCGTCGTCGCGATGCGGCTGAGGGCCGGCCGCCACTTCGACCTAGCCGCCCGCTTCGCCAGCGCGGGCCTGGCCGGCCTCGCCAGCGGCTTCGTCGCGGCCGGCGCGGTCATCGCCCTGCTCGGCACCCCGTGGCCGATGTTCGGCCTCAACGGCGACAGCGGGCGGATAGTCGAATGGGCCCACGCGGTGGCCAACGGACAGCCCTCCGGCTCCCCCGTCTACCCGCCGCTGCCGCTCTACACCCTGGGCTACTACGCCGAGTGGTTCCACGGCGGCAACACCGCCTACGCCTTCAAGGACCTGCAGATACTCGGCGCGGCGGCGTTCGGCCCGCTGGTCTACCTGTCCTGGCGCACCCTGCTCAGCCCGGTGCGCGCGCTGGCCTTCGGCGTGCTGCCGGCCTTCGCACTGATCGACGCCTACAAGCCGTACAGCCAGACCGTGCTGGTCCTGCTGGTGCCGGTGCTGGTCGCGCTGGTGGTCGAGCTGCGCCGCAGCGGGACGGCCGCCTGGCGCCCCGTCCTGCTCAAGGCGGCCGCCTTCGGGGCGGTGCTGGGCGTGCTCTTCCTCACCTACTCCGGCTGGTTCCTGTGGAGCGCGGCGGGCGTCCTGGTCGCGGTGCTGCTCTACTTCCCCTGGCGGACCGGCCGGCTCAAGGGCCTGGCCTACCTCGGGACGACCGGCGCGGCCTTCCTGGCCGTCGCGGGGAGCTACCTGGTGACCATGCTGACGGAGGGCCAGGACACCAAGGACTTCAACTTCCGGTTCGACAACTTCGTCGACCCGGCGTACTTCCTGATGTGGCGCACCGACATGCCCGGCAAGGTGGGGGAGTGGCCGCTGCCCGGTGAGTTCGGCGGCATGGGGCTGTTCGCCGTGGTGATGTTCGTCTGCCTGGGCGCCGCACTCTGGCTGGGCCTGCGCAAGCCGCTGGTGGTCACCATATGCTGCATGTTCGCCAGCGCCTGGGTGATGCGGATGTACATCGCCTCGCACATGTACGAGACCCAGACCGTCCAGCTCTACACCCGCACCAACAACCAGATGCTCTACTGCGGCCTGATCCTGTGCGCCCTGGTCGCCCACCTGGTCTCGCTGCGGCTGGCGGAGCGCCGTGCCGGTACCGGCGAGCTCACCGCGGCCGGGTCCGCCACCGCGTCCGGCGAGGTCTTCCCGAACCTGCGGGCCGCGGTGGTCGGCACGCTCTTCGCCCTGCTGTTCCTGTTCGGCACGGTCTCCTCGTCGATGTCGGACCGCTACATGCCGGCCAAGGAGAACACCTACCGGATCCTGCCCTGGGTCTCGCACACCGTGCAGAAGCTCGACGGCAGCTGCCCGAAGTTCGCCCCCGACGGCGCGTGCACCAAGAACGGTGACCAGTCGTGGGAATCCCTGATCCGGTGACGGCCCTCCGGCGGGTCCCCCGGCGCGCACCCCGACCGACCTGAATCCCATCGAGGCCCAGCATCCGATGATCAACGTCATGAAGCGACTCGCCGACCGGCTCGCGACGACCCCCAGGCGCCTCTGGGCCGTGTCCTTCGCGCTGTTCCTGGCACTGGGAGCATCCTGGTCGGTGGCCACCCCGATCGGCGCCTCGCCGGACGAGCACGCACACCTGATCCGGGCCGCAGCCGTCGCCCGCGGCCAGATCGAGGGCCGCGAGGTGATGGTCCCGCACATGGTCGCCGGGATCGAGGGCCACTTCGCCGAGACCGGGGTGACGCTCCCGCGGTTCTACCAGGACCTCAAGGACGTCAACGCCTGCTACGTCTTCCAGTCCGAGAAGTCGGCCGCCTGCGCGCCCGCGCTGAAGGACGGCCAGGCCGACGTGCTGGTCACCACCGCGGCGGGCCGCTACAACCCGGCCTACTACCTGGCCGTCGGCTGGCCCAGCCTGCTGGTGTCCGGCGAGGCCGGGATCTACCTGATGCGCCTGATGTCGGCCGTGATCTGCGCCGCACTGCTGGCGAGCGCGGTGGTCTCGGCCGCCGAGTGGCGCCGCCGCTCGCTGCCGATGCTCGGCGTGCTGGCCTCGGCCACCCCGATGGCGCTGTTCATGGCCGGCATGGTCAACCCCAGCGGCCCGGAGATCGCGGCCGGCATCCTGGCCTGGAGCGCCGGGCTGCCGATACTCATGTCGCCCGAACCGACGCTGCTGACCCGCCGGCTGGCCCGGCTGGGCATCGGCGCGATCGTGCTGATCAGCATCCGTCCGCTGGGCCTGATCTGGTTCGCCGGAGCGGTGGTGTTCGCCCTGCTGCTGCAGGAACGCGGGGCCCTGCGCGAGGTGCTGCGCCGCCGTTCGGCCTGGCTCTGGGCCGCCGCCGTCGTCGCCGCCTCGGTCGCCGCGCTGCTCTGGTCCTCGGCGCACCCGGACAACTCCGTCATCCGCACGCCGGACACCCTCACCGCGCTGACCGCGGCCCGCAAGACCTTCGACAACACGTTCACCTACATCCAGCAGATGGTCGGCGTCTTCGGCTGGCTGGACACCGCTCCGCCGGCCGCCACGATCCTGCTGTGGGCCGGGATCGTGGTGATGCTGGGCCTGCTCGCGCTCTGCTTCGCCCGCCCCCGCGAGGTGCTGGCCATCGTCGGCGCCCTGATCGGCATCGTGATGATCCCGGTGGTGGCCCAGGCGATGCAGGCGAGCACGCTGGGGATGATCTGGCAGGGCCGCTACCTGCTGCCCTTCGCGGTGGGCCTGCCCATCATGGCCACGGTGATCTGCGCCCGGCAGTCGTGGCGGCCGGGGATGCCCTGGCGCCGGCTGCTGGTGCTGTCCTCGTTCACGCTCTCGGTCGCCAACGCGGCGGCCTTCGTCTGGGCGCTGCGCCGCAACACCGTGGGCACGACCGGGCCGTTCCTGATGCGCCCGGCGCTGTGGGCGCCGCCCGGCGGCTGGCCGCTCTGGGTGGTCGTGTACACCGCGGCGGCCCTGGTCCTGGCCCTGCTGGTGGTGGTGACCGACCGGGAGGACCCGGACGCCGCGCCCGCCGGGAAGGGCGCGCGCGAGCCGCGCGGCCGGCACCGCCCGCTCGCGGCGATACCGGCGGACGCGTAGGGTCGGGACTGCGGGCACCCGGGATGTGTGGTATGCGGAGCGGGAGCCGGGGAGATCCCCGGCCCGCTCCGGTCGCGCTTCCGTCACAACCGCCACGACCTGCGGCGTTACATTTGTTTTGACCGAGCCCGATGCGCTAGGTACGCTCTGACCTTGTGCCTGGGGTGTCCCCGGGTCCTTGTGCGTGCATGCACACCGGTCGCCGCGCCAAGCCGGAGCGCCTTTTCGGCGCGCCGCGCGTGAGCGCCGTCGCTGTACAGCAGCCCATGGGATTCCGTACCGGAATAAGCCCAACACACCCGACCGCGTGGGTCGACCACGGGGCCGTGTGCGATGGGAACACCGCAGGTTAGTTTCACCAAGCCTTGGCACACAGAAAACGGAGAAACGGTGCCTACGATCCAGCAGCTGGTCCGAAAGGGCCGGCAGGACAAGGTCGAGAAGAACAAGACTCCCGCGCTGAAGGGTTCCCCGCAGCGCCGTGGGGTCTGCACGCGTGTGTACACGACCACCCCGAAGAAGCCGAACTCGGCGCTTCGTAAGGTCGCCCGTGTGCGCCTCACCAGCGGGATCGAGGTCACCGCTTACATCCCGGGCGAGGGCCACAACCTGCAGGAGCACTCCATCGTGCTGGTGCGCGGTGGTCGTGTGAAGGACCTTCCTGGTGTCCGCTACAAGATCATCCGCGGTTCGCTTGACACCCAGGGTGTCAAGAACCGCAAGCAGGCTCGCAGCCGCTACGGCGCCAAGAAGGAGAAGTAAGAATGCCTCGTAAGGGCCCCGCCCCGAAGCGCCCGGTCATCATCGACCCGGTTTACGGCTCCCCGGTCGTCACCCAGCTGGTCAACAAGATCCTGCTGCACGGCAAGCGCTCCACCGCCGAGCGGATCGTCTACGGCGCCCTCGAGGGCGTCCGTGAGAAGACCGGCTCCGACCCGGTCGTGGCGCTGAAGCGCGCGCTGGAGAACGTCAAGCCGGCCCTCGAGGTCAAGTCCCGCCGTGTCGGTGGCGCGACCTACCAGGTCCCGGTCGAGGTCCGTCCGGGCCGCGCCAGCACCCTGGCGCTGCGCTGGATGGTCGGTTACTCCCGCGCCCGTCGCGAGAAGACCATGACCGAGCGCCTGATGAACGAGATCCTCGACGCCAGCAACGGTCTGGGCGCTTCGGTGAAGCGTCGCGAGGACACTCACAAGATGGCCGAGTCGAACAAGGCCTTCGCGCACTACCGCTGGTAGTCCTAACCCCGTCACTAGACAGAGAGAGAACGAGCCACCATGGCTGCAACCTCCCTTGACCTTGCCAGGGTCCGCAACATCGGGATCATGGCGCACATCGACGCGGGCAAGACCACCACCACCGAGCGGATCCTGTTCTACACCGGTGTCTCGTACAAGATCGGTGAGGTCCACGATGGCGCTGCCACCATGGACTGGATGGAGCAGGAGCAGGAGCGCGGCATCACGATCACGTCGGCCGCGACGACCTGTCACTGGACGCTCGACGGCGTTGACAACACGATCAACATCATCGACACCCCGGGCCACGTCGACTTCACCGTCGAGGTGGAGCGTTCGCTGCGCGTCCTCGACGGTGCCGTCACGGTGTTCGACGGTGTCGCCGGTGTCGAGCCCCAGTCCGAGACCGTGTGGCGGCAGGCTGACCGCTACGGCGTCCCGCGCATCTGCTTCATCAACAAGCTGGACCGCACGGGCGCGAACTTCTTCTTCTGCGTCGACACCATCGTGGACCGCCTCGGCGCGACCCCGCTGGTGATGCAGCTCCCGATCGGTGCCGAGGCGGACTTCCAGGGCGTTGTCGACCTGGTCCGCATGAAGGCGCTGGTCTGGACGGCCGAGGCCGCCAAGGGCGAGATGTACGACATCGTCGACATCCCGGCCGAGCTGGCCGAGCAGGCCGCGGAGTACCGCGAGAAGCTGCTGGACACCGTGTCGAACGTCAGCGACGAGGTGATGGAGCTCGCCATGGAGGGCGAGGACGTCCCCGAGGCGCTGCTGATCTCCGCGATCCGCAAGGGCACGCTGAACTCGGACTTCACGCCGATCTTCTGTGGTACCGCCTTCAAGAACAAGGGCGTTCAGCCCCTGCTCGACGCGGTGGTCAACTACCTGCCGTCGCCGCTGGACATCGAGTCCATCGAGGGCACCAAGCCCGGCGACGACACGGTCAAGATCTCCCGCAAGGCGTCGGACGAGGAGCCGCTCGCGGCTCTGGCGTTCAAGATCATGTCCGACCCGCACCTGGGCAAGCTCACCTTCGTCCGGATCTACTCCGGGCGCCTTGAGGCCGGCACCGCCGTCCTCAACGCGGTGAAGGGCCGCAAGGAGCGCATCGGCAAGATCTACCGCATGCACGCGAACAAGCGTGAGGAGATCGACTCGGTGGGCGCCGGCGACATCGTCGCCGTCATGGGTCTCAAGCAGACCACCACCGGCGAGACCCTGAGCGACGAGAAGCACCCGGTCATCCTGGAGTCCATGGACTTCCCGGCCCCGGTCATCCGCGTCGCGATCGAGCCGAAGTCGAAGGGTGACCAGGAGCGTCTGGGCACCGCGATCCAGCGGCTGGCCGAGGAGGACCCGTCCTTCCAGGTCAACACCGACGAAGAGACCGGCCAGACCATCATCGCGGGTATGGGCGAGCTGCACCTCGAGGTGCTGGTCGACCGTATGAAGCGTGAGTTCAAGGTCGAGGCCAACGTCGGCAAGCCGCAGGTCGCCTACCGCGAGACGATCCGCAAGGCCGTCGAGCGCATCGACTACACGCACAAGAAGCAGACCGGTGGCTCCGGCCAGTTCGCGAAGATCCAGATCGCGATCGAGCCGATCGAGTCCGGCGAGGGCTACGAGTTCGTGAACAAGGTCACCGGTGGCCGCGTTCCGAAGGAGTACATCCCCTCGGTCGACGCCGGTTGCCAGGAGGCCATGGAGTTCGGCGTGCTCGCCGGCTACGCCCTCCAGGGTGTCCGCGTGACGCTGCTCGACGGTGCCTCGCACGACGTCGACTCCTCCGAGCTGGCGTTCAAGATCGCCGGTTCGATGGCCTTCAAGGAGGGCGCTCGCAAGGCGTCCCCGGCTCTGCTCGAGCCGATGATGGCCGTCGAGGTCACCACGCCCGAGGACTACATGGGCGATGTGATCGGCGACATCAACGCTCGCCGTGGCCAGATCCGGTCCATGGACGAGCGTTACGGTGCCCGCGTCGTTTCGGCGCTGGTGCCGCTCTCCGAGATGTTCGGCTACGTCGGTGACCTGCGCAGCAAGACCTCTGGTCGCGCGAGCTACTCGATGCAGTTCGACTCGTACGCCGAGGTTCCGCGGAACGTGGCGGACGACATCATCGCCAAGGCCAAGGGCGAGTAGCTCCGGCTCCTGCCGGTAGTCGTTCATCCCGACATTCGGGATGATTACGAACCCTTAGGCTTGTAGGAGGCGTTCCGGGAGAATCCGGCCGGATTCTCCCGGGGCCCTCCGGCCCCCCCACCCGCGGGACGGCATGGGGTGCTTCGGTGCCCCGTTCCCAACCCGATCAAAGACCAACTGACGTCAGCACGGCGTACAGAACTGTCCTCAGGAGGACTGCAGTGGCGAAGGCGAAGTTCGAGCGGACGAAGCCCCACGTCAACATCGGCACCATCGGTCACATCGACCACGGTAAGACCACTCTTACCGCGGCGATCACCAAGGTGCTGCACGACGCGTACCCGGACATCAACCCCTTCACGCCGTTCGACCAGATCGACAAGGCGCCGGAGGAGCGGCAGCGCGGTATCACCATCTCGATCGCGCACGTCGAGTACCAGACCGAGGCGCGTCACTACGCCCACGTCGACTGCCCGGGTCACGCGGACTACATCAAGAACATGATCACCGGTGCGGCCCAGATGGACGGTGCGATCCTCGTCGTCGCCGCCACCGACGGCCCGATGCCGCAGACCAAGGAGCACGTCCTCCTGGCCCGCCAGGTCGGCGTCCCCTACATCGTCGTCGCCCTGAACAAGGCCGACATGGTGGACGACGAGGAGATCCTGGAGCTCGTCGAGCTCGAGGTCCGTGAGCTCCTCTCCGAGTACGAGTTCCCGGGCGACGACCTGCCGGTCGTGCGCGTCTCGGCGCTCAAGGCGCTCGAGGGCGACAAGGAGTGGGGCGAGAAGCTCCTCGGCCTCATGCACGCGGTCGACGAGGCCATCCCGACCCCGGCCCGCGCCGTGGACCAGCCGTTCCTGATGCCGATCGAGGACGTCTTCACGATCACCGGTCGTGGCACCGTCGTCACCGGTCGTATCGAGCGTGGCATCCTCAAGGTCAACGAGACTGTCGACATCATCGGCATCAAGGAGACCAAGACCACCACCACGGTCACCGGCATCGAGATGTTCCGCAAGCTGCTCGACGAGGGCCAGGCCGGTGAGAACGTCGGTCTGCTCCTCCGTGGCATCAAGCGCGAGGACGTCGAGCGCGGCCAGGTCATCATCAAGCCCGGTTCGGTCACCCCGCACACCGAGTTCGAGGCCCAGTCCTACATCCTGTCGAAGGACGAGGGTGGTCGTCACACCCCGTTCTTCAACAACTACCGCCCGCAGTTCTACTTCCGTACCACGGACGTGACCGGCGTCGTGACCCTCCCCGAGGGCACCGAGATGGTCATGCCGGGCGACAACACCGCCATGACGGTCGTGCTGATCCAGCCGATCGCCATGGAGGAGGGCCTGAAGTTCGCCATCCGTGAGGGTGGCCGCACCGTCGGCGCCGGCCAGGTCACCAAGATCGTCAAGTAATTGACGCTCTAGACCTGCCTGTACCGCACAGGCGAACCGAAGGGCCCCGCACACTCCGGTGTGCGGGGCCCTTCGGCATCCCCCGCCGCGGGGGAGTACGGCCAGGTCGGACGGCCTCTCAGTCGCCTCTCACGGCCTCTCACGGACGCCTCAGGACCGGCTGCTATCGTCGGGCCACGATCCAGCCCCAGCAGTGGAAAGCGGGACCACCCCATGCCTACAGCGCCCCGGTTGTCGGTCGTCATGCCGATCTACAACGAGCAGGAAGCGCTGCCGCTGACCGCCAGCAGACTGCGTCCGATCCTGGACGGGCTCGGGATCGACTACGAGGTCGTGGGGGTCGACGACGGCAGTACGGACGCCACGCCCGTCATCATGCAGAAGCTGCGGCAGGACTGGCCGCAACTGCGCACCGTGCGGCTCGCCCGCAACTCCGGGCACCAGGCGGCGCTGACCGCGGGCATCCACCGGGCGCTGGGCGACTACGTGGTCTCCATCGACGCCGACCTCCAGGACCCGCCGGAGAAGATCCCGGAGATGCTCGCGCTCGCCCGCGAGGAGAACCTCGACATCGTCTACGGGGTCCGCGGGGACCGGGGCACCGACACCTTCTTCAAGCGGCGCACCGCCGGCGCCTACTACTGGCTGATGCGCCGCCTGGTCGGCAAGAAGATGCCCAACCAGGCCGGGGACTTCCGCCTGCTCAGCCGGGCCGCCGTCGACGCGCTGAAGGCGATGCCCGAGCACCAGCCGGTGTACCGCCTGCTGGTCCCGTGGCTCGGCTTCCCCAGCGGCGAGGTCGTCTACGTCCGCGAGGAGCGGGTCGCCGGCAGCACCAAGTACCCGCTGTCCAAGATGGTCAACCTGGCCCTGGACAGCATCACCAACTTCTCGGCCAGCCCGCTGCGGCTCGCCACCTGGCTCGGCCTGCTGAGCTTCGTGGTCTGCCTCGGCCTGGCGGTCTACTCCACGGCCGCGTACGCGTTCGGCTCGACGGTGCCCGGCTGGTCCTCGCTGTTCATCGCGATGCTCTTCATCGGCGCCGTCCAGCTGGTCTGCGTCGGCCTGCTGGGCGAGTACATCGGGCGGATCTACTCCGCGGTCCAGGCGCGTCCGGCGTACTTCGTCGGCTACGACTCGGCCGAGGACGAATGGCAGGGAAAATCCCGATGACGTTCACCGGCGAACCGACCCGGCCGCCGGGGCAGCGCCGGGCGCTCCTGCGTCAACTGCCCTCGTTCCTGGTCATCGGCGTCCTGAGCACGCTCTTCTACCTGGGGCTGTTCGTCCTCGCGCGCTGGTTCACCGGCGCGCAGGCCGCCAACCTGATCGCCCTCGCGGTCAGTGCGGTCGCCAACACGGCCGCCAACCGCCGCTTCACCTTCGGGATCACCGGCAGCGAGGGTGCGCTGCGGCACCAACTGCAGGGCGCGGTGGCCTTCCTGATCGGGCTGGGCCTCAGCAGCGGGGCGCTCGCCCTGCTCGGCGCGTTCGTGCCGGACGCCTCCCGGCCGGTCGAGCTGGCCGGTCTGATCGTGGCCAACGGCCTCGCCACGGTGGCCCGCTTCCTGCTGCTGAAGACCTGGGTCTTCCGGGGCCGCTGACGGTCCGTCGGCGGCCGGCGACGCACAGGGGCCCGGCCGCGGTCGATGCGGCCGGGCCCCTGGTACGGGAGCGGTCGGGTCAGGCGTCGTAGGCGGCGCTCAGGCCCGCGGTGAAGGCCTTGACGGCCTGGTAGTCCGGCAGCAGGCCGCTCGCCAGGGCGTCGGCCAGCGACGGGGCGTCGGAGTCCTTGGCGGAGAGCTGCGGCACGTCGGCCGGCCACTCGATGCCGAGGTCCGGGTCGAGCGGGTGCACCCCGTGCTCGCCGGTCGGGTTGAACGTCTCGGAGCAGAGGTAGGACAGCGTCGCGTCGTCACTGAGCGCGCAGAAGCCGTGGCCCAGGCCCTCCGAGATGTAGACGGCCTTGCGCTCGGTCTCGTCGAGGCGCACGCCCTCCCAGCGGCCGAAGGTCGGCGAGCCGACCCGCAGGTCCACGATGACGTCCAGCACCGCGCCGCGCACGCAGGTCACGTACTTGGCCTGGCCGGGCGGGACGTCGGCGAAGTGGATGCCGCGCACGACGCCCCGGCTGGAGACCGAGAGGTTCGCCTGGGCCAGCCGCAGCGGGTGGCCGACGACCTCGGCCAGCTTGTCGAAGCGGAACCACTCGGTGAACAGGCCGCGCGGGTCGCCGTGCAGCTGCGGGGTGATCTCCCAGGCGCCCTCGATGGACAGCTCGTCGAACTTCACCGGGAGCCCTCCTCGTCCAGCAGCGCCACCAGGTACTGGCCGTAGCCGCTCTTGAGCAGCGGCTCGGCGAGCTCGCGCAGCTGCGCGTCGTCGATCAGGCCGGCCCGCCAGACCGCCTCCTCGATGCAGCCGATCTTGAAGCCCTGGCGCTCCTCGATGACCCGGACGAACTCGGAGGCCTGCACCATCGAGACGAACGTGCCGGTGTCCAGCCAGGCGGTGCCCCGGTCGAGGATCGTCACGTGCAGGTCGCCGGCCTGCAGGTAGGCCTCGTTGACCGCGGTGATCTCCAGCTCGCCGCGGGCGCTGGGCTTCAGGCCGCGGGCGATCTCGACCACGCGGTTGTCGTAGAAGTACAGGCCGGGGACGGCGTAACGGGACTTGGGCTCGGTCGGCTTCTCCTCGATGGAGATGACCTGGCCGTCCTCGTCGAACTCGACCACGCCGTACGCGGTCGGGTCGGCCACCGGGTAGGCGAAGACCCGGCCGCCCTTGGCACCGGTGTGCTCGGAGAGCCGGGTGCCGAGGCCGCTGCCGTGGAAGATGTTGTCGCCGAGGATGAGCGCGACGGGCTCGTCGCCGATGAAGTCGGCGCCCAGCACGAAGGCCTGGGCGATGCCCTCGGGGCGCTCCTGGACGGCGTACTCCAGGCGGAGGCCGAACTGGGAGCCGTCGCCCAGGAGGCGCTCGAACTGCTCCCTGTCGTTCGGGGTGGTGATGATCAGGATCTCGCTGATCCCCGCCATCACCAGGGTCGAGAGGGGGTAGTAGATCATCGGCTTGTCGAAGACCGGGAGGAGCTGCTTCGACACCGCCCGGGTCAGCGGCCAGAGCCGCGAGCCGGTGCCGCCGGCCAGAAGGATTCCACGCATGCGTGCACCTTATTCGAGTCCGGGCGGGCAGGTGAGGCCCGGGTCGGTGGGGGTACCGGCGCGACGGTAGACTACGGCGCACTATGCGCATCCTCGTGACCGGCGGTGCCGGCTTCATCGGTTCTGAATTCGTCCGCCAGCTGCTGGGCGCCGACACCACTGACCAGATCACGGTCTTCGACAAGCTCACGTACTCGGGCGTCGAGGCCAACCTGGCGCCGGTGGCGGGCCACAGCGGCTACACCTTCGTCCGTGGCGACATCTGCGACGTCGACGCCGTCGACCAGGTCATGCCCGGCCACGACGTGGTCGTCCACTTCGCGGCCGAGTCGCACGTCGACCGCTCGATCGCGGGCGCCGGCCCGTTCGTGCTGACCAACGTCGTCGGCACCCAGGTCCTGCTGGACGCGGCCCGCAAGCACGGCGTGGGCCGCTTCGTGCACATCTCCACCGACGAGGTGTACGGCTCGATCAACGAGGGCTCCTGGACGGAGGAGTGGCCGCTGGAGCCGAACTCCCCGTACTCCGCCTCGAAGGCCTCCTCGGACCTGCTGGCGCTGGCCTACCACCGCACCCACGGGATGGACGTCGTGGTGACCCGGTGCTCGAACAACTACGGGCACTACCAGTTCCCCGAGAAGGTCATCCCGCTCTTCACGACCAACCTGATCGACGGCCGGAAGGTGCCGCTGTACGGCGACGGCGGCAACATCCGTGACTGGCTGCACGTCTCCGACCACTGCCGGGGCATCGAGCTGGCCATGCGCAACGGCCGGGCCGGCCAGGTCTACAACATCGGCGGCGGCACCGAGGTGACCAACAAGGAGCTGACCGGTCTGCTCCTGGAGGCCGCCGGCGTCGGCTGGGACATGGTCGAGCACGTCGAGGACCGCAAGGGCCACGACCTGCGCTACTCGATCGACATCAGCAAGATCCGCGAGGAGCTCGGCTACGAGCCGCAGGTCCGCTTCGAGGACGGCCTCGCCGCGACCATCCAGTGGTACCGCGACAACCGCGCCTGGTGGGAGCCCCTGAAGACGAAGGCGGCCCTGGCCAAGTGACCGCCAACGCCTCGGGGCAGGTCCGCTGGCTCGTCACCGGCGCGGCCGGCATGCTCGGCCGGGACCTGCTGACGGTGCTCGCCGCCGACGCGACGGCCGAGGTCACCGCCCTCGGCCGGACCGGCCTGGACATCACCGACGCGGCGGCCGTGCAGGCCGCCGTCGACGGCCACGACATCGTGGTCAACTGCGCGGCCTGGACGGACGTCGACGGCGCCGAGACGGCCGAGGAGGCCGCCACCGCCGTCAACGGCACCGGTGTGGCCCACCTGGCCGCCGCCTGCGCCAAGGCCGGCGCCCGGCTGCTGCACGTCTCCACCGACTACGTCCTGGCCGGCGACGCCGACCAGCCGTACCCGGAGGACGCGCCGACCTCCCCGGTCAACGCCTACGGCCGCAGCAAGCTGGTGGGGGAGCAGGCCGTCGCCGACCTGCTGCCGGAGCACGGCTACACCGTGCGCACCGCCTGGCTGTACGGCGAGCACGGCCCGAACTTCGTCGCCACCATGCTCAAGCTCGCCGCCCAGCGGCCCAGCCTGGACGTGGTCGACGACCAGCAGGGCCAGCCGACCTGGTCGTACGCGCTCGCCCGGCAGCTCGTCGCGCTCGGTCACGCCGCGCTCGCCGGCCGGGCGCCGGCCGGCGTCTACCACGGCACGGCGACCGGCCGGACCACCTGGTTCGGGCTGGCCCGCGAGACCTACCGGCTGAGCGGCCTCGACCCCGAGCGGATCCGCCCCACCACCTCGGCGGCCTTCGTCCGTCCGGCGGTGCGGCCCGCGTTCAGCGTGCTGGGCCACGACCGCTGGTCCGCCGCCGGCCTGACGCCGCCGGCCGACTGGCGCGAGCAGCTCGGTGAGGCGCTGGGCACGCCCGTGTTCACCGAACTGGCCGCTGCGGCCCAGGCGACCGAGAGCGACAGACCTCAGTGAAGAATCCGCTGACGAAGGTGGCCGCCGCGCTACCGCCGGGAACCCTGGCGGTGGCGGGCGGCACCGTCGTGCTCGGCGCGGCGGCGTACATCCACCTCGGTGTGGCGGGTCACAGCCTGTCCGTCGACGACATGGCGAACGTCTCACTGCTCTGGACGATCGTGATGTCCGTCGGCATCGGCGTGTTCTTCCCGATCGAGCAGGAGCTCACCCGGATCGTTGCCGCCCGGGCCGCGCTCGGCCACGGCGCGGGGCCGGTCCTGCGCCGGGCCACCCTGCTGACCGGCGCCATCCTCGGCGCGGTGCTGCTGGTGATCGGCGTCGGCTCCGGGCGGATCGCCGACCTGATGTTCCACGGCGACCGCTCGCTGGTGTTCGCCCTGGGCGGCGCCTTCGCCGGCATGGCCGTCTGCTACCTCACCCGCGGCGTGCTGGCCGGCCTCGGCCGGTTCGGCGCCTACGGGACCCAGCTGGGCATCGATGGCGGCCTGCGGATCGGACTGGCCTTCGGCTGCGGCCTGGCCGGCGTGCACTCCGCGCTGGCGTTCAGCCTGATCCTCGCCGCCGCACCGATCGCGGCGACCGTGGTGACGCTGCCCGCGCTGCTGCGGGTGGTCAAGCCGGGCCCGCGGATCCCGTGGTCCGAGCTCTGCTCCGGGCTGGGCCTGCTGATCTGCTCGACCCTGCTCTCCCAGGTCGTGGTGAACGCCGCGGTGGTGAGCACCAAGCTGCTCGCGCCGTCCGACTCGGCCCTGATCGCCGCGCTGCTCAACGCGCTGGTGCTGGCCCGGGTGCCGCTGTTCGTGTTCGGCTCGCTGCAGGCCTCGTTGCTCAACGGGCTCTCCGCGGCGATCGCGGTCGGCGACCGGGCGGCGTTCAGCGGCATGCTCCGCCGGATCGGCGCCGTGGTGGGCCTGCTCGGCGTGCTCGGCGGGATCCCCGCCGTGGCCCTCGGGCCCTGGCTGATCCAGGTGCTGTTCGGCGCGAAGCCGGTGCTCGGCTGCCTCGACTTCTTCTGGCTGTCCGCAGGAACCGTGGCGTACATGTTCGCGATGGTGCTCGGACAGGCGCTGATGGTATTCAAGCGGCACAACCTCCAGCTGCTCTGCTGGGCGGTGGGCACCGGCGTCCTCGCGGGCGTCACCTTCCTGCCGGGCGAGGTGGCCACCCGTGTGATCCTGGCCTATGCGGCGGGCTCCGTGGCCACCGTGCTCGGTATGCTGGCCGCCCTCAGGCGCAGCTTCCCCGGTTCGCCCGCGAAGCAGGCCGCTCCCGCGCAGAGCGCATCGGAGCGGAGCATGCCTACCCTGAGTGCCGGGGTGGTCGGCGAATGACCGCATCGGCCCCCGACATACGGATTGCCGCGCACGAGCGCGGGAGACACCCCGAACATGGAGCCCCCGTGTCCCAGTACGACGATGTCTGGCTGGTGATCCCGGCCTACAACGAAGGCCAGGTGATCGCTGACGTTGTGGAGGGAGCGCGCAAGACGTTCCCCAACATCGTCGTGGTCGATGACGGCAGTGCGGACGACTCCGCCAAGCACATCATGTCCACCGGTGCCCACCTGGTGCGGCACCCGGTCAACCTCGGCCAGGGTGCTGCCCTGCAGACCGGCCTGGCCTACGCGCTCGCCCAGCCGGGCGCCCAGTACTTCGCCACCTTCGACGCGGACGGGCAGCACCAGACCGCCGACGTCGAGAAGATGGTCGAGTTCCTGCGCGCCGGCGAGGCCGACGTCGTCCTGGGCTCGCGCTTCATCGAGCAGAACGGCCAGGTGCCCTGGATCAAGCGGGTCGTCCTGCGCACCGCCGCGACGGTCAGCCCGACCGCGCGCAAGCTCAAGCTCACCGACTCGCACAACGGCCTTCGCGTGCTCAACCGCGAGGCGGCCGGCCGGCTGCGGATCACCATGAACGGCATGGCCCACGCGTCGGAGATCGTCAGCTTCCTGGCCGGTTCCGACCTGCGGGTCGCCGAGCTGCCGGTGGACATCCTGTACACCGACTACTCACGCGCCAAGGGTCAGTCCCTGATCAACGGCGTCAACATCATCTTCGACATCTCGCTGCGGGAGCGTGGCCGCCGATGAACTACTTCTGGATCCAGCTCGTCCTCATCCTGGGCTCGGTCATTCTGGCCTTCACGTTCATCCGGCGCTGGGACGCCGCGAACACCCGGGCCTGGAAGCGCATCGCCTTCTCGGTGTTCGTGGTGGTGAACATCTACGCCGTGCTCCGGCCGACCGATGTCACCTGGATCGCGCACAAGCTCGGCGTCGGCCGCGGCACCGACCTGGTGCTGTACGTGATGGTGCTGGCGATGGGCTTCCTGACCCTCAACACCTTCCTGCGCTTCCGCTCGCTGGAGAAGAAGCTCACCGACCTCGCCCGGACCGTCGCGATCAACGAGGGCGCCCGGCTGAACGAGGAGCGCTTCGACCTGGACCTGCCGGTGTCGGCCCCGGTCGACCGCAGCGGGGTCTGAGCACCATGGCCACCTTCGAGTTCATGCTGCCGTACTACGGCGACGTGGGTCTGATGCAGGCCGCGGTGCGCAGCATCCTGGGGCAGACCGACCCGGACCTCCGGCTGACCGTCGTCGACGACGGCAAGGAGCCGGACGTCCCGGGCTGGTTCGCCGAGCTCGGCGACGACCGGGTCCGCTACCTGCGCAACGAGCACAACCTCGGGATCACCCGGAACTTCCAGAAGTGCGTGGAGCTCTCGACGGCGGACCACGTCGTCATCATGGGCTGCGACGACCTGCTGCACCCGCACTACCTGGAGACCGTCCGGGCGATCCTCAAGGCCAACCCGGACCTGGGCATGGTCCAGCCGGGCGTCGAGGTGATCGACGGCGAGGGCGTGGTGACCGCCGGCCTGGCCGACAACGTCAAGGGGCGGATCTACGCGCCGAGCGTCAACGGCCGTCGGCTGATGGGCGGCGAGGAGCTGGCCGCCAGCGTGCTGCGCGGCAACTGGATGTACTTCCCGTCGATCTGCTGGCGGGGCGAGGCCCTGCGCGCGGTCAACTTCCGCGACGAGTACTCGGTGATCCAGGACCTGGCCCTGGTGGTCGACCTGCTGGAGCGGGGCGAGCAGATGATGGTGGACAACACCACCACCGTCTTCCAGTACCGCCGGCACGCGGTCAGCGAGTCCTCGGTGCAGGCCTTCTCCGGTACCCGGTTCACCGAGGCCGAGCGCTACTTCAACGCGGTGGCCGAGCGGATGGAGGCGCGCGGGTGGCCGAAGGCGGCGCGCGCGGCCAAGGTCCGCAGCGCCTCGCGCTTCCACGCCATCACGATGATCCCCGGGGCCCTGCGCCGGGGCCAGCGCGACGGTGTGCGCACCCTGGCCCGGCACGCCTTCACCTCAGGGCAGCGTCACGAGGGCTGAACCCCGGCCCCGAGCCGCCGCCCCGGTGCTCGGGGCAGGGCGGATGACGCAAGCCCGGCCCGGCTGCTCAGGCAGCGGGGCCGGGCTCGCCGCATCTCGCGCCGGGAGTGGCGCAATATGACGGTGGACTATATATGCTCGTCTTCGGCAGGTGTGGCGTGCCCGCGCGGCACACCCGCCCGGCCCGGCTCCGGGAGCGTCCCGCCCCCGGTGGTCCAGGCCTCTGCCGCACCGGTCCGGTGGCCGGGCGCGGCCGTACCGCGGGGTAGTGTCCACCAGAAGCCGACCCGCCTGGCACCGTTCAGCAGACGTCCGCAGTCCTACGGAAGTGAAGCGACATGACCGACCTGGCAACCGACCGGCCCAGCACATCGGACCTGTCCCCTGACCGGGACGGCGCCGCCCGCTCCGACGGCACGGCGGGGGGCACCGGCTGGAGCGAGCGCCGCTGGGTGCTGGTGACCGCGGAAATCGTGGTCAGCGTGGTGGCCGCACTCGGCTTCACCCTGCTGTGCCGACACATCAGCGTGAACCCGCTGAACCGGATCGGGCAGGTCAGCGGCCTGGCCAAGATCCAGCAGTACGCGGCCCTGGTGGGCCTGCCGATCCTGGCGGTGCTGGTCTACACGGCCTACCGCGGCGGACTTCGCCGCCACCGGCTGACCCAGCGGCTGGTCTGCGCGGCCCTGGCGGGCCTGGCGACCGGCGTGGTCGCCGGCGGCGTCGTGGTCGCCCTGCGGGGCACCCCCTGGCCGCTCGGCGGGCAGGAGGGCGACCCGAGCCAGCTGGTCGACATGGCGACGTCGATGATGCACGACAAGGGCCTGCCCGGCGTCTACCCGCCGCTCTTCCCGGCGGCCGTCGCGCTCTGGTCCGAGCTCCACTACGGCGGGGTCGGCGGCGCCGGCTTCGCCCTGCACGACCTGCAGATCATCTGCAGCGCCCTGGTCGGACCGATGAGCTACCTGGCCTGGCGCCTCGTGCTGCGGCCGTTCTGGGCGCTGGCCATCGCGGTGCCCTCGGCGCTGGTGTTCCTGGACCCGATCCGCCCGTACAGCCACGTCACGATGATCGTCCTGGTGCCGCTGCTGGCGGCCTGCCTGCGCGAGCTGCGCCGGGTGGGGGAGCTCCCGACCCGGTCGGCGCTGCTGCGCGGCCTGGGCTTCGGCGTCATCTTCGGCGTGCTGTTCCTCTGGTACTCCGGCTGGTACCTGTGGTCGGCGCCGGGCGTGTTCCTGCTCACCCTCTTCGTCTTCCCGTGGCGCCGCGGCCGCGAGGCCGTCCGCCGGGGCCTGCTCTTCCTCGCCGCGACCGTGGTCACCGCCGCGGCCATCGGCTCCCCGCTGCTGTACCAGATCCTCAAGCTCGGCGCCGACACCCCGGACCGGTACGCCTACATCGTCAACTACGTCGACCCGGCCTACGTGCTCGGCTGGATGTCCGACCGCAACGGCGACCTGACCTACCACAACTGGCCGCAGGCCGGCGAGCTGGCCGGCCAGACCGGCTTCGCGATCATGCTGATCACCGCGGTGGGCATCGGCGTGGGCCTGGGCCTGCGCAACATCGTGGTCCGCACGGCGGCCGCGGTGCTGGCCGGCGCCTGGCTGCTGAGGTTCTACTTCGCCTCGCACATGGCCCACTCCCAGATGGTCCAGCTCTACCCGCGGACCACCTGGATCATCATGTACTGCCTGCTGATCCTGGCCGTGGTCGGCCTGATGGCCGGCCTGGAGCGGGGGACCGGCTGGCTGGAGCGCACGCTGCGCTCGGCGGGCCGCACCGCGGAGGGGCCCGCCATCCCGCGCCGGGTCACCCAGCAGCTGGCCGCCGGACTGGTCTGCGCCCTCGCGCTGTTCGCCACGATGGGCGCCTCCTGGTCGGTGGACCGCTACATGCCGCAGGCCGAGACCACCAACTCGATGGGCCTGGACGCCTGGCGGGCGCACACCATCAAGAAGAAGGACGGCACCTGCCCGAAGTTCTCCCCGGTGGCCAAGTGCGCGGACATCATCACCAAGGACTGGAAGCCCACCCCGGACGACAAGAAGTTCATCTGGTGCGCCAACGTGCGCACCGAGGACTGGCCGGCGGTCTGCGGCCGTGAGGCGCCCTGGCTGAAGGAACAGAAGTAGCAGCTCCGCGGGTTTCGATCGGGGCCGGTGGGGGAGACCTCATCGGCCCCGATTGGCTTTTCGGCTGCTCCATGTGGCAGTATGTCCAAGTTGCTCGGTTGAGTGCCGATGCTGCGCGCCTCCCGCCGGGAGGACCGGAAGCGAGTCCCATGTACTCGTCGTTCCCGTGATGGCCGTTCATGCGTTCACGTGTCGTATGTGAACGCAGTGGTGTGAAGTCGACACCGCGGCAGCTGCGGGGCGGACGTACGGGAATCTTCCGGGAAGCGTGGACAGGGCCTCGATCCGGCGCCTGGTGGGTGCAAGACCTCACCGATCCCGTGGGAAATCCGCAGAGGGAAACCTCGTGTCGGATTTTTTGCAAGCGAGAGGGCGACACGCCCGAGCGCGGGGGTCGGAGGTAACACCCGGGGGCGCCACCGGACACAGTCCACCTGGATGAATCCGGCCGCAGAAGCAGCAGACGACACGAAGGACTACTGAGTAGCCATGGCGGGACAGAAGATCCGCATCCGGCTCAAGGCCTACGACCACGAGGTGATTGACTCCTCGGCGAAGAAGATCGTCGAGACTGTCATTCGCACTGGTGCGCAGGTCGCGGGCCCGGTGCCGCTGCCCACTGAGAAGAACGTGTACTGCGTCATCCGCTCGCCGCACAAGTACAAGGACTCGCGCGAGCACTTCGAGATGCGTACTCACAAGCGTCTGATCGACATCCTCGACCCCACGCCGAAGACGGTTGACTCGCTCATGCGTCTCGACCTGCCGGCTGGTGTCGACATCGAGATCAAGCTCTGAGAGGCGCACCGAAGATGGCTAAGCAGATTAAGGGCATCCTGGGCGAGAAGCTCGGCATGACCCAGGTCTGGGACGAGAACAACCGGATCGTTCCGGTGACCGTCGTCAAGGCTGGGCCCAATGTCGTGACCCAGGTCCACACCGCCGACAGCGCGAGCGGCTACGACGCCGTGCAGATCGGCTTCGGCGAGATCGACCCCCGCAAGGTGAACAAGCCCCTCGCGGGTCACTTCGCCAAGGCCGGTGTCACCCCGCGCCGTCACCTGGTCGAGCTGCGTACCTCGGACGCGTCCGAGTACACGCTGGGCCAGGAGATCACCGCCGAGCTGTTCGAGGCGGGTGTCAAGGTCGACGTGACCGGCACCTCCAAGGGCAAGGGCTTCGCCGGTGTCATGAAGCGTCACAACTTCAAGGGCCTCGGCGCCGGTCACGGCACCCAGCGCAAGCACCGTTCCCCCGGTTCCATCGGTGGCTGCGCCACCCCGGGCCGTGTGTTCAAGGGCATGCGCATGGCTGGTCGGATGGGTCACGAGCGGGTGACCACCCAGAACCTGACCGTGCACGCGGTCGACGCGGAGAAGGGCCTGCTCCTGATCAAGGGCGCTGTCCCGGGTCCGAACGGCGGCCTCGTCCTCGTCCGCACCGCGGCGAAGGGGCTGTGAGCAAATGAGCACCATTGACATCCTGTCGCCGGCTGGCGACAAGACCGGCAGCCTCGAGCTGCCGGCCGAGATCTTCGACGCGAAGGTCAGCGTTCCGCTGATGCACCAGGTCGTCGTGGCGCAGCTCGCTGCGGCCCGTCAGGGCACCCACAAGACCAAGACTCGTGGCGAGGTCCGCGGTGGCGGCAAGAAGCCGTACCGCCAGAAGGGCACCGGCCGCGCCCGTCAGGGCTCGACCCGTGCGCCGCAGTTCGCCGGCGGTGGCGTTGTGCACGGTCCCGTGCCGCGCGACTACTCGCAGCGGACCCCGAAGAAGATGATCGCCGCCGCTCTGCGCGGTGCGCTCACCGACCGGGCCCGCCATGACCGCATCCACGTCGTCACCGACGTGATCGCGGCCGAGGCGCCGTCGACCAAGGCCGCCAAGAGCCTGTTCGGCAAGATCACCGAGCGCAAGAACGTCCTCCTGGTCGTCGAGCGCGCGGACGAGCTGGGCCTCAAGTCCGCTCGCAACCTGCCGAACGTGCACATCCTGGACGCCGGTCAGCTGAACACCTACGACGTGCTCGTCTCCGACGATGTGGTCTTCACCCAGGCTGCTTTCGAGCGTTTCGTGGCGGGTCCCGCCGCGTCCGCCAAGGCTGTGGCTGCTGAGGGCGAGCTCGAAGGGAGCGCCGCCTGATGGCTGCACAGATCACGAGCAAGACGTTCACGGACCCCCGTGACGTCCTGGTGAAGCCGGTCATCTCCGAGAAGAGCTACTCGCTCCTCGACGAGAACAAGTACACGTTCGTCGTGTCGCCGGGTGCCAACAAGACCCAGATCAAGCAGGCCGTCGAGGCGGTCTTCTCGGTCAAGGTCGAGTCCGTCAACACGCTCAACCGTCAGGGCAAGCGCAAGCGCTCCAAGACGGGCTTTGGCAAGCGCAAGGACACCAAGCGCGCCATCGTGACGCTGGCTGAGGGCAACCGCATCGACATCTTCGGTGGTCCGGTCTCCTAACGGGGATCGTGATCGTCGATAAGGACGAGGACGAGAGAGCCAAATGGGCATCCGCAAGTACAAGCCGACTACGCCGGGCCGTCGTGGCTCCAGCGTGGCCGACTTCGTAGAGATCACGCGGTCCACGCCGGAGAAGTCGCTGGTTCGCCCCCTGCACAGCAAGGGCGGCCGTAACAACGCCGGTCGTATCACCGCTCGCCACCAGGGTGGCGGCCACAAGCGCGCCTACCGCGTGATCGACTTCCGTCGTCACGACAAGGACGGCGTGCCGGCCAAGGTCGCTCACATCGAGTACGACCCGAACCGCACTGCGCGCATCGCGCTCCTGCACTACGTGGACGGCGAGAAGCGCTACATCATCGCCCCCCGCGGCATCGCGCAGGGTGACCGGATTGAGAACGGCCCTGGCGCCGACATCAAGCCGGGCAACAACCTGCCGCTGCGCAACATCCCGGTCGGTACCACCATCCACGCGGTGGAGCTGCGTCCCGGCGGCGGTGCCAAGATGGCCCGCTCCGCCGGTGCCGGCATCCAGCTGCTGGCGCGTGAGGGCAAGATGGCGCACCTGCGCATGCCCTCCGGTGAGATCCGCCTGGTGGACGCGCGCTGCCGCGCGACCGTCGGCGAGGTCGGCAACGCCGAGCAGTCGAACATCAACTGGGGCAAGGCCGGCCGTATGCGCTGGAAGGGCGTTCGCCCGACCGTGCGTGGTGTGGCCATGAACCCGATCGACCACCCGCACGGTGGTGGTGAGGGTAAGACCTCCGGTGGTCGCCACCCGGTCTCGCCGTGGGGCCAGAAGGAGGGTCGCACTCGTAGCCCGAAGAAGGCTTCGAACGCCCTCATCGTGCGCCGCCGCAAGACCAACAAGAAGCGCTAGGAGCAGGTCAGATGCCGCGCAGTCTCAAGAAGGGCCCCTTCATTGACGGCCACCTTCTCAAGAAGGTGGACGCGCAGAACGAGGCGGGTACCCAGAACGTCATCAAGACCTGGTCCCGTCGTTCCGTGATCTTCCCGGCCATGCTCGGCCACACGATCGCGGTTCACGATGGCCGCAAGCACGTCCCGGTGTTCGTCACCGAGTCGATGGTCGGCCACAAGCTCGGCGAGTTCGCTCCGACCCGCACCTTCCGCGGCCACGTCAAGGACGACCGCAAGTCGAAGCGTCGCTAGTCGCCTGAGCTTCAGCGCCAGAACGACGACTCAAGTGACTTACTCCATTAAGGGGACAACCATGGAAGCCAGGGCCCAGGCGCGGTACATCCGCGTCACGCCCATGAAGGCCCGCCGCGTGGTGGACCTCATCCGTGGCCTGAACGCCACGGAGGCCCAGGCGGTCCTGCGTTTCGCTCCGCAGGCCGCTACCGTGCCGGTCGGCAAGGTGCTCGACAGCGCCATTGCCAACGCCGTGCACAACTACAACCACAACAACGTGGACGACCTCGTCATCAGCGAGGCGTACGTTGACGAGGGCCCGACCCTGAAGCGGTTCCGCCCGCGTGCCCAGGGCCGTGCCTACCGGATCCGCAAGCGGACCAGCCACATCACCGTGGTCGTCAGCAGCAAGGAAGGGACCCGGTAATGGGCCAGAAGGTTAACCCGCACGGGTTCCGTCTCGGCATCAGCACGGACTTCAAGTCCCGCTGGTACGCCGACAAGCTGTACAAGGACTACGTCAAGGAAGACGTTGCCATTCGTCGCATGATGACGAAGGGCATGGAGCGCGCCGGCATCTCGAAGGTTGAGATCGAGCGCACCCGCGACCGCGTCCGCGTCGACATCCACACCGCTCGCCCCGGCATCGTCATCGGCCGCCGTGGCACCGAGGCCGACCGCATCCGCGGCGACCTCGAGAAGCTGACCGGCAAGCAGGTCCAGCTGAACATCCTCGAGGTCAAGAACCCCGAGCTGGACGCCCAGCTCGTGGCTCAGGGCGTCGCGGAGCAGCTGTCCTCGCGCGTCTCCTTCCGTCGTGCCATGCGCAAGAGCATGCAGGGCACCATGAAGTCCGGCGCCAAGGGCATCAAGGTCCAGTGCTCCGGTCGTCTCGGCGGCGCCGAGATGAGCCGTTCGGAGTTCTACCGCGAGGGTCGTGTGCCGCTGCACACCCTTCGTGCGAACGTCGACTACGGCTTCTTCGAGGCCAAGACCACCTTCGGCCGCATCGGCGTGAAGGTCTGGATCTACAAGGGCGACGTCAAGAACATCGCCGAGGTCCGCGCTGAGAACGCCGCCGCCCGCTCGGGCAACCGCCCGGCCCGCCCCGAGGGTGGTCGTCCCGCCCGCGGTGGCGAGCGCCGCGGTGGCGAGCGCGGTGGCCGTGGCCGTCGTCCCGCCTCCGAGGCCCCCGCGGCCGCGGCGAGCGAGGCTCCGGCTGCTGAGAACACCGGAACGGAGGCCTGACCGACATGCTGATCCCCCGTCGGGTCAAGCACCGCAAGCAGCACCACCCCAAGCGCCGTGGCGCTGCCAAGGGTGGCACCGAGCTCGCCTTCGGCGAGTACGGTATCCAGGCCGTCACCCCGGCCTACGTGACGAACCGCCAGATCGAGTCCGCTCGTATCGCGATCACCCGTCACATCCGCCGTGGCGGCAAGGTCTGGATCAACATCTACCCGGACCGTCCGCTCACCAAGAAGCCGGCCGAGACCCGCATGGGTTCCGGTAAGGGTTCGCCCGAGTGGTGGATCGCGAACGTGCACCCGGGTCGGGTCATGTTCGAGCTGTCGTACCCCAACGAGAAGGTGGCTCGTGAGGCGCTGACCCGCGCAGCTCACAAGCTCCCGATGAAGTGCCGGATTGTCCGGCGCGAGGCAGGTGAGAGCTGATGTCGGCCGGCACCAAGGCTGCTGAGCTTCGTGAGCTGGACAACGAGGGTCTCGTTGCCAAGCTCCGTGAGGCCAAGGAGGAGCTGTTCAACCTCCGCTTCCAGGCGGCGACCGGGCAGCTCGACAACCACGGACGGCTCAAGCTCGTCCGTAAGGACATCGCGCGGATCTACACCCTGATGCGCGAGCGCGAGCTGGGCATCGAGACGGTGGAGAACGCCTGATGACTGAGAACACCAACGAGACGCGCGGTTTCCGCAAGACCCGTGAGGGTCTCGTCGTCAGCGACAAGATGGACAAGACCGTCGTCGTCGCCGTCGAGGACCGCGTCAAGCACGCTCTGTACGGCAAGGTCATCCGCCGTACGAACAAGCTGAAGGCGCACGACGAGGCCAACGCCTGCGGCATCGGCGACCGGGTCCTCCTCGCGGAGACCCGCCCGCTGTCCGCGACGAAGCGCTGGCGCGTCGTCGAGATCCTCGAGAAGGCCAAGTAACGAAGCCGATGAGGTACGGCCGTATGTGCATCGGGTCCCCCAGGGGACGCCGGTGTGAGCAGCGGCCGGCCCGTCGACTCTCGTTGACGATCAGGAGAAAGCTGTGATCCAGCAGGAGTCGCGACTGCGTGTCGCCGACAACACTGGTGCCAAGGAAATCCTTTGCATCCGTGTTCTCGGTGGTTCCGGTCGCCGCTACGCCGGTATCGGGGACGTCATCGTCGCCACCGTCAAGGACGCGATCCCCGGTGGTTCGGTGAAGAAGGGTGACGTCGTCAAGTGCGTCGTCGTCCGCACCGTCAAGGAGCGTCGTCGTCCGGATGGCTCGTACATCCGTTTCGACGAGAACGCTGCGGTCGTTCTGAAGAACACCGACGGTGACCCCCGTGGCACCCGCATCTTCGGCCCGGTGGGCCGCGAGCTGCGTGACAAGAAGTTCATGAAGATCATCTCGCTGGCGCCGGAGGTGCTCTAACCCATGGCGAACAGCATGAAGATCAAGAAGGGTGACCTGGTTCAGGTCATCACCGGCAAGGACCGCGGCAAGCAGGGCAAGGTCATCCAGGCCATCCCCGCCGAGAACAAGGTCCTGGTCGAGGGTGTGAACCGGGTCAAGAAGCACACCAAGCCGGGCCCGGGTACTCAGGGTGGCATTGTCACCGTCGAGGCCCCGGTGCACGTCTCCAACGTCCAGCTGGTCGTGGAGAAGGACGGCAAGAAGGTCGTCACCCGCGTTGGCTACCGCTTCGACGACGAGGGCAACAAGATCCGCGTTGCCAAGCGAACCGGTGAGGACATCTGATGTCTGAGACGACTGTTGAGAAGGTGACCCCGCGTCTCAAGGAGCGTTACAACTCCGAGATCAAGGGGCAGCTGCAGGAGCAGTTCTCGTACGAGAACGTCATGCTGACCCCCGGCCTGGTCAAGGTCGTGGTCAACATGGGTGTCGGCGAGGCCGCCCGTGACAGCAAGCTGATCGAGGGCGCGATCCGCGACCTGACCGCCATCACTGGTCAGAAGCCGGCCGTGACCAAGGCTCGTAAGTCCATCGCGCAGTTCAAGCTGCGCGAGGGCCAGCCGATCGGCACCCACGTCACCCTTCGCGGTGACCGCATGTGGGAGTTCCTGGACCGTCTGGTGTCGCTGGCCCTGCCGCGTATCCGCGACTTCCGTGGCCTCTCCCCCAAGCAGTTCGACGGCCGTGGCAACTACACCTTCGGTCTGACCGAGCAGGTTATGTTCCACGAGATCGACCAGGACAAGGTCGACCGTCAGCGCGGTATGGACATCACCGTCGTGACCACCGCTCAGACCGACGACGAGGGCCGTGCGCTCCTGCGCGCTCTGGGCTTCCCGTTCAAGGAGGCGTGAGCCAATGGCGAAGAAGTCCCTCATCGCGAAGGCCGAGCGTAAGCCGAAGTTCGGCGTTCGGGCCTACACCCGGTGCCAGCGCTGCGGCCGTCCGCACTCGGTGTACCGCAAGTTCGGCCTGTGCCGTGTGTGCCTCCGTGAGATGGCGCACCGCGGCGAGCTGCCGGGCGTGACCAAGAGCTCCTGGTAGTCCTCTTCCCGTAAGAGCTCCAGAGCTTGAAGGCACACCAAGCGAAGCAGAGGTGCCCGATCCCACATCGCCCGCTTTTGGGCTCCCGTACGGAATCCCGTAAGGTAGTGGGGTCGGGCCCCCTGTCACGGTTGCTCCGTAGCGACCGCTGATCCTCTTCGGAGGGCTCGCACCCAGACTTACTACGTCGTAGGTCCCCTGCGCCTGTGCCCCGCACTCCTCGGAGTGCGGGGGACCTCGCGCGGAGAAACCACGGCGAGAGAGGCCTGAGGCCATCATGACCATGACCGACCCCATCGCAGACATGCTCACGCGTCTGCGTAACGCGAACTCGGCGTACCACGACTCCGTGGCGATGCCGGCCAGCAAGATCAAGGCGCACGTCGCCCAGATCCTGCAGCAGGAGGGGTACATCTCCTCCTACAAGGTTGAGGAGCCCGTCGAGGGCGAGGTCGGCAAGAAGCTGACCATCGAGCTCAAGTTCGGCCCCAACCGTGAGCGCTCGATCGCTGGCATCAAGCGGATCAGCAAGCCGGGCCTGCGGGTCTACGCAAAGTCCACCAACCTGCCGAAGGTGCTCGGCGGCCTGGGCGTGGCGATCATCTCCACGTCCTCGGGTCTCCTCACCGACAAGCAGGCTGCCAAGAAGGGCGTAGGCGGAGAAGTTCTCGCCTACGTCTGGTAATTCGGGAAACGGAGGTACAGCAATGTCGCGCATTGGACGGCTGCCCATCCCGGTTCCCGCCGGCGTGGACGTCACCATCGATGGCCAGGCGGTCTCGGTGAAGGGCCCGAAGGGGTCCCTCACCCACCATGTCGCCGCGCCGATCGAGATCGGCAAGGGCGAGGACGGCACGCTGCTCGTCACCCGCCCCAACGACGAGCGTCTGTCGAAGGCCCTGCACGGCCTTTCCCGCACGCTGGTGGCGAACATGATCACCGGCGTGACCGCGGGCTACCGCAAGTCGCTGGAGATCAGCGGTGTTGGCTATCGAGTCCTGGCGAAGGGCTCCGACATGGAGTTCCAGCTCGGCTACAGCCACCCGATCCTGGTCGAGGCCCCTGAGGGCATCACCTTCGTCGTCGAGTCGGCCACCAAGTTCCACGTGGACGGCATCGACAAGCAGAAGGTCGGCGAGGTCGCCGCAAAGATCCGCAAGCTGCGCAAGCCCGACCCGTACAAGGCCAAGGGCGTCAAGTACGCGGGCGAGGTCATCCGCCGCAAGGTCGGAAAGAGTGGTAAGTAAGCGATGAGCGTCTCTGTCAAGATCGGCAAGGGCAACGCCTACAAGAGCGCCGCTCGCAAGCGCCGCGCGATCCGTGTTCGCAAGCGCGTCACCGGCACCGAGGTGCGTCCGCGCCTCGTCGTGACCCGCTCGAACCGCCACATGGTCGCCCAGGTCATCGACGACGCCAAGGGTCACACCCTGGCGTCGGCGTCCACCCTCGACGTGTCCATCAAGGGCGTCGAGGGCGACAAGACCGAGCTGGCCAAGAAGGTCGGGAGCCTGGTCGCCGAGCGCGCCAAGGCCGCCGGCATCGAGTCGGTCGTCTTCGACCGCGCGGGCAACCGGTACGCAGGCCGCATCGCCGCTCTGGCCGATGCTGCCCGTGAGGCCGGGCTCGACTTCTAAGCCGCTCGTCGGCTCAGTCGACGGACGTAATCGAGAGAGGTAATTCCAATGGCTGGACCCCAGCGCCGCGGTAGCGGCGCCGGCGGCGGCACCGGCGGTGGCGAGCGGCGCGACCGTAAGCGTGACGACCGGGGCAACGCCCCCGCCGTCGAGAAGACCGCTTACGTCGAGCGTGTCGTTGCGATCAACCGTGTCGCCAAGGTTGTCAAGGGTGGTCGTCGTTTCAGCTTCACCGCGCTGGTCGTGGTGGGCGACGGTGACGGCACCGTAGGTGTCGGCTACGGGAAGGCGAAGGAGGTTCCGGCCGCCATCGCCAAGGGTGTTGAGGAGGCCAAGAAGAACTTCTTCAAGGTCCCCCGTATCCAGGGCACCATCCCTCACCCGATCCAGGGCGAGAAGGCTGCCGGCGTCGTGCTCCTGAAGCCGGCTGCCCCCGGTACCGGTGTTATCGCCGGTGGCCCGGTGCGTGCCGTGCTGGAGTGCGCCGGCATCCACGACATCCTGTCGAAGTCGCTCGGCTCCGACAACGCGATCAACATCGTGCACGCCACCGTGGCTGCTCTGAAGGGCCTCGTGCGCCCCGAGGAGATCGCCGCGCGTCGTGGCCTGCCGCTGGAGGACGTGGCTCCCGCCGCTCTGCTGCGGGCTCGTGCTGCAGGGGTGAGCGCCTGATGGCTCGCCTGAAGATCACGCAGACCAAGTCCTACATCGGCAGCAAGCAGAACCACCGCGAGACGCTGCGCTCGCTGGGTCTGAAGCGCATGCACGATGTGGTCGTCAAGGAGGACCGTCCCGAGATCCGCGGGATGGCCCAGACCGTGCGTCACCTCGTCACGGTCGAGGAGGTGGACTGAGATGGCTGACTCGCCGATCAAGATCCACAACCTGCGTCCCGCCCCGGGTGCCAAGACCGACAAGATCCGTGTCGGCCGTGGTGAAGGCTCCAAGGGTAAGACCGCCGGTCGTGGTACCAAGGGCACCAAGGCCCGCTACCAGGTTCCGCAGCGCTTCGAGGGTGGCCAGATGCCCCTCCACATGCGCCTGCCGAAGCTGAAGGGCTTCAAGAACCCGTTCAAGATCACGTTCCAGGTTGTCAACCTCGACAAGCTGGCCGAGCTCTACCCGCAGGGTGGCGCGGTCACTGTCGAGGACCTGGTCGCCAAGGGCGCGGTTCGCAAGAACTCCCTCGTCAAGGTGCTCGGCACCGGCGAGATCTCGGTTGCGCTGCAGGTGACGGTGGACGCCGTCTCCGGCTCCGCCGCCGAGAAGATCACCGCCGCCGGCGGTACCGTCACCGAGCTCGTCTGAGCCCGCTGACCTCCCACGAGCCCCGCACCTCCCCTTCGGGAGGTGCGGGGCTCGTGTGTTTTCTCCCCCGCGGCCCCCGAACGGGTACGGGCCTCGTTCTTTTGTGTGGCAAACCCGGGCATCCCGTACCCCATGCGTGGGGGAGGGGCCGTACGCGCTTCTTTCGAGTGGCTGCGCACTGTTAGAGTCCGTGGAGTTCCCTTGTAGGCTGCGCTTAGGCTCGCCTGTGCCGTCTGTACGGGAGCCCGAACCGCAAACTCCCCATTCAGGACCGACCCTCCCGCCGACGACGTGCGGGAGGCGCAGGAGGCACCGTGCTCAGTGCGTTCGCGCGGGCGTTCCAGACGCCCGACCTGCGCAAGAAGCTGCTGTTCACGCTGGGCATCATGGTGCTGTTCCGCCTGGGCTCGCACATTCCCGTACCGGGGGTCAGCTTCGAGGCCGTCAATGCTTGTGTGAAGGACACCAAGAACAGCGGCCTCTTCGCGCTGGTAAATCTTTTCAGCGGTAACGCGCTCCTTCAGCTGACGATCTTCGCGCTCGGCATCATGCCGTACATCACGGCCAGCATCATCCTCCAGCTCCTCACCGTCGTGATCCCGCGACTCGAGGCGCTGAAGAAGGAGGGTCAGGCCGGTACGGCGAAGATCACCCAGTACACGCGCTACCTGACCATCGCCCTCGCAGTCCTGCAGGGCACCGGCATCGTGGCGACGGCCTCCAGTGGGGCGCTGTTCTCGGGCTGCGTCTACGCCAACCAGATCGTGCCGGACCAGTCGGTCTTCCGGATCGCCGTCATGGTGATCACGATGACCGCCGGTACCACGTGCATCATGTGGCTCGGCGAGCTGATCACGGACCGCGGCATCGGCAACGGCATGTCGATCCTGATCTTCACCTCGATCGCCTCGGGCTTCCCGGGTTCGATGTGGGCGATCAAGACCTCCGGCACCATCGGCGGCGGCTGGGTCGAGTTCCTCTCCGTGGTCGCGGTCGGAATCATCGTTGTGATGCTGGTCATCTTCGTGGAGCAGGCGCAGCGCCGGATTCCGGTGCAGTACGCGAAGCGGATGATCGGCCGCAAGGCGTTCGGCGGCACCTCGACGTACATCCCGCTCAAGGTGAACCAGGCCGGTGTCATCCCGGTCATCTTCGCCTCGTCGCTGCTGTACATTCCGGCCCTGGCGGTCCAGCTGACCAACAGCCAGGCGGGCTGGGCGACGTGGATCAGGACCAACTTCGTCAAGGGTGACCACCCGGTCTACATGCTCACCTACTTCCTGCTGATCGTCTTCTTCGCCTTCTTCTACGTGGCCATCTCCTTCAACCCCGAAGAAGTTGCCGACAATATGAAGAAGTATGGTGGGTTCATCCCGGGCATCCGGGCCGGCCGGCCGACGGCCGAGTACCTGAACTACGTGCTCACCCGCATCACGTGGCCGGGTTCGCTCTACCTGGGCCTGATCGCGTTGATCCCGATGATCGCCCTGGTCGCCTTCGGACAGCAGACCAACTTCCCGTTCGGCGGCACCAGCGTGCTCATCGTCGTCGGCGTCGGACTCGAAACTGTGAAGCAGATCGAGAGCCAGCTCCAGCAGCGCAATTACGAAGGGTTCCTCCGCTGATGCGTATCGTCCTCGTCGGGCCTCCCGGGGCCGGGAAGGGTACTCAGGCGCACCTGCTCGCCAAGACCCTGTCCATCCCCCACATCTCCACCGGCGACCTCTTCCGCGCCAACATCGGCCAGGGCACCCCTCTGGGGCTCGAGGCCAAGAGCTACATGGACGCGGGCCGGCTGGTGCCGGACGAGGTCACGATCGGGATGGCCAAGGACCGCATGCTCCAGCCGGACGCCGCCAACGGCTTCCTGCTGGACGGCTTCCCGCGCAACCTCGGCCAGGCCAAGGCGCTGGACGAGTTCCTCGCCGAGCACGGCATTGCGCTGGACGGCGTGCTGGACCTGGAGGTCCCCGAGGACGAGGTGGTCCGCCGGATCGCCGGTCGGCGGCTGTGCCGCAACGACGGGGGCCACGTCTTCCACGTGGACTACAACCCGCCGAAGACCGAGGGCGTCTGCGACGAGTGCGGCGGCGAGCTGTACCAGCGCTCGGACGACACCGAGGAGAAGGTGCGCACGCGCCTCGAGGTGTACCACACCGAGACCGAGCCGATCATCGACTACTACCGCCAGCAGGGCCTGGTCGAGACGATCCCGGCCCTCGGCAAGGTGGGCGAGGTCACCCAGCGCGCGATCGAGGCGCTGAAGCAGAACAGCTGAGCAACACAACGTACGTACGGCCGCGCACGCCCTCCGGGGCAGCGCGGCCGTACGGCGTCGTACGGTGGAACGAGTGCACGGCCGCCCGGCAAGGACCGGGCGGGAACCCAAGGAAGGCGTGACCAGATGGTGGAGATCAAGACCCCCGAGCAGATCGCGAAGATGCGAGTGGCCGGGCTGGTCGTCGCCGAGGCGCTGAAGGCCTGCCGGGAGGCGGTCGCTCCGGGGGTGACCACCCAGGAGCTCAACGACATCGCGGACAAGGTCATCACCGGCCACGGCGCCACCTCCAACTTCCGCGCCCACCACGGCGGCCTCTGGTTCCCGGGGGTGATCTGCGCCTCGGTGAACAACGAGGTCGTGCACGGCATCCCGGGGGAGCGGGTGCTCCAGGAGGGCGACCTCATCTCGATCGACTGCGGCGCCATCGTGGACGGCTGGCACGGCGACGCGGCGATCTCCGTCACGGTCGGCGAGGTCCGCCCCGAGGTGGAGATGCTCAGCCGGGTCACCGAGGGCTCGATGTGGGCCGGCATCGCCCAGATGAAGAAGAACAACCGGCTGGTCGACGTCTCCAAGGCGATCGAGGGCTTCATCCGCCGCCAGCCGCTGCCCCCCAAGGGCAAGTGGGGCATCACCGAGGGCTACGGCGGCCACGGCATCGGCACGGCCATGCACATGGAGCCGCACGTCCTGAACTACGTCGAGCGCGGCCGCGGCAAGGGCCCCAAGCTGGTCCCGGGCACCGTCCTGGCGATCGAGCCCATGGTCTCGCTGGGCACCCCGCACACCGCCGTGCTGGAGGACGACTGGACCGTCGTCACCAACGACGGCACCTGGGCCTCGCACTGGGAGCACTCGGTGGCCGTCACCGAGGAGGGACCGCTGGTCCTGACCTCCTTCGACGGCGGCCGGGCCGAACTGGCCAAGCTGGGCATCACCGCAGCTCCGGACCCCCTCGGCTAGCCGAAGGCCGCGTCTGACAAGGGATCAGGGCCCTGGAGGTTTGGACCTCCAGGGCTTTTGTCCTATTTTTATCGGCTGGCAGTGGCTTCGAACGACCAGGAGACAGCAGTGTTCAAGGGATTCCGCGACTTCATGATGCGCGGCAACGTCGTCGACATGGCGGTCGGTGTCGTCATCGGCGCCGCCTTCACCGGTGTGGTGACCGGCTTCGTGTCGGCGTTCCTCACCCCGCTGGTGGGTGTCGTGGTCGGCGCGGCCGGCGACTTCAGCTCGTACAAGGCGACCGTGGCCGGGGTCACCTTCCCGTACGGGCAGTTCCTGAACGTGCTGATCGCGTTCGTCATGACCGCCGCGGTGCTGTACTTCTGCGTGGTGCTGCCGGTGACCAAGGCGACCGCCCGCTACCTGCCGAAGAAGCCGAAGACCCCGAAGCGCCCGTGCCCGGAGTGCCTGACCGAGATCCCGGAGGCGGCCCGCCGCTGCTCGGCCTGCACCGCCCACGTCGAGCCGGTGGCGTTCGCGGCCCAGCGCTGAGCCTGCGGGCTCCGTTTTGGTGCATCCGACGCGCTGGCGTAGGATGGACCGTCGGCTCACTCGTAGCGTGCTTCAGCACGCCCTCTTCCCTCGCGGGTCGGGGTGAACCCAGGTTCGCACGAGCGTGCCGCATACGGTAGCCGGTCCCGGAAGGTGGATCTCGCAGTTCATGGCTAAGAAGCAAGGCGCCATTGAGATCGAGGGCACCGTGATCGAGTCTCTTCCGAACGCGATGTTCAAGGTCGAGCTGCAGAACGGTCACAAGGTCCTCGCGCACATCAGCGGCAAGATGCGCATGCACTACATCCGCATCCTGCCGGACGACCGGGTCGTCGTGGAGCTCAGCCCCTACGACCTCACGCGCGGCCGGATCGTCTACCGCTACAAGTAACAACGCCAGATCTAGACCCGGAGAACCTGAGACATGAAGGTCAAGCCGAGCGTCAAGAAGATCTGCGACAAGTGCAAGGTGATCCGCCGTCACGGCCGGGTCATGGTGATCTGCGACAACCTGCGCCACAAGCAGCGCCAGGGCTGATTGCTCTCCCCCAGCATTTCTCGTAGTACTTCGCGCGACGCGAAAACGTCATAAGCGGGCTGCCCGATCCGTCCCACGAAGGACGGACTGCCGCCCCCGGTCAGAGGCCGGGGCTCCCTCACCGTGAGGTGTCGGAGTAGGTAGCACGCAAGACCTCTGAAGAAACACAGGAGCCATGAATGGCACGCCTCGCCGGCGTTGATCTCCCCCGTGAGAAGCGGATCGAGATCGCCCTTACGTACGTGTACGGCATCGGCCGTACCCGCGCTCTGCAGACCCTGTCCGAGACCGGTGTCAACCCGGATGTCCGCGTTCGCGACATCTCCGAGGAAGACCTCGTGAAGCTCGGCCAGTACATCGACGCCAACTACACGGTCGAGGGTGACCTCCGCCGTGAGGTGGCCGCCGACATCCGCCGCAAGGTCGAGATCGGCTGCTACGAGGGTCTGCGTCACCGCCGCGGCCTGCCGGTCCGCGGTCAGCGCACCCACACCAACGCGCGTACCCGCAAGGGCCCGCGTCGCGCGATTGCCGGCAAGAAGAAGCCGGGCAAGAAGTAGTCCGTCCCGTAACCGGACATCCCTCCGGCCCGCGGGTCAGCGGACCGACCACCTCAGTAGGAGAACAGACTTATGCCCCCCAAGGGTCGTCAGGCTGCCGGCGCGAAGAAGATCCGCCGCAAGGAAAAGAAGAACGTCGCTCACGGCCACGCGCACATCAAGAGCACGTTCAACAACACCATCGTTTCGATCACCGACCCCGCGGGCAACGTGATCTCCTGGGCCTCCGCCGGTCACGTCGGCTTCAAGGGCTCGCGCAAGTCCACCCCGTTCGCCGCGCAGATGGCCGCCGAGGCCGCTGCCCGTCGCGCGCAGGAGCACGGCATGCGCAAGGTTGACGTCTTCGTCAAGGGTCCGGGCTCCGGCCGCGAGACCGCGATCCGTTCGCTCCAGGCCACCGGCCTGGAGGTCGGCTCGATCCAGGACGTCACCCCCACCCCGCACAACGGCTGCCGTCCGCCGAAGCGCCGCCGCGTCTGACGCAGCGCCTTCGGGCACCGGTATTGCTTTAAACCACGTACGGGGTCCCGCGCAGCGCACGTCGCTGCGGGCGGGACCCCGTACGCTGGTTCTGTTCGGCATCAAATAGTGGGTGCCGAAGACAACTGGAGGATCTGAACATGCTGATCGCTCAGCGCCCCTCGCTGACCGAAGAGGTCGTCGACGAATTCCGCTCGCGGTTCGTGATCGAGCCGCTGGAGCCGGGCTTCGGCTACACCCTCGGCAACTCCCTGCGCCGTACCCTCCTGTCCTCGATCCCGGGTGCCGCTGTCACCAGCATCCGCGTCGACGGCGTCCTGCACGAGTTCACCACCGTGCCGGGCGTCAAGGAGGACGTCACCGACCTCATCCTCAACATCAAGCAGCTGGTCGTCTCCTCGGAGCACGACGAGCCGGTCGTGATGTACCTGCGCAAGCAGGGCCCGGGCGTGGTCACCGCCGCCGACATCGCGCCGCCGGCCGGTGTCGAGGTGCACAACCCCGAGCTGGTCCTCGCCACGCTGAACGGCAAGGGCAAGCTGGAGATGGAGCTGACCGTCGAGCGCGGTCGCGGCTACGTCTCCGCGGTCCAGAACAAGGCCTCCGGCCAGGAGATCGGCCGCATCCCGGTCGACTCGATCTACAGCCCCGTGCTGAAGGTCACCTACAAGGTCGAGGCCACCCGTGTCGAGCAGCGGACCGACTTCGACAAGCTGATCGTCGACGTCGAGACCAAGCCCGCCATGCGCCCGCGTGACGCCATGGCCTCGGCCGGCAAGACCCTGGTCGAGCTGTTCGGTCTCGCCCGCGAGCTGAACATCGACGCCGAGGGCATCGACATGGGCCCGTCCCCGACGGACGCCGCCCTGGCCGCCGACCTGGCGCTGCCGATCGAGGAGCTGGAGCTCACCGTTCGGTCGTACAACTGCCTCAAGCGCGAGGGCATCCACACCGTGGGTGAGCTCGTCGCCCGCTCCGAGGCCGACCTGCTCGACATCCGCAACTTTGGTGCGAAGTCGATCGACGAGGTCAAGGCGAAGCTGGCCGGCATGGGCCTGGCCCTCAAGGACAGCCCGCCCGGGTTCGACCCGACCGCCGCCGCCGACGCCTTCGGCGCCGACGACCTGGACGACGCGGGTTACGCGGAGACCGAGCAGTACTAAGAGTTTGGGGCGGGGGCGGCTCCCCGGAGCCGCCCCCGCCACCAGGAAAGTCGTGCGGGCAACAGTGCCCGTACGCCCGCTGCGGTACCTGATACGGCCGTAGTCGGAGATTCAAGGAGTAATCCATGCCGCGTCCCACCAAGGGTGCCCGCCTCGGCGGCGGCCCGCACCACGAGCCGCTGCTGCTCGCCGGTCTGTGCCGGGAGCTGTTCCAGTACGGCCGCATCACCACGACCGAGGCCAAGGCCCGTCGGATGCGCCCGCTGGCGGAGAAGCTGATCACCAAGGCGAAGAAGGGCGACATCCACAACCGTCGCCTGGTTCGCAAGACGATCACCGACATCTCCGTGCTGCACACCCTCTTCACCGAGATCGCGCCGCGCTACGAGAACCGCCCGGGTGGTTACACCCGTATCACCAAGATCGGTCCCCGTCGTGGCGACAACGCCCCGATGGCCGTGATCGAGCTGGTCGAGGCGCTGACCGTCGCGCAGACCGCCGTCGGCGAGGCCGAGGGCGCCACCAAGCGCGCCGTCAAGGAGGCCGAGGCGGCCAAGGTCGAGGAGACCAAGGCCGACGAGGCTGTCGAGGCCGAGCAGGCCTGACACCTTCAGGTGTTGCGGGCCCGTTCTCCCCTTCGTGGGAGAGCGGGCCCGTTCGTTGTTCTTGGACAGAAGAAGCAGCCCCGGGAGTAGTAGCAGTGGCCAACGATTGCGTGGAGCAGCCCCCCGTGAAGGACGGCCCGGCCGACGGGTACGTCCGGATCCGGCTCGACCTCGCCTACCACGGCGCCGAGTTCTCCGGCTGGGCCCGCCAGCGCGGTGGCCGCCGGACCGTGCAGGAGGAGATCGAGAGCGCGCTGCAGATCGTCACCCGCAGCGCCGAGTCGTACCCGCTGACGGTCGCCGGCCGCACCGACGCCGGGGTGCACGCGCGCGGCCAGGTCGCCCACGTCGACCTCCCGGACGAGCTCTGGGCCGAGCACGGCGGGAAGCTGCTGCGCAGGCTGGCCGGGCGGCTGCCCGGCGACATCCGGATCTACCGGGTGGGCGAGGCGCCGGCCGGCTTCGACGCCCGGTTCTCGGCGATCTGGCGCCGGTACGCCTACCGGGTCGCCGACCACCCCGGCGGGGTCGACCCGCTGCTGCGCGGGCACGTGCTCTGGCACGACCGGCCGCTGGACGTCGACCGGATGAACGAGGCCGCCGAGCTGCTGCTCGGCGAGCACGACTTCGCGGCGTACTGCAAGAAGCGCGAGGGCGCGACCACCATCCGCACCCTGCTGGAGCTGCACTGGGACCGGGTCCCGGTGGACGCCTACGCGACGCAGGAGGGCTCGCTCGCGGTCGCCACCGTCCGGGCCGACGCCTTCTGCCACAACATGGTCCGGGCCCTGGTCGGCGCGATGCTGCTGGTCGGCGACGGGCACCGGCCGGTGGACTTCCCCGGGGAGGTGCTCGCCGGCGGGGTGCGCAACTCCGCGGTCAACGTGATCCGGCCGTACGGGCTGACGCTGGAGGAGGTCGGCTACCCGCCGGACGACCAGCTCGCCGCGCGCAACCGGGCCGCCCGGCGGATGCGGACGCTGCCCGGTGCCGACCGGGTGGCGGGCTGACCGGGGCTGCCGAGGGCCGGGGTTAGCAACGAAGGGTTCCGCCCGGTCCGGTCGACCGGGCGGAACCCTTCAGTCGTTCCCGGACAAGGGCCGGCGGCCTTCGCCGACCCCCGTCCG
Source organism: Kitasatospora sp. NPDC058170 (assembly GCF_042883905.1). Lineage (NCBI taxonomy): Bacteria > Bacillati > Actinomycetota > Actinomycetes > Kitasatosporales > Streptomycetaceae > Kitasatospora > Kitasatospora sp. NPDC058170. The sequence continues at coordinate 164,815 of NZ_JBHVUV010000024.1, forward strand.
CGGTGTCAGGTCAGCCGAGGATCCCCTCGCCGTCCGACTCCGGCCGCCCCGCCATGGCGTTCCACGCTTCGAGCAGCCGGTCGGGCTCGACCAGCTCCGCGTGGGTGCAGGGGATCCGGTGCTCCCGGACCCCGCCGGCCGCGTAGGGCTCCCAGATCTCGACCGGGCGGGCACTCTCCCGCTTGTCGTCGGTCGCGACGACGAGCAGCAGCTCCCCGTCGAAGGTGCGGGGCGTGTGCTCGCGCATCAGCCTGGCGTTGTTCCGGATCACCCGGGCGGCCGTCTCCACCTCCTCGTCGGTGAGCTCGATGGCCGAGTCACCCCCCTGGCGGATGATGTCCGCGAGGTCGGCCATCTCGGCCATCTCGGCCTGGTCGGCCTGGTCGGCCTGGTCGGCCGGGTCGCTGGAATCGCTCGGCGGCGCGAGCGGCGTCCCGTCCGGGGAGACGGACACCATGGTCTCCAGCAGGTTCAACGGGTAGGAGTCCAGCAGGGTCAGCCCCGCCACCTCCTCGCCGTCGGCCCTGAGCTGTGCCGCCATCTCGTGCGCGACCACGCCGCCGAAGGACCAGCCCAGGAGGTGGTACGGGCCGGACGCCTGGACGGTGCGGATCTGCTCGACGTACTCCGCCGCCATCTCCGCGATGGAGCCGGGCAGCTCGGGCGAACCGTCGAGGCCCCGGGCCTGCACCCCGTAGAGCGGGTGCTCCGTCGGCACGATGCGGGCCAGCGGCGAGTAGCACCAGCTCAGCCCCCCGCCGGGGTGGATGCAGAACAGGGGCGCGCGCTCCCCGTGCGGCCGGATCGGCAGGAGCATGCCGATGGCGTCCCGGGTCGAGCCGAGGCCCAGCCGGGCGCCGAGACCGGCGATGGTGGGTGCCTCGAACAGGGCGCGGATGCCGACCTCGATGCCCAGCACGGTACGGATCCGGCTGACCAACCGGGTCGCGAGGAGGGAGTGCCCGCCGAGCTCGAAGAAGTTGTCGTCGATGCCGACGCCCGGCAGACCGAGGACCTCGGCGAAGACCGTGCAGAGGACTTCTTCCTGGGCGGTGCGGGGCGCCCGTCCGGAGGCGCCGGCCGCGTAGTCCGGTGCGGGCAGCGCCCGGTGGTCGAGCTTGCCGTTGGCGGTGAGCGGCAGGGCCTCCAGCTGCACGATGGCGCTGGGGACCATGTAGTCGGGGAGCTCCGAGGCGATGTGCTTGCGCAGCAGCTCGGTGTCCAGGGTGTGCGGTGTGGTGGGGACGACGTAGGCGACGAGGCGCTTGTCGCCGGGGTTGTCCTCGCGGGCGACGGCGGTGGCCTGGGCGATGGAGGTGTGTGCGGCCAGGACCGACTCGACCTCGCCGAGCTCGATGCGGAAGCCGCGGATCTTGACCTGGTCGTCGGTGCGGCTCACGTACTCCAGGTTGCCGTCGGCGCGCCAGCGCACCAGGTCGCCGGTGCGGTACATCCGCTCGCCGGCCTGGCCGTACGGGTTGGCGACGAAGCGCTCGGCGGACAGGCCCGGACGGCCCAGGTAGCCGCGGGCGAGCTGGGTGCCGGCGAGGTAGAGCTCGCCGACGGTGCCGGGCGGGACGGGCTGGAGCCGCGTGTCCAGCACGAAGACCCGGGTGTTCCAGATCGGGTGCCCGATGGGGACGGCCCGGTCCGGTACCGCGTCCGAGGTAAGGACCCGGTACTCCATGCACCCGACCGTCGCCTCGGTCGGACCGTACTCGTTCACCACGGTGGCCCCCGGGCGGACGGTGCGCCAGGCGTCGAGGACCTCGCCGAGCAGCTGCTCGCCGCCGACGACCAGCTCGCCGCTCGGCGAGAAGCCCTCGGGGAGCACGGAGAGCAGGGGTATGTGGCTGGGCGTGCCCTTGAGGAAGGTCAGCCGCTCGCTGCCCCGGACGCGCGCGCCGTCCTCCAGGGGGGCGATCTCGATGCAGCCGCCGCTGATCAGCGGTGCGTACAGCGTCGTCACGGCGAGGTCGAAGGCGACCGAGGAGTGCAGCAGGGTCCCGCCCCGGACGGACGGATAGGCCTCGACGCTCCACCGCAGGTAGTGGGCCAGGGCGCTGTGCTCGATCACGACGCCCTTGGGGCGGCCGGTGGAGCCGGAGGTGTAGATGACGTAGGCGGGGTGGTGGGGCAGGAGGGCGGTCTCGGGGTTTCCGGTGTCGAGGTCGGCGAGGCGGGTGAGGGTGTCCGGGTCGTCGAGGACGATCCGGGTGGTGGCCCCGGGCAGGGTCTGCTGCGTGCGCTCGCTGGTGATGACCAGGGCGGGTCGGGCGTCGGCCAGCATGTAGCCGATGCGGTCGGTGGGGTAGTTGGGGTCGATGGGGAGGTAGGCGCCGCCGGCCTTGAGGACCGCGAGGAGCGCGGTGACGAGGTCGGTGGAGCGCTCCAGGTGGACGGCGACCAGGGTCTCCGGGCCGACGCCGTGCTCGGTCAGCAGGTGGGCGAGGCGGTTGGCGCGCTCGTTCAGCTCCGCGTAGGTCGACTCGGTGCCCTGGTGGACGAGGGCGGTGGCGTCGGGGGTGCGGGCGGCCTGGGCCTGGAACAGCGCGGGCAGCGTCGCGGCGGGCAGGTCCCGGGCGGTGTCGTTCCAGCCGGTGAGGATCAGCTCGCGCTCGGCCGGGTCCAGGATCTCGATCCGGCTGACCGGCTGCTGCGGGTCCGCGACGGCGGCGCGCAGGACGCGGGTGAGGCGTCGGCCCATGACGGTGACGGTCGCGCGGTCGAAGAGGTCGACGGCGAAGGTGATGGCTCCCTGGAGGCCGGCGGGCCGGCCCTGTCCGTCGAAGAGTTCGCCGAACTGGAAGTCCAGGTCGAACTTCGCGGGGAGCTCACCGCTGGGCAGCGCCGTGGCGGTGAGGCCGGGGAGGTGGAGCTGGGTGGTGGTGTTGTTCTGGAGGGTGAGCATGACCTGGAACAGCGGGTGCCGGGCCATGGAGCGGGTGGGGGCGAGGTCCTCGACGAGGCGCTCGAAGGGGATGTCCTGGTTGGCGAAGGCGCCGAGGCCGCTGTCCTGGACGCGGCCGAGGAGCTCGTCGAAGGTCGGGTCGCCGTCCAGGTCGGTTCGCATGACGAGGGTGTTGATGAAGAACCCGACCAGGTCGTCGAGGGCTTCGTCGGTGCGTCCGGCGATGGGGGTGCCGACGGGGATGTCGGTGCCGGCGCCGAGGCGGGAGAGCAGGGTGGCCAGGGCTGCCTGGAGGACCATGAACATGGTGACGCCGCGGGAGCGGGCGAGGTCGGCGAGCTGCTGGTGCAGGTCGGCGGGCACCTCGACGGGCAGGGTGGCGCCGTGGTGGGTGGCCATGGCCGGGCGGGGCCGGTCGGTGGGCAGCTGGAGCTCTTCCGGGAGGCCGGCCAGGGCCTCGCGCCAGTGGGCGAGCTGCTGGGACAGGACGCTCTCGGGGTCGGTGTCGTCCCCGAGGAGCTTCTGCTGCCACAGGGTGTAGTCGGCGTACTGCACCGGCAGCGGCTGCCACACCGGCGCGTTGTCGTTGAGTCGGGCCGCGTAGGCCTGGGAGATGTCGCGGGCGAGCGGGCCCATGGACCAGCCGTCGCCCGCGATGTGGTGCACGACCAGAACGAGCACGTGCTCGTTCGCGGAGGTGCTGAACAGCTCGGCGCGCAGCGGCACCTGGGCGGACAGGTCGAAGACGTACCCGGCCGCGTCGGCGAGGGCCTGCTCCAGCGCGGCCTCCGCGACCTCGGTGACGGGCAGCTCGAAGGCGACCGCCGCCGGGTCGAGGACGTGCTGGTGCGGTCGGCCGTCGGCGGTGCGGAACACCGTGCGCAGCACCTCGTGGCGCCCGATGACGTCGCCGAGCGCGGCCCGCAGGGCCTCACGGTCCAGGGCGCCGCTGAGCCGCAGGGCCGCCGGGATGTTGTAGGTGGCGCTGGGGCCTTCGAGTTCGCCGAGGAACCACAGTCGGCGCTGGGCGGCGGACAGCGGCACCGCGTCCGGGCGCTCGCCCGCGGTCAGCGCGGGCCGGGCAGCACCGGCCCCGCCCAGACGGGCGGCCAGACCGGCGACGGTCGGCGCCTCGAACAGGGCGCGGATGCCGACCTCGATGCCCAGCGCGGTACGGATGCGGCTGACCAGCCGCGTCGCCAGCAGGGAGTGGCCGCCGAGCTCGAAGAAGCTGTCGTCGATGGTCACGGAGGTGACACCGAGGACCTCGGCGAAGACGGCGCAGAGGGCTTCTTCCTGCTCGGTGCGGGGTGCGCGGCCGGAGCCGGCCGCCGTGAACTCCGGTGCGGGCAGGGCCTTGCGGTCGAGCTTGCCGTTGGCCGTCAGCGGCAGGGTCTCCAGCAGCACGATCGCGCTGGGGACCATGTAGTCGGGGAGCCCCGAGGCGAGGTGCTCGCGCAGCTGCTCGGTGTCCACGGCCTCCGGTGAGACCGGGACGACGTAGCCGATCAGGCGCTTGTCGCCGGGGTTGTCCTCGCGGACGAGGACGGTGGCCTGGGCCACGGCCGGGTGGCCGGCCAGCACCGACTCGACCTCGCCGAGCTCGATGCGGAAGCCGCGGATCTTCACCTGGTCGTCGGCACGGCCGGCGAACTCCAGGCTGCCGTCCGCGCGCCAGCGCACCAGGTCACCCGTGCGGTACATCCGCTCGCCGGCCTCGCCGAAGGGGTCGGCGACGAAGCGCTCGGCCGTCAGCTCCGGACGGTTCAGGTAGCCGCGGGCCAGACCCGCACCCGCCACGTACAGCTCACCCACGGCGCCGGCCGGGACCAGCTGCAGCCCGCCGTCGAGGACGTAGACGGCGGTGTTGTCCAGCGGGCGGCCGATCGGCAGGGTGCTGCCGACGTTCGCGGCGGCGTCCACGGAGTGCTGGGTCGCGCAGAGCGTCACCTCCGTCGGCCCGTACAGGTGGCGTACGACGATCCCGGCGTTGGCCTCCAGTACGCGTCGGACGGCTCCGGAGGGTACGACGTCCCCTCCGGTGAGGACCTCGCGCACGCCGGCGAAGGACCCCGGGTCCTCCTCGGCCATCACCCGGAACAGGCCGGCCGTGACGTGGATGTGGGTGATCCCGTGCCGCACGATCAGCGAGCGCACGGCAGCGGCGTCCAGGTCGCCGGCCGGGGCGACCGCGACCTCGCCGCCCGCGAGCAGCGGAACCCACAGCTCGTAGGTCGAGGCGTCGAAGGCGTGCGGGGCGTGCAGGAGGACCCGGTCCGTGTGGCCGAGGTGCCAGCAGCGGTCCGACGCCAGCTCCACGACATCACGGTGCGTGGTCGCGATGCCCTTCGGCGTCCCGGTGGAGCCGGAGGTGTACATCACGTACGCGAGGTGCTCCGGCCGGGTGGCGAGGGCCAGGTCCGTGGCGTCCTCGATGCCGCTCCCGGTCTCGGGCCCGACGGTCAGGACGGCCACGCCCTGCTCGGCCGCCGTCGCCGCGAACTCGTGTCCGCTCATGGCCGGGTCGACCAGCAGGATTCGCGCGGCGGTGTCCTGGAGGATCAGGTTCATCCGGTCGGCGGGCGCCCGGGTGTCGATGGGCAGGTAGGCGCCGCCGGCCTTGAGGATCGCCAGCAGGGAGACGACCAGGTCGGCGGAGCGCTCCATGAGGACGCCGACCAGGCTGTCGGGGCCGACGCCGTGCCCGGCCAGCAGTCGGGCGAGGCGGTTGGCGCGGGCGTTCAGCTCCGCGTAGGTGAACCGGTCGTCCCGGTGGGTGAGCGCGACGGCGTCGGGGGTGCGCCCCACCTGGGCCTCGAACAGCTGGTGCAGCGTCCCGGCGGGCGTGTGCGCCGCCGTGTCGTTCCACTCGGCGAGGAGCCGGTGGCGCTCGGCGTCGTCGAGGATCCCGATGCTGTGGAGGGGGGTGTGGGGTGCCGTGTCGAGCGCCGCGGTCAGGTTGTCGGTGGCGGTGTGGAGCAGGGTGGCGACGAGGGCCGGGTCGATGGGCGCGCTGGCCTGGACGGTGAGGAGGAAGCCGGTGCCGGTGTCGTCGACGGAGACCGCGAGCGGATAGGTGGCGCCCTCCTGGCTGTGGAGGAGCTCGACGCCTTCAAGGGCGGAGTCGGGTCCGTGCTCGGCGCCACTGCTGTGGCGGTAGTTGAGGAAGGACGTGAACAGCGGCGTCTGCGCGGGCAGGTCGCTGGCCTGCTGGGCGAGGACGAGGGGGGCGTGCTCGTGGACGAGGAGGTCCGCGAGCTGCGTCTGGGTGGCGCGCAGGGCTTCGATGGCGGTCGTGTCGCCGGTGCGGACGCGGACCGGGAGGGTGTTGATGAACAGCCCGGGGACGCGGTCGGCGCCGGAGCCGGCCTGCATGCGTCCGAACAGGACGGTGCCGAAGACGACGTCGTCACGGGTGGAGGTGGCCGCGACCACGCGCGCCCACGCGAGGTGGAACAGGGTGGCCGGGCTGACGCCGAGCCGGCGGGCCTGGTCCCTCAACCGCTGGGAGAGTCCGGCGTCCATCGGCACGGTGGCCTCGGTGCTCGCCTCGTCCGCCCGGGTGGCCAACTGGCCGAAGGGTGCGGTGGGTTCGGTGATGTCGCCGAGGAGGGTGGTGAAGAAGTTCTGGTGTTCTTCGCGGGGGATGCGGAGGCGGGCTTGGGCGAC
>NZ_JBHVUV010000025.1:117-140610 GCF_042883905.1 Kitasatospora sp. NPDC058170
TCCGCAGGGTGGCGGTTTCAACCGCGACCGCGGCGACCGCCCCTCCGGTGGTGGCTTCAACCGCGACCGCGACGACCGTGGCGGCTTCCGCCGCGATGACCGTCCGCAGGGTGGCGGTTTCAACCGCGACCGCGGCGACCGCCCCTCCGGTGGTGGCTTCAACCGCGACCGCGACGACCGTGGCGGCTTCCGCCGCGACGACCGTCCGTCCGGCGGCGGTTTCAACCGCGACCGTGGCGACCGCCCCTCCGGCGGCGGTGGTTTCCGTCGTGACGACCGTCCGAGCGGCTTCCGTGACGACCGCCCGCGTCGTGACGACCGTCCGTCCGGTGGTGGCTTCAACCGCGACCGCGATGACCGTGGTGGCTTCCGTCGTGACGACCGCCCGTCCGGCGGCGGCTACCGTGGCGACCGCCCCTCGGGTGGCGGCTATAACCGCGACCGCGACGACCGCGGCGGCCGGGACTACGACGACCGCCGGGGCAACTTCGAGCCCGTCAAGCGGCTGCCGATCCCGGAGGACGTCACCGGCTTCGAGCTGGACGGGGACGTGCGTCAGGAGCTCAAGAGCCTGCCCAAGACGCTCGCCGACGATGTCGCCCGCAACCTGGTGATGGTCGCCCGCCTGCTCGACAACGAGCCGGAGGAGGCCTACCAGTACTCGCGCGTCGCGCTGCGGCTGGCCTCCCGTGTGGCGGCCGTCCGTGAGGCGGCGGGCTTCGCCTCCTACATGACGCAGCGTTACTCCGAGGCGCTGACCGAGTTCCGCGCCGCCCGTCGGATGACCGGCCGGGCGGACCTGTGGCCGGTGATGGCGGACTGCGAGCGCGGTCTGGGCCGCCCGGAGCGCGCCCTGGCGATGGCCGGCGAGCCCGAGGTGAACCAGCTGGACAAGGCCGGCCAGGTCGAGATGCGCCTCGTCGCTGCGGGTGCCCGCGGCGACATGGAGCAGTTCGACGCCGCCGTCGTCACCCTGCAGAGCCCGGAGCTGGCCTCCAGCGCCGTGCACCCGTGGACCGCGCGTCTGCGCTACGCCTACGCCGAGGCGCTGATCGCCGCCGACCGTGCCGACGAGGCCCGTGAGTGGTTCGCCAAGGCGGCCGAGGCCGACACCGACGGCGCGACCAACGCCTCCGAGCGGCTGGCCGAGATCGACGGCCTGGAGTTCGTGGACGCGCTCGACCCGGAGCTGGCGGAGGACACCGAGCAGGACGAGGCCCCGGCGGCCAAGTCCGGTGCCGGCGTGCCGGACGAGCGGGAGATCTTCGAGGACGAGGAAGACGTCGAGGAGTTCTACGACGAGGACGACCTCGAGATCGACGAGGACTTCGACGGTGAGGCGCCGGAGCGCGCCACCGGGAAGTCCGACAGGGACGCCGGCGCCGACCAGCGCTGAGCAGCCGGGTACTGAGTGAGGCCCTGCCGCACCACGGGAGATCCCGGGGCGCGGCAGGGCCTCACTGCTTTCGGACCACCGCACTGTCGGACTACGGCGCTGTCGGACCGCGGCCGACCGGTCGTCAGCCCAGTTCGAGATTGCGCAGGACCAGCCCGGTGGCCGGCTTGGGGCCGAAGGACGTGGACTTGCGCGGCATGGTGACGCCCTGCTCGGCGAGCCGGCGGACCACGCTCTCCCGGACGGGGTGCAGCAGTACGGCGGTCCCGCCGCTGCGGGCGGCCTCGCGCTCGGCGGCCACGGCGGTGTGCAGGTAGCCGATGTCGTCGGGGCCGTCCGGGACCCGCCAGGTGTGGTCGAGCAGGGTGGCGTGCAGGACGGTCGCGTCCAGGTGGCGCCACTCCTCGGGCCGGTCCTTCGGCACGGTGGCGTCGAGCAGGGCCTCGTCGGGTTCGCCGATCAGCCAGTAGACGCCGTCCCCGCCGGTGAGCACGAAGCCGCTGCCGCCGTGCTGCTTCAGCTCGGCGAGGGCCTGGAGGGCGATGCCGAGCGGTCCGGGCACCTCCTTGACCTGCCAGTGGTCGCCCAGCCGCTCCAGCGCCTCGGCGACCGGCAGGCGGTACAGCACCCGGTGGATCGCCCGGACCCGCAGCGGGTAGCGGGCGGTGTCCACCAGCAGGACCAGACCCCGGTCCCAGGCGCTGCGCGGCAGGTGGCGGTGCTCGCTCTGGAGCCGCAGGTACATCGCCCAGCGGTGGTGGCCGTCGGCGATCAGGGCCCGGCAGGTGGCGAGGTCGCGGCCCACCTCGGCGATCTCGGCGGCGTCGGTGACGGCCCAGAGGCGGTGGTGGGTGCCGTCGGTGGTGGTCGTGGTGAGGATCGGCTCGCGCTGGACGGCGCTCTCGACCACGCCTGCCGCGCCGCCGTTGCCCCGGTAGGTGAGCAGCAGCGGTTCGAGGTTGGCCCGGGTGGTGCGCATCAGGCCGACCCGGTCGGCGACCGGCCGGGGCATCACGTCCTCGTGCGGGAGCACCACGCCGGCCTCGCTGCCGCTGACGGCGAGTGCCCCGATCAGGCCGCGCTGCAGGAGCTCCGGGGAGTCGGCGGTGGCGGGGACGCGCTGCTCGTAGACGTAGAGCGAGGGCTCGGGATCGGCGGCCAGGACGCCCTCGCGCTGCCAGTCGCGCAGCAGCCGGGCGGCGTGCCGGTACCGGGTGTCGCGGTCGGGGCGGTCACCGGCGTCGTCCGGCTCGGGGCGCGGCAGGATCAGCCGGACCACGTTGTGCGGGTCGGCGGTCTCCAGGTCGAGCCGGCGGCCGGGGTCGACCACGTCGTACGGCGGTGAGGTGACCGCGGCCAGCGTGCCGACCCGGTCGGGGACGTAGCGCAGGCCTCGGAAGGGGGACAGGGACAGGCCTGCAGTGGCGACGTGGCCGGGATTGCCGGGGCCGCCCTGCGGAGACTCCGCTCCGCTTTCTGCACTGGGTGTGCTCATTCTGGGCATCGTAATCGGGTACGCGTTGTTCAGAGATCTGAACACCCGTGCCGGATCTGCGGGGGCGGGTGTCACGACCGAGGGCGAGGTGGGCGCATGAGCGGTGGGCAGGAGCGGTTGGACGGCGCAGGCACCGGTGGTGCGGACGGGGCCGGCGGCGGTGCGGGCAGTGGTGGGGGAGTGCCGGAGCAGGGGCGGGCGGGGGAGCCCGCGGGGGACGTGTACGAGTGGTTCCGCCGTGGCGGGACGCTGCTGGCACAGGGGCATCCGGCGGCGGCGGAGCAGCTGCTGGCGCGCGCGGCGGAGGCCGAACCGCACTCCCGGAGCATCCGGGAGACGCTGGCCAGAGCGCAGTTCGACGCGGGTTCGTACGCGGCGGCGCTGGAGAACTTCAGGGCCGTCGCGCTGGCCGATCCCTCGGACGACTACGCTCAGTTCGGGTGGGGCGTCTCGGCGGCCCGGCTGGGCGACTTCGAGACGTCCGCCGAGCACTTGGCGCTGGCCGTGGCGATGCGGCCGGAGATCGACCACTACCGGGCCGCGCTGCGGCAGACCCGGGCGACCCTGGCGGCCCGCGCCGGGGCGTTCGGACCGCTGCTGCCGGGGGCGCCGGGGTACCTGGAGCCCCGCTGGCCGTCCGGTGCGCTGCCGGAGGGCTCGGACGCGCGCGGGGACGGGCAGGCGGGCGGCCGGGACGAGACGGATGACGGGGATCGACGCAGTGACCATCGACGCAGTGAATGAGGTAGAGCAGGCATGACCGAGACGGCCACCACCGCGCGACGGACCGCTCCGGGCGGCAGCGACCGCCCGCTCACCGAGGCGTACGACACCGCGCTGCTGGACCTCGACGGCGTGGTCTACGCGGGGCCGAACGCGATCGAGCACGCCGTGGTCTCGCTGGAGACCGCCCGGACGGCCGGGATGCGGCTGGCGTACGTGACCAACAACGCCTCCCGTCCGCCGCGGGTGGTGGCCGCGCACCTGACCGAGCTGGGGATCCCGGCCGAGCCGGCCGACGTGATCAACTCGGCGCAGGCGGCGGCCCGGGTCGTGGCCGAGAAGGTGCCGGCCGGGTCGAAGGTGCTGGTGGTGGGCGGTCTGGGCCTGGAGGAGGCGCTGGCCGAGCGCGGTCTGGTGGCCGTCCGCTCGCTGGCCGAGGAGCCGCTCGCGGTCGTCCAGGGCTACGACGCCTCGGTGGGCTGGCTGCAGCTGGCGGAGGCCTCGTACGCGGTGCAGCGCGGGCTGCCCTGGGTGGCGTCCAACACCGACCTGACGGTGCCGACCGCGCGCGGGATCGCGCCGGGCAACGGGACGCTGGTCGCGGCGGTGCGGGCGGCGACGGGCGTGGAGCCGGAGGTGGCGGGCAAGCCGCTGCCCCCGATGCACCGGGAGACGGTGCTGCGGACGGGTGCGAAGCGGCCGCTGGTGGTCGGCGACCGGCTGGACACCGACATCGAGGGCGCGTTCAACGGCGGGGTGGACAGCCTGCTGGTCTTCACCGGGGTGACCACGCCGGCGCAGCTGCTGTCGGCCCCGGCCGAGCACCGGCCGACCTACGTGGCGGAGGACCTGCGGGGGCTGCTGGTGGCCCATGCCGGGGTGGCGGCGCTCGGTGACGGGGTGTTCGGCTGCGGCGGGCGGACGGCGGCGGTCGAGGACGGCGAGCTGCGGCTGGCCGGTACCGGGACGGACCGCTGGGACGGCCTGCGGGCGCTGTGCGCGGCGGCCTGGACGGCGCTCGACGCGGGCGGCGCGCCGGTGGACGGGCGGAAGGCGCTGGCCGAGCTGGGGTTCTGACCGGCCGGGGCACCGGGCCTGGTGAGGCCTGGTGACGCCTGGTCGGGTCCGGGTCGGGTCCTAGAGGAGGGTGCGTAGCCGCAGCAGGTCGCGGAAGCCGGCCTCCAGGCGGACCCGGCCGCCGGCCCAGGCGGAGGCGAAGTGCAGCTTGCCGCCGACCATCGCGACCAGGTCGTCGCTGCTCATGGTGAGCCGGATCTCGGCCTTCTCGGCGGGCTCGCCGGGCGCCTCGGTGACGTCCTGGATCCGGCCGTCGCGCAGCCGCCCGGTGAAGGTCAGGTCGAGATCGGTGATCCGGCAGGTGAGCGAGCGGTCGAGTGTGGCGGCCTTGCGGACGTCGCCGGTGGACCTGGCCAGGTTCCGGCTGAGCTGCTCCAGCGCCTCGCGGCACTCCTCGGCGTTGGCCATGGCGGTGGATCCACTCCTGGTAGCGCCGGGGTACGGCGGGTGGCGGCGGTGACTGCGGGGCCACGGTACCGCAGGAGGGTTTTGGCGGTAGCGTCGTCTGTGGGGTGCCTGGAACGGTCCGGGCACCGACGGCGACGGAGCGATGCGCGCAAGGCGCTAAGGAGGCACCCGGATGCTGCCGAAGACGGTGCGGGGAGTGGTGGAGATCGCCGCCGAGCTGGCCGAGGAGGTCGGCAAGCGCGTCGTCGGCCGGGCGGCCGGGCTGCTGGAGATGGGCGGCATCGACCTCTCCGAGGTGGAGCGGAAGCTGGGCGGGCAGTTCCCGCCGTCCGCGAAGTCGCTGCAGACGCTGGCGGAGGAGGCGGTCACCGCGGGACGGGCCGGGGTGGACCTGGCGGTCGGGGTGGCGCGCGGCGAGGTGGAGCGGGCCTTCGAGAAGGTCGGCGACCAGGTGACGAAGGTCGGGGTCGTGCTGGCCTACCTGGAGAGCAAGCTGCGCGAGGTCGAGGAGGAGCCGGTCCCGGCCGCGTCGGAGCCCGAGCCCGCGCCGGCCCCCCGGGCCGACGACCTGTTCGGGCGCGGGTGGGAGAAGGCGGAGGAGCCGCAGGCCGCGGCCGTTCGCAGCGGCGAGCCGATACTGGCGGAGCGGGTCGAGGTGGACACCCCGGCGGTGGACGCGGAGCCCGCGGGCGGGGCGGTCCGGCCGAGCGGGAGGAAGCCGGCGCGCAAGGCGGCGGCGAAGCCGGCCGTGAACGATGCCGTGAAGCCGGCCGCCGAGGGCGGGGCGGCGCAGGGCAAGGCCGCGGAGGGCAAGCCGGCCGAGAAGAAGGCCGTGGCCAAGAAGGCGCCGGCGAAGGCCGCCGCCCGCAAGGCGACGCCGGCCCGCAAGGCGGCGGTGAAGAAGACCGCCGTCAAGAGGACCTCGACCGCGCAGCGGACCGCGGCCCCCGCGCCGCAGGAGACGCCCGCCAAGCGGACGGCGACCAAGCGGACCACCGTCCGGAAGACCACGAGTACGAAGAAGCCCGATGCCTGACCCGGACGGCGGGGAACCGCTGCCCCTGGGCGTCGAGCTGACCCCGACCGGCCACCCGGCCGTCGACGCGGGACTGGCCCGGCTGGCGGCGCTGGACGGGGTGCCGACCGAGGCGCACGTCGCGGTGTACGAAGATGTTCACCAGCGGCTCGCCGACACGCTGGCCGCGCTCGATCAGGAATGACCCGCCCGGAATGACCCGTAGGAGCTGAAACACCAGTGGCAGTGGCACGACGCCGTCTCGACGCGGAGCTGGTCCGCCGCAAGCTGGCCCGGTCGCGCGAGCACGCGTCCGAGCTGATCGCGGCCGGCCGGGTGACCGTCGGAGGCACCACCGCGACCAAGCCGGCCACCCAGGTGGAGACCGCGGCGGCGGTCGTGGTGGCCAAGGACGAGAACGACCCCGACTACGTCTCGCGCGGCGGCCACAAGCTCGCCGGGGCGTTCGCGGCCTTCGTGCCGCAGGGCCTGGTGGTGGAGGGTCGCCGGGCGCTGGACGCGGGCGCGTCCACCGGCGGGTTCACCGATGTGCTGCTGCGCACCGGCGCGCAGCACGTGCTGGCCGTGGACGTCGGCTACGGGCAGCTGGCCTGGTCGCTGCAGAGCGACGACCGGGTGACGGTGATGGACCGCACCAACGTGCGCGAGCTGACCCCGGAGCTGATCGGCGGGACGCCGGTCGACCTGGTGGTGGGCGACCTCTCGTTCATCTCGCTGGGCCTGGTCCTGCCCGCGCTGGCCGGCTGCGCCGCCGAGGACGCCGACCTGGTGCTGATGGTCAAGCCGCAGTTCGAGATCGGCAAGGAGCGGCTGGGCAGCGGCGGCGTCGTGCGCAGCCCGCAGCTGCGGGCCGAGATGGTGCGCCAGGTGGCCGGACAGGCGTGGGCGCTCGGGCTGGGCGTGCGGGCGGTCACCGCGAGCCCCCTGCCCGGCCCGTCGGGGAACGTGGAGTACTTCCTCTGGCTTCGCCGGGACGCCCCGCAGCTGGACCCGGAGGAGGCGGACCGGGCCGTGGCGGAGGGCCCCCGCTAGGCTGCTCTGCGGACGTCCGGTCCGTCATGCTGGGTGACGCGACCGCACCGGGCCAAGGGCGACCCGGCAGGCGTAGGGAGAGGGCAATCGGCATGAGTGAGGAACGTACGGTCTTCCTGATCGCGCACACCGGCCGGGAGGCCGCGCTGCGAAGCGTCGAGGGTCTGGTGCACGGCCTGCTGAAGGCGGGTATCCGGATCAGGCTGCTCGCGGCCGAGGCGGTGGACCTGGATCTGCCCGACGGGGTCGAGCGGGTGGCCGGGGGGCCGGGAGCGGCGGATGGCTGCGAGCTGATCCTGGTCGCGGGCGGGGACGGGACGCTGCTGCGCGGGGCGGAGCTGGCGCGCGAGCACGGGCTGCCGATGCTCGGGATCAACCTGGGCCGGGTGGGCTTCCTTGCGGAGGCCGAGCGGGACGATCTCGCGGTGGTGGTCGAGCGGGTGGTCGACGCCGACTACGAGGTCGAGGAGCGGATGACCCTCGACGTAATCGTCCGGACCAACGGCGATGTGGTGCACCACGACTGGGCGTTGAACGAGGCGTCGATCGAGAAGGCCGCCCGGGAGCGGATGTTGGAGGTGGTGACCGAGGTGGACGGCCGGCCGGTCTCCAACTTCGGCTGCGACGGGGTGGTCTGTGCGACGCCGACCGGGTCGACGGCGTACGCGTTCTCCGGTGGCGGCCCGGTGGTCTGGCCGGAGGTGGAGGCGCTGCTGATGGTGCCGATCAGCGCGCACGCGCTGTTCGCCCGGCCGCTGGTGACCTCGCCGGACTCGGTGCTGGCGGTGGAGGTCCAGCCGAAGACGCCGCACGGGGTGCTCTGGTGCGACGGCCGGCGATCGGTCGAACTGCCCGCGGGGGCGCGGGTGGAGGTCCGCCGGGGGCAGACCCCGGTGCGCCTGGCGCGGCTGCACCGGGCGCCGTTCACCGACCGGCTGGTGGCCAAGTTCGCGCTTCCGGTGACGGGTTGGCGCGGTCGGGCCGACACGCACTGCTGACGTTTCGTCAGACTGCCAGCGGCTGGCTGTCGTCGGCGCTCCAGCGGCCTCCGGAGGTGGCTCGGGCGGCGATGTCGGCCAGCCGTTCGACGGCTGCCGGGACGGCCGCGGCGGGCACCGTGAGCGGGAGCCGGATGTAGTTCTCGAAGGCCCCGTCGGAGCCGAAGCGGTTGCCGGCCGCGATCCGGACGCCGCCGCGCTCGCCGGCCAGTGCGAGGGCGGCGCCGGAGAGGCCGTCGGTGGAGACCCAGAGCGAGAGGCCGCCGGGCGGTTCGGCGTGGGCCCAGTCGGGGAAGCGGGCCGGCAGTGCGGCCGCGAAGGCGGCGGCGCCGGCCCGCAGTCGGTCCAGCTGGTGGGCGCGGACGCGGTCGAGCAGCGCCTCGCCCATCAGCTCGGCGGCGATCAGCTGGTCCAGCACGGGGGTGCCGACGTCGCTGTAGACGCGCTCGGTGGCCAGCCGCCGGACCAGGGCCGGCGCCGCGCGCACCCAGCCGACCCGCAGGCCGCCCCAGAGCAGCTTGCTCGCCGAGCCGACGGTGACCACCTGGGCGGCCCGGTCCAGGGCGGCCATCGGGCGGGGGAGGGCGGTGCCGTCCGGTACGCCCCAGCCGAGTTCGGCGGTGGTCTCGTCGGCGAGCACCACGGTGCCGGCCGCGCGGGCGGCGGCGAGCAGGGCGCGGCGCTGGGCCTCGTCCACCAGGGCGCCGGTCGGGTTGTGGAAGTCGGGGATGGTGTAGGCGAGCCGGGGTGCCGCGCCGCGCAGGACCCGGCCCCACTCGGCGAGGTCCCAGACGGGCTGCTGTCGCGGTCCGCCGGGCCAGGAGTACGGGACGGGCACCAGGCGGGCGCCGCCGAGCCGCAGGGCCTGCAGGGTGTGCGCGTAGCTGGGTGCCTCCACCGCGACCCGGTCGCCGCGCCCGACCAGTGCGCGCTGGACGAGGTGCAGGCCGCCCATCGCGCCGGTGGTGATCAGGATCTGGTCGGGGGTGGTGGGCAGGCCGCGCTCGGTGTAGCGGCGGGCCACCGCCTCGCGCAGGACCGGCACCCCGGTCGGGAAGTGGCCGTGCCCGGCGGCGTAGGCGGGCAGCTGCTCGACCGCCCGGGCGGCGGCCTCGCCGAGGAAGGGCTGCGGGGCGGGCAGCGCGGCCACGCCGAGGTCCAGGGTGTTGCCCTGTTCGTCCGGCGGCACCGGGTGCAGGGCGTCGCTGGGCGGCGGCGCGCCCTCCGGCAGGGCCGTCCAGCTGCCCGAGCCGCGCCGGCTGTGCAGGTAGCCCTCGGTGCGCAGGGTCTCGTACGCGGTGGCGACGGTGGTGCGGCTCAGCTCCAGGGCGGTGGCCAGCTCGCGTTCGGCGGGCAGCCGGGCGCCGACCGGCAGCCGGCCCTCGGAGACCAGCAGCCGGATCTGCCCGGCGAGCGTCCGGTAGGCGGGGCGGCGGATGCCGGCCGGCTCGGGCAGCCGGGTGGCGGCGAGCAGCCGGGCGAGGGCGGGGGGAGTGACGGTGGTGTGCCAGTCGGCCATGGCTGATCAGTCCACTTGCTCGGGATTGGCCCTGGAAGGGGTCACTTTGGCCCGCTCATCATGGCAGGGCGGCCGTCGAGTCCGCCACCGCCGTCCGTCAACGGCGCGGTGCAGCACCACCCGCAGGAGTCCCGATGGCCACCACGACCACACCCGCGCCCGTCCCCGCCCCGCCTGCGTCCGCTGCGGCCTCCGCGGCCTCGGCCGTCTCGGGCGCCCGCTCACCGGCCGCCCGGCTGTTCGGCGACACCCACGCGCTGGGCCGCCGCCTGCCGCAGCTCGCGGTCGGCCTGTTCCTGTACGGGGCGAGCATGGCGCTGATGCTGCGCGCCTCGCTCGGCCTCGACCCGTGGGACGTCTTCCACCAGGGCCTGCAGCGCGTCCTCGGCCTCTCGGTGGGCGCCTGGGTCACCATCTGCGGCGCCGCCGTGCTGCTGCTCTGGATCCCGATGCGCCAGCGGCCCGGCGTCGGCACCGTCGCCAACGTGCTGGTGCTCGGCGCGGCCATGGACCTCACCCTGCGGGTGGTCGGCACACCGGGCCCGCTGCCCGCCCGGATCGCGCTGATGGTCACCGGCATCCTGGTCAACGGCCTGGCCACGGGCCTCTACATCGGCGCCCGGCTCGGCCCCGGCCCGCGCGACGGCCTGATGACCGGCCTGCACCGGCGCACCGGCCGCTCGCTGCGGCTGATCCGCACCGGCATCGAGCTGACCGTCCTCGCCGCCGGTGTGCTGCTCGGCGGCACGGCGGGCGTCGGCACGGTGGCGTACGCGCTGGCCATCGGCCCGCTCGCCCAGTTCTTCCTGCGCTGGTGCACCGTCCCCGAGGCGCCCGCGGGCCCGGATCGGGCCGCGTGACCGGGCGTGACCGGCCCGGCCGCCAGGTGGAAAAAAGTCGGGATCGTTGCCGGTCAAACGTCCCGGAAGGGATGAACTTGCGGGCACGGAGTTGCCGCTCGTCGCGCGCCGGGGCCGGAACCTCGTAAGGTCGTCACCGTGTTGGACGAGATGCGGATACGGGATCTTGGGGTTATCGACGACGCGGTGGTCGAACTCGCCCCCGGCTTCACCGCCGTGACCGGTGAGACCGGCGCAGGCAAGACCATGGTGGTGACCAGCCTCGGCCTGCTGCTCGGCGGCCGGGCGGACCCGGGCCTGGTGCGCAACGGCGCCGCCCGCGCGGTCGTCGAGGGCCGCCTGCAGCTGCCCGAGGGCTCCCCGGCGGCCGTCCGTGCCGTCGAGGCCGGCGCCGAACTGGACGACGGAGCGCTGTTGATCAGCCGGACCGTCTCCGCCGAGGGCCGCTCCCGGGCGCACGTCGGCGGCCGGTCCGTCCCGGTCGGGCTGCTCACCGAGCTCGGCGAGGACCTGATCGCCGTCCACGGCCAGACCGACCAGCAGCGCCTGCTGCGCCCGGCCCGCCAGCGCGGCGCGCTGGACCGCTACGCCGGCGAGGCCGTCGCCGAGCCGCTGGCCCGCTACCGCACGGTCTACCGCCGGCTGCGCGAGGTGTCGGCCACCCTGGAGGAGCTGACCACCCGGGCCCGCGAGCGCGCCCAGGAGGCGGACCTGCTCCGCTTCGGCCTGGACGAGATCGCCGCCGCCGAGCCGGTGGCCGGCGAGGACGAGGAGCTGGCCGCCGAGGCCGAGCGCCTGGGCCACGCCGACGCGCTCTCCTCCGCCGCCACCCTCGCGCACGCCGCGCTGGCCGGCGACCCGACCGACCCGGAGGCGCTGGACGCCGGCACCCTGCTCGCGCAGTCCCGCCGCGCCCTGGACGCCGTCCGCCACCACGACGAGCGCCTGGCCGCCCTCGGAGACCGCCTCAACGAGGTCGGCTACCTGCTCGCCGACGTGGCCGGCGACCTGGCCGGATACGCCGACGACCTGGACGCCGACCCGGTCCGGCTGGCCGCCGTCGAGGACCGCCGGGCCGTCCTGTCCCAGCTGCTGCGCAAGTACGGCGGCCCGGAGAACGCGCTGGCGGAGGTGCTCGCCTGGGCCGAGGCCGGCTCCGTCCGGCTCACCGAGCTGGACGGCGACGACGAGCGGATCGACGAGCTCGGCGCCCAGGAGACCGCGCTGCGCGCCGAGTTGGCCGAGCTCGCGGCCGAGGTCTCGGCCGCCCGGCAGGCCGCCGCCGGCCGCTTCGCCGAGGCCGTCTCCGCCGAGCTCGCCGAGCTCGCCATGCCGCACGCCCGGGTGACCTTCGCCATCAGCTGGGTCGACGACCTGGCCGGCATCGAGATCGAGGGCCGCACGGTCGCCTACGGGCCGCACGGCGTGGACGAGGTCGAGGTGCTGCTCGCCCCGCACCCCGGCGCCCAGCCCCGCCCGATCGCCAAGGGCGCCTCCGGCGGTGAGCTGTCCCGGGTGATGCTCGCCGTCGAGGTGGTCTTCGCCGGCGCCGACCCCGTCCCCACCTACCTCTTCGACGAGGTGGACGCGGGTGTCGGCGGCAAGGCCGCGGTCGAGATCGGCCGCCGCCTCGCCAAGCTGGCCGAGAGCGCCCAGGTCGTCGTGGTCACCCACCTTCCGCAGGTCGCCGCCTTCGCCGACCGGCACCTGGTGGTGGAGAAGACCAACGACGGCACCGTCACCCGCAGCGGTGTCAAGGTGCTGAACGACGAGGAGCGGGTGCGCGAACTCTCCCGGATGCTGGCCGGCCTGGAGGACTCCGAGCTGGGCCGCGCCCACGCGGAGGAACTCCTGGCCGCGGCCCGGGCCCCGCGCCACCGGTAGCCGACGGTGGCGACCCGTCGACCGACGGCGACGCGCCCCCCGTGGCGCCGACTGTCCAAGAGGGCCGCCGACCTGGCAAGGTGGCGGCTGGACACTGGCTTTCCAGTCCCGAGCGCCGCCGGCGGGCAACCCTCGCAGCGCGGCGTGAGTACCTGATCGAGTCGGATGCGAGACGACGTGGACCATTCCGCCGCCCGGGCCACCGCGGCCGCCCCGGAACCGGGGCAGCTGCACGTGGTACTCGTCCTGGCCGCCAGCACCGGCGGCATCGGTGCGCACGTGCGCTCCCTGGCACAGGGCCTGGTCGCGCACGGGGTGACCGTCACGGTCTGTGCGCCGGCCGGTACGGACGCGCTGTTCGGCTTCTCCCGGACCGGCGCCAGGTTCCACCTGGTCGACATCACCCCCACCGCCGGCGCCCGCAGCGATGCCACCGCGATCGGCGAGCTGCGCCGGGCGTTCACCGGAGCCGACGTGGTCCACGCCCACGGGCTGCGCGCCGGGCTCCTCTCCGACCTCGCGCTGCGCACCGCCGGCCGCTTCCCCGGGCTGCGCCCGGAGACCCCGCTGGTGGTCACCTCGCACCACGCGCTGCTGGCCACCGGCATGGAGCGCCGGCTCCAGCGGCTGATGGAGCGCCGGGTGGCGCGCGCCGCCGACCTGGTGCTCGGCGCCTCCTCCGACCTGGTCGCCCGGGCCCGCGAGCTGGGCGCCACCGACGCCCGGCTCGGCCCGGTCGCCGCCCCGCCGATGCCCGAGGGCCGGCTGGAGCGGACCGCGGCCCGGGCCGCGCTGCTCGGCGACGGCCCGGACCGCCCGCTGGTGCTGGCGGTGGGCCGGCTCGTCCCGCAGAAGGCCTTCGGGCTGCTGCTGGACGCCTCCCGCGAGCTGTCCGCGCTGGACCCGGAGCCGCTGCTGCTGATCGCCGGGGACGGCCCGGAGGGCGGCGCACTGCGCGAGCGGGTGGCCGCGGAGAAGCTCCCGGTGCGGCTGCTCGGCTACCGCACCGACGTCCCGGACCTGCTGGCGGCCGCCGACGTGGTGGTGGTCGGCAGCCGCTGGGAGGCCCGCTCGCTGGTCGTCCAGGAGGCGATGCGGGCCGGCGTGCCGGTGGTCGCCACCTCGGTCGGCGGGATCCCCGAACTGGTCGGGGACGCGGCCGTGCTGGTGGCGCCCGGAGACCCGGGCGCCCTCGGCGGGGCCGTGCGCGAGCTGCTGGCCGACCCGGCCGGCCGCGAGCGGCTGGCGGAGGCCGGCCGGCAGCAGGCGCAGACCTGGCCGGACGAGGCCGCCACCGTCGCCCAGGTGCTCAGCACCTACGACGAGCTGGTCCAGCGCTCTTAGGTGCCGTCCCGCCCCCTCGGGGCGGGACAGCACCTGGCCCTCGTCCGGCCGGGCCGGTCAGACGGTGGCCTGCTCGGTGCGGTCGCCCGTGCGCCCGTCCGGCTGGGCGGACAGGTAGGCGCCGCCGCAGGCGGTCAGCCGCAGCGCGGTGTCGATCAGCGGGACGTGGCTGAAGGCCTGCGGGAAGTTCCCGACCTGGCGCTTCTCGCGCGGGTCCCACTCCTCGGCGAGCAGTCCGAGGTCGTTGCGCAGCGACAGCAGCTTGTCGAACAGCTCACGGGCCTCCTGCACCCGGCCGATCATGGCGAGGTCGTCGGCGAGCCAGAACGAGCAGGCCAGGAAGGCGCCTTCGTGGCCGGAGAGGCCGTCGACGTTGTTGCCGCTCTCGTCGTGGGTGGGGTAGCGCAGCACGAAGCCGTCCTCGGTGGACAGTTCGCGCTGGATCGCCTCGATGGTGCCGATCACCCGCTTGTCGTCCGGCGGGAGGAACCCGACCTGCGGGATCAGCAGCAGTGAGGCGTCCAGCTCCCTGCCGCCGTAGTACTGGGTGAAGGTGTTGCGCTCCGGGTCGTAGCCCTTGTCGCAGACGTCCCGGTGGATGGTCTCGCGCAGCTCGCGCCAGCGCTCCAGGTGGCCGTCGGAGGGGGCGTCCTCGGGGGACTGCTCCAGCAGCTTGATGGTGCGGTCGACGGCGACCCAGGCCATCACCTTGGAGTGGACGAAGTGTCGGCGCGGGCCGCGGACCTCCCAGATGCCCTCGTCCGGCTCGGTCCAGTGGTCCTCCAGGTACTCGATCAGCCGCAGCTGGAGGTGGTGGGCGTGGTCGTTGCGGACCAGGCCGGTCATGTGCGCCAGGTGCAGCGCCTCGACCACCTCGCCGTAGACGTCGAGCTGGAGCTGGCCGGCCGCGCCGTTGCCAACCCGGACGGGCTGGGAGCCCTCGTAGCCGGGCAGCCAGTCCAGCGAGGACTCGGTGAGCTCGCGCTCGCCGGCGATGCCGTACATGATCTGCAGGTTCTCCGGGTCGCCGGCGACGGCGCGCAGCAGCCACTCGCGCCAGGCCTTGGCCTCGTCGCGGTAGCCGGTGCGCAGCAGCGAGGAGAGGGTGATCGCGGCGTCCCGGAGCCAGGTGTAGCGGTAGTCCCAGTTCCGCTCGCCGCCGATGTCCTCGGGCAGCGAGGTGGTGGGGGCGGCGACGATGCCGCCGGTGGGGGCGTAGGTGAGGCCCTTGAGGGTGATCAGCGAGCGGACCACGGCCTCCCGGTAGGGGCCCTGGTAGGTGCACTGGCCGGCCCACTCGTGCCAGAAGTCGGTGGTGGCGTCGAGCATCTCCTCGGCGTCCGGCGCGGTCGGCGCCTCCAGGTGGGAGGCCTGCCAGGTGAGGGCGAAGGCGATCCGCTCACCGGCCGTGACGGTGAAGTCGGCGTAGGTGGTGAGGTTGCGCCCGTACGTCTCGGCCTCGCCGTCCAGCCAGACGGAGTCGGGGCCGGCCACGGCGACGGTGCGGTGGCCGCCGTCGGCCTGCTCGACGCGGTGCACCCAGGGGACGATCCGGCCGTAGCTGAAGCGCATCCGCAGTGCCGAGCGCATCCGCACGGTGCCGCTCACGCCCTCGACGATCCGGATCATCTGGGGGACGGAGTCGCGGCCGGCCAGCGGTCTCGGCGGCATGAAGTCGATCACCCGGACGCTGCCGCCCGCGGTGTCCCACTCCTGCTCCAGGACGAGCGAGTCGCCCCGGTAGCGGCGCCGGTCGGCGGGGACGGCCGGCGCGGCGGCGGTGGGCGGCGGGATCCGGAGGTCGCCGGTGTCGGCGAGCCGGACGCGCGCGGCGGCGGCCGCCGCCTCGGCCTCGGCCGGGGTGGGGGCGGCGGCCGGGGCGGGGAGGTCGGTGGCGACCACCTCGGCCGGTCCGATCCGCCAGAAGCCGTGTTCATCGGTGCCCAGCAGGCCGGCGAAGACGGCCGGTGAGTCGAATCGGGGCAGGCACAGCCAGTCGACCGCCCCGTCCCTGCTGACCAGGGCGGCGGTCTGCATGTCCCCGATGAGTGCGTAGTCCTCGATACGGCCGGCCACGTGGATCTCCAGTTCGCAATGTGGTCACGACGCATCGGCGATCCGGGTCGAGCCAGCGGTCTGCGGGGCCGGGGTGCCACCCCGGGACGTCCGGCCCGCCGGGGGGTGGTGGCGGGCCTTGCTGGAGTGTCCGCGCGGGGTTCGATCGAGCCCCTGGAGTGGGTGGGGAGGAGCTGGATTACGGGGAGGTCCGGTCGCGCATCGGGGACCGAGAGAGTCCTGACCCTCCCACGCCCTCCGCGTGCTCTGCTGTCGGCGATGCGTCCGTGCAGCTTACGACGGACGAAAGGGGCGAAGCACGCGGGCGCAGCTCCGTGTGGCGCCACAATTCGGCGGAAATGCCGTGCATCGCGGGGGAGCCGTGCAGGATGGCTCGGAAGGATCAGCTCCGGATGGCCCGTCCGGAGGGGCGGTGATGGCCCGGCCGCGCGGCCCGGAGTGGCCCGCCCCGGTGGTGGTGAGACCGGTGTGGCGAATGCGCCGGATGGTGCGCCGGGAGTGCGCCCCCGGGGTGGCGCGAGCGGCCCGGAACGCGGCCAGGCCGGGGCACTGATACCCTGGTATCCCGTGGACTGGTGGGATCAAACGCCCCGGACCAGCTGAACCGACGACCCATCCGAGCGCCGTGCACCGCACCGCGCTCCCGTCGCCAGGCGAGCCGAGAGCCCCCGCCCAAGTCACCTTCGACACGCGACCCACGGGAGCCCCCTCTTGGCACAGCCCCATTCCGGCAAGGCATCGAACGGCCGCGCCGTGACGACCAAGCACCTCTTCGTCACCGGGGGTGTCGCCTCTTCGCTCGGCAAGGGCCTCACCGCCTCCAGCCTGGGCGCCCTGCTCAAGGCCCGCGGACTGCGCGTGACGATGCAGAAGCTCGACCCGTACCTCAACGTGGACCCGGGCACCATGAACCCGTTCCAGCACGGTGAGGTGTTCGTCACCGACGACGGCGCCGAGACCGACCTCGACGTCGGCCACTACGAGCGGTTCCTCGACACCAACCTGCACGGCTCGGCGAACGTCACCACCGGCCAGGTGTACTCGACCGTCATCGCCAAGGAGCGCCGCGGCGAGTACCTGGGCGACACCGTCCAGGTCATCCCGCACATCACCAACGAGATCAAGGCCCGGATCCGCCGGATGGCGACCGAGGACGTCGACGTGGTGATCACCGAGGTCGGCGGCACCGTCGGCGACATCGAGTCGCTGCCCTTCCTGGAGGCCGTCCGCCAGGTCCGCCACGAGGTCGGCCGGGACAACGTCTTCTTCGTGCACGTCTCCCTGCTGCCGTACATCGGCCCCTCGGGCGAGCTGAAGACCAAGCCCACCCAGCACTCGGTCGCGGCCCTGCGCAACATCGGCATCCAGCCGGACGCCATCGTGCTGCGCGCCGACCGCGAGGTCCCGCAGAGCATCAAGCGCAAGATCTCGCTGATGTGCGACGTGGACGAGGAGGCCGTGGTCGCGGCCATCGACGCCAAGTCGATCTACGACATCCCCAAGGTGCTGCACGGCGAGGGCCTGGACGCGTACGTGGTGCGCCGGCTGGACCTGCCGTTCCGCGACGTGGACTGGACCACCTGGGACGACCTGCTGCGCCGCGTCCACGAGCCGCAGCACATCGTCAAGGTCGCCCTGGTCGGCAAGTACATCGACCTGCCGGACGCCTACCTCTCGGTGACCGAGGCGCTGCGCGCCGGCGGTTTCGCCAACAACGCCCGGGTCGAGATCAAGTGGGTCACCTCGGACCACTGCACCACGCCCGAGGGCGCGCGCGAGCAGCTGGGCGACGTGGACGCGATCTGCATCCCCGGCGGCTTCGGCGACCGCGGTGTGGACGGCAAGGTCCAGGCGATCACCTACGCCCGTGAGAACAAGGTGCCGCTGCTGGGCCTGTGCCTGGGCCTGCAGTGCGTGGTCATCGAGGCCGCCCGCAACCTGGCCGGCCTGCCCGAGGCCAACTCCACCGAGTTCGACGCGGCCGCCAAGTACCCGGTGATCTCCACCATGGCCGAGCAGCTGGCGATCGTCGACGGCAAGGGCGACCTGGGCGGCACCATGCGCCTGGGCCTCTACCCGGCCAAGCTCGCCGAGGGCTCGATCGTCCGCGAGGTCTACGGTGGCGAGCAGTACGTCGAGGAGCGCCACCGCCACCGCTACGAGGTCAACAACGCCTACCGGGCGGACCTGGAGAAGACCGGCCTGCAGTTCTCCGGCCTGTCCCCGAAGGGCGACCTGGTCGAGTACGTCGAGTACCCGCGCGAGGTGCACCCCTACCTGGTGGCCACCCAGGCCCACCCGGAGCTGAAGTCCCGCCCGACCCGCCCGCACCCGCTCTTCGCGGGCCTGGTGAAGGCGGCCATCGAGATCAAGACGGCCGCCCAGTAGGACGTGTCGTTCACCCGACGGCGGCCCCGCGATTCCCGCGGGGCCGCCGTTCGGCGTTAGATTGTGTCGTACTGACGAAAAGGGGAGACCGATGGACGACCGGCAGCCGCAGATCCGCGACGTGGCCGAGGAGTGGGAGATCCGGGGGAGCACCACCCCGTTCCAGGGGAAGGTCACCGGGGTGCGCACCGAGGAGGTCCGGATGCCCGACGGCAGCTGGGCCCGCCGCGACTACCAGACCCACCCCGGCTCGGTCTCCGTGCTCGCCCTGGACGACCGGCAGCGGGTGCTGATCCTGCGCCAGTACCGCCACCCCGTCCGCCAGCGCCTGTGGGAGCTGCCCGCGGGCCTGCTCGACGTGCCCGGCGAGAACCCGCTGCACGCCGCCCAGCGCGAGCTGTACGAGGAGGCGCACTGCAAGGCCGGCCGGTGGCAGGTGCTGGTCGACTTCTACACCTCCCCGGGCGGCACCGACGAGGCGCTGCGGCTCTTCCTCGCCACCGACCTCGCCGAGGCCGAGGGCGACCGCTACGAGGCGCACGGCGAGGAGCTGGAGATCGAGGTCGCCCGGGTGCCGGTCCCCGAGCTGGTCCGGCTGATCCACGCCGGGGAGCTGCACAACCCGACGCTGATCACCGGCACCCTCGCCCTGCACGCCGCGCTCACCGGCCCCGGCGGCCTGGACGCGCTGCGCCCGGCCGACTCGCCCTGGCCGGCCAGGCCGTTCCGGGCGTGAGCGAACGGCTCCCGGCCCCCGGGTTGATCCGCGGGGGTGATTTGCCGGTTCGTACGACCGGATGTCACCCCCGCTGAGCCGGACGGTCGAACTACGCTTCGCAGACGGGCGCCCGTCGCGGGCCGCCTCCGCTGAGCTGGGTGACCGTCGGGAGTGGCACGGGTGGCGAGGAAAACGGCGACGATGGACGCACGGCCCGCGATGACCGCCGAGGGCGCCCCCGCGCTGGACCGGCTGCCCGCCGGGCCGGCGCTGTTCGTCGGCCGGCGCGCCGAGCTGGCCGCACTGCGGGCCGCCGCCGCCCGCCCCGCGGACGGCCGCAGCACCGTCCTGGTGCTGGCCGGCCGCCCCGGCTCGGGCCGCACCGCGCTGGCCGTGCGCTTCGCCGTCACCGTCGCCGCCGACTACCCCGACGGCGTGCTGTTCGCCCGGCTCTCCGCCCCCGACGGCGGCCGGGTGCCGCCCGCCAGGGCCGCCCGCCGACTGCTGGAGCAGCTCGGGGCGGACGTCGGCGCCGTGCCGCTGCCCGGATCCGCCGAGGACGGCCGGGACGAGCCGGCCTGCGTCGCGCTGCGCGAGGCGCTGGCGGGTCGGCGCGTCCTGCTGGTGCTGGACGACGTGCGGGACGCCGGACAGCTCTGGCCGCTGCTCGCCGACGAGCCCGGCTGCCTCGTCCTCGCCACCACGGCCGGCCCGCTGACCGGGATCGAGGACATCGACCCGGTGATCCTCGGCGGACTGGACCGGCAGGCCTCGGACGAGCTGCTCGGCGACCTCGTCGGCGGCACCCGGATCAGCTGCGACCCGGTCGGCGGGGCCGACCTCGCCGAGGCCTGCGGCTCCGGGCCGGCGGCGCTGCGGCTGATGGCCGGCTGGCTGCGCGGCAACCCGAAGGCGGCCGTCACGGACGCGGCCGCGGAGCTGGCCCGGGTGGTGCGGGAGGGGGCGGCCCGGCCGGACGGGGCGGCGGGCGCGCAGCCGCAGGGGGCGGTGGGGGAGGCGGACAAAGTCGGCCGGCCGGAGGGGGCCGGCGGGCCGGAGAAGGCGGGTGGGTCGGAGAAGGCGGGTGGGCTGGGGAAGACGGGTGGGTCGGAGAAGGCGGGTGGGCTGGGGAAGACGGGTGGGTCGGAGAAGGCGGGTGGGCCGAACGGGGTCGGAGGGGCGAGGGGCGTCGGAGGTCCGGCGGGGGCGGGCGGGTCGGAGAGGGTCAAGGAAGAGGGGCTGAAGCAGGACGGGCCGAGGGCGGGCGCCGGGAAGCCCGGCACGGTGAAGGCGGAGCCGTCCCGCTCCGGGCGGCCCGGAACGGGCGACAGGGCCGGCCGGAAGGCGGCTCAGGCGGCCGCCACGGCCCCGGCGGCCGTTCCGGGGGGTGCCACGGAGGACGGGAAGCGGGCGGCCGCGCCCCCCGGCGGTACGGACGCGGCGAGGCGCAAGGCGGCCTCCGGGGCTCCGGGGGAGCCCGCCGCCGAGCCCGCGACCGATCCCGCCGCCTGGGTGAAGCCCGGCCCCGAGCCCGCCGAACCCGTGCCCGTCCCGGACAACGACCCGCTGGTCGGCGCGTTCACCCTGCTGTACGGCGCGCTGCCGGCGGCCCAGGCGCGGATGCTGCGCGCGCTCACCCTCGCCCCCGCGCAGACCGTCGATCTGCGCACCGCCTCGGCCCTGGTCGGCTGCCCGGCCCCGGAGGCGGCCGCGATGCTGGCCGCACTCGCCGAGCGGGAGCTGCTCGGCGAGGAGCCGCCCGCGGACGACGGCACCCCCCGCTACCGGGTACCCGGTCGGCTCCACCCGCGGCTGGTCCGGCTGCGCGGGCGCGAGGACCGGCCCGCCGAGCTCGAACTCGCCCGGGCCCGCCTGCTGGAGCGCCTGGTCCGGCTCACCGATTCGGCCCGCGCCCTGCTCGACCCGGCCGGCGGCCCGGGTCCCGACCCGCTGCCCGGGCCGCTGCGGCTGCGCTCGGCGGCCCAGGCCCGGCAGTGGCTGCTCGGTGAGCGCGACCTGCTGCTCGGGGCGGTCGCCGACGCGATCGGCCAGGGCGACCTGGACGGTTCGGCCGGCCGGCTGGTCACCGCCCTGCTCCGGGCCCTGCCGCTGACCGGCGCCGCCGCCCCCGCCGACCTGTACCAGCTGCACGAGCTGGTGCTGACGGTGGCCGAGCGGCACGGCAAGGCCCGCCGGGCGGCCGCCGCGCTGCTCAACCTCGGCGACCTCCAGGCCGCCGACGGCCGCTGGGAGCCGGCCGTCGGGCACTACCGGGCGGCCCTGGAGCACGCCCGGGCGGCGGACGACGAGGCCGCCTGCGCCCGGGCCCTGGAGGGCGCGGCCGGCTGTCACCGCGCGCTCGGCGACGCCGTCCGGGCCGCCGACTGGTACGGGCGGGCGCTCGGCCTGCGGCAGTCCATGGGGGACCCGGCCGCCGAGGCCCGGCTGCTCACCCGGGTGGCGGAGGCGCACACCGCCCAGCGCCGCTTCGACGAGGCCGAGCGGGAGTACCGGGCGGCGCTGGGACTGCTGCGCCGCCTGGGGGACGAGCGCGGCCGACAGGCGGTCGGTGCGGCCCTGGCGGACCTGCGGGAACGCGCCGACGCCGGGTGGTAGGGGGCACTTCCGGAGTATTGTCGAAGATGCCTGGTTGGTGCGGCTTTGGCAGGAAGATCGCCGGGGAAGCCTACGAACCTGCCAATGTGTCCGGCGGATTTATTCACTTTGGAAGGCTGACACGCCGCCTGGGCTTCATTACACTCGAACTCAGTCGCGCAGCGATCTGTGCCCCGGTGCCTTCCGGAGGCTTCCCCACGTGCGCGTCGCCCGCCGGTCTTCTCCGGTAGGGACCCCCATGGCAAGAGGACGTGTTTAGCCGTGAAGGTCGGCATCCCCCGCGAGGTCAAGAACCACGAGTACCGCGTGGCCATCACGCCCGCCGGCGTGCATGAGCTCGTCCGCAACGGGCACGAGGTCTACATCGAGGACAACGCCGGTGTCGGCTCCTCGATCCCGAACGAGGAGTACGTGGCCGCCGGCGCCACCATCCTCCCCACCGCCGACGAGGTGTGGGCCACCGCCGACCTGCTGCTGAAGGTCAAGGAGCCCATCGCCCAGGAGTACCACCGGCTGCGCAAGGGCCAGACCGTCTTCACGTACCTGCACCTGGCGGCCGACCGCGCCGGCACCGACGCGCTGGTCGCGTCCGGCACCACCGCCATCGCGTACGAGACCGTGCAGCTCGCCAACGGCGCCCTGCCGCTGCTCGCCCCGATGTCCGAGGTCGCGGGCCGGCTGGCCCCGCAGGTCGGCTCGTACCACCTGATGCGCCCGGCCGGCGGCCGCGGCGTGCTGCCCGGCGGCGTGCCCGGCACCCACCCGGCCAAGGCCGTCGTCATCGGCGGTGGCGTCTCCGGCTGGCACGCGGCCACCATCGCGATCGGCATGGGCTACGAGGTGACCCTGCTGGACCGCGACATCAACAAGCTGCGCGAGGCCGACAAGGTCTTCGGCACCAAGATCAAGGCCATCGCCTCCAACGCCTTCGAGCTGGAGAAGGCCGTCCTGGAGGCCGACCTGGTGATCGGCGCCGTGCTGATCCCGGGCGCCAAGGCCCCGAAGCTCGTCACCAACGAGCTGGTCTCCCGCATGAAGCCGGGCTCCGTGCTCGTCGACATCGCCATCGACCAGGGCGGCTGCTTCGAGGACTCGCACGCGACCACGCACGCCGAGCCGACCTTCCAGGTCCACAACTCGGTCTTCTACTGCGTGGCCAACATGCCGGGCGCCGTCCCGAACACCTCCACCTACGCGCTGACCAACGCCACGCTGCCCTACATCGTGGAGCTGGCCAACCGTGGCTGGAAGGACGCGCTGCGCCGTGACCCGGCGCTGGCCAAGGGCCTGAACGTGCACGAGGGCCAGATCACCTTCGGTGCCGTCGCCGAGGCCTTCGGCCTGGAGTCCGTCTCCCTGGAGAGCGTGCTCGCCTGACCTCCGCGTCCTGGTGACCGCGGCGGCCGCGGAGGTCCGAGGCGACTCGGGGCTCCGCGGCCGCCCGGCTCGCCGTCGTCGTGTGGTTCTCCGTCGTCGCCTGGTTCCCCGCCGTGTCCCGGTCGCCCCCGGGTGCCGGCGACCCCTGCGACCGGTGACCGACGTGTCCGGGTGACCGACGTGTCCCCGTGATCGTGATGTGCCCTTCGGGAGGGTCCGTGCCTGGTCGGCGCGGGTCCTCCCGGCCCGGTCCGACCCCTGCGGGGCGGACCGTCGGCCCCCGACCCGATTCCCTCGGGCCGGGGGCTTCGCCATGCCCGTGAACGGCCGGTGACATGGGCGGGTCGCTCTGTCGTCAATTTCTGTGGGTCGCGTCACCCGACCGCAGAAACGTTAGGGTCAAGGGCCGGTCCATCCCTTGACAGCGGGTGGCCCGATAGTCGACACATCCTGCCCACTACCGTGGATTGTGTTGCTGCGAACGCCTTGAAGAGCCTAGAGTCGCAAACCGTCGGCATGCTGCCACGCTGACGAATCGACATAGAGTCCTGGATGCCCAAGGAGGTAAGACGACTTGTGAATGAGTCGACATTTGCTCCCGGGGGTGGTCAGCCAGGACTGGCGGAGCACGCCGCCGGACTGCCGAGTGAGGAGCCCGGGGCCCGGCAGGCCACCGTGGGCTCGGCCGAGGTCGGCTCGGTCGCTCTCCGTACTTTCGAAGCACGCCAGAACACAGCACAGGTGACCCAGGTGACCACGGTGACCGACTTCGACGCCGATCTGCCGGCCCACGGCCTGGCCTACGGCGAGTTCGCCTACGGCGCCTACGATGACCCGGACGCCGAGTACGAGCCGGATCCGGAGTACGCCGCCACGCTGGCCCCCGACGCCGCGCGCCAGCGCCGCGAGCGGGTCGGTCCGACGGGCCGTCCGCTGCCGTACTTCCCGATCCCCGCACCGGTCGCCGAACACGGCCCCGCGCAGATCATCGCGATGTGCAACCAGAAGGGCGGCGTCGGCAAGACCACGTCGACCATCAACCTGGGTGCCGCGCTGGCCGAGTACGGCCGCCGGGTGCTGCTCGTCGACTTCGACCCGCAGGGCGCGCTGTCCGTGGGCCTCGGGGTCAACCCGATGGAACTCGACGTCACCGTCTACAACCTGCTCATGGAGCGGGGCCTGACGGCCGATGAGGTGCTGCTGAAGACCGCGGTGCCGGGCATGGACCTGCTGCCCTCCAACATCGACCTGTCGGCCGCCGAGGTGCAGCTGGTCAGCGAGGTGGCCCGGGAGTCCGCGCTGGCGCGCGCCCTGAAGCCGCTGCTGCCCGACTACGACTTCGTCATCATCGACTGCCAGCCCTCGCTGGGCCTGCTGACGGTCAATGCCCTGACGGCCGCTCACAGCGTCATCGTCCCGCTGGAGTGCGAGTTCTTCGCGCTGCGCGGTGTCGCGCTGCTCACCGAGACCATCGAGAAGGTCTGCGAGCGGCTCAACCCCGAGCTGCGGCTGGACGGCATCCTCGCCACCATGTACGACTCGCGCACCGTGCACAGCCGCGAGGTGCTGGCCCGGGTCGTCGAGGCGTTCGGCGACCACGTCTTCCACACCGTCATCGGCCGTACCGTGCGCTTCCCGGAGACCACCGTCGCCGGCGAGCCGATCACGACGTACGCGACCAACTCGGTCGGTGCCGCCGCCTATCGTCAGCTCGCCAGGGAGGTGCTCGACCGGTGCCGCCCCGCCGAGTGAGTCTCCCGGGGGCCGACGAGCTGTTCCGGACCACCGGCGGGATGGCGCTGTCGCCCTCCCTCGCGCCGCGTCCGGCCGCCGAGGCGCCCAGACCGGAGACCGCGCGGGCCGTCAACGGTGCCGGTGCCGGTGCTGCGGACGGCGCCGAGGGTGCCGAGGGCACCGACGAGGCCGGGCAGCCGTACGAGCGCCGGCAGCCGGCCCCCGGGGCCGGTGTACCGGGGCCGGCGCAGCCTTCGGGGCTGCAGCAGGGCGCCGGGCAGGGTGCCGGTGCTGGGCAGGGTGGTGCGCAGGCCGCCGCACAGGCGGGGAAGGCAGCGCCGGGCGGCCGGGCGGCCGCCCCGGCGCCCCGGCAGCACGCGGGCGCCGCCGAGGAGCAGTCGGGCGGAAACGGGCGCCCCCGTCCGCGCGGCCGCGCCCCGCGCCGCCCCAGCGGGCGGGAACGGCACGACGAGAAGATCACCGTGTACGTGTCCGCCGAGGAACTGATGGACCTGGAGCACACCCGTCTGGTGCTGCGCGGCGAGCACGGCCTGGCCGTGGACCGCGGCCGGATCGTCCGGGAGGCCATCGCGGTGGTTCTGGCGGACCTGGAGCAGCGCGGCGAGGCCAGCATCCTGGTGCGGCGGCTGCGCGGGCGCTGAGGGCGCCTGGAGGGCGTCTACGGGCGCTTGGTGCCCGGGTGAGCCTGGGTGAGCACCGGCCGGTCGCCGGTGGGCCTTCTGCGGGTCTCTGTGAGTCTCTGAGGGGCTCGGCGGGTCTCTGCGGGCCGAGGGGGGGCTCCGGGCGTTCCGGGGTGCCGGTGGCCGTCCGCGGGCCGCGACGGGGTGCTGAGAGCCGCTGTCGGGCCGCTGTGGGCCGTTGCGAGTCGACGCGAGCTGCTGCGAGCCGATGTGAGCCGACGCGAGTCGATGTGAGCTGCCGTGTCGGCCCTTGTGAGGCGTCGCGGGCTCCGGGAGTCGTCGAGTCGAGCGTGGTGGGCCCGTGGCCGGGGTGGATGCGATCCGCGGTGTGCCCGATGCGCCACGGCGTGTCGACGGCCCCGGCGGGGGGTGGGCGGCGGGGGCGGGTGAAGATGGACCGTCATGCCGAGCACCTCCGAACCGTCCGCAGCGCCTGTGTCCGCTGCTGCCTCCTCTTCGCCTCCGTCCGCTTCCTCACCTGCTGGTTCTGTCTTCGCCGCCGCGTCCGGTGCCGCCTCGGGTGCTGAGTCCGATGCCGTGTCCGGTGCTGTGTCCGGTGCTTCGGGCACCGCCGTCGGTGGGGCGGCCGGGGCTCGTCGGAGCGCTGGGCCGGTCGGGGCGACCGAGGAGCCGCGGGGCGGGTTCCGGGTACGGCTGGACAACTTCGAGGGCCCGTTCGACCTGTTGCTGAGCCTGATCGCCAAGCACCGGATGGACGTCACCGAGGTGGCGCTGGCGACCGTCACCGACGAGTTCATGGCCCACATCCGGGCGATGGGACCGGACTGGGACCTGGACGCCGCGACCGAGTTCCTGGTCGTCGCCGCCACGCTGCTCGACCTCAAGGCCGCCCGGCTGCTGCCCGCCGCCGAGGTCGAGGACGAGGAGGACCTCGCGCTGCTGGAGGCGCGCGACCTGCTGTTCGCCCGACTGCTGCAGTACCGGGCGTACAAGCGGGCGGCAGCCCTGTTCGGCGAGCGCTGGGCCGCCGAGCTGCTGCGGCGGCCCCGGACGGTCGGACTGGAACCCCACCACGCGCAGCTGCTGCCCGAGGTCGTGATCAGCGTCGGCCCGGCGCGGTTCGCGGAGCTGGCGGCCAAGGCGATGGCGCCCAGGCCGAAGCCGGTCGTCTACGTCGACCACATCCACGCCCCGCCGGTCAGCGTGCGGGAGCAGGCGGGCCTGGTGGTCGGGCTGCTCACCGAACTGGGGGAGGCGTCGTTCCAGCGGCTGGTCGCGGACGCGCCGGACGCCCTGGTGGTGGTCGCCCGCTTCCTGGCACTGCTGGAGCTCTACCGGGAGCGGGTGGTGGCCTTCGAGCAGCCGGAGGCACTGGAGGAGCTGCTGGTGCGCTGGGTGGCCGACGCGGACCGCGGGGTGGTCGAGGTCACGGACGAGTTCGACCGGCCCGCGGGAGAGAGGTTCGACCGGCCCGAGGGAGAGAAGGAGGAGGAGCGATGACGTCTGGTGCCAACGCCGGGGGGCGGCCGGTGCCCCGACGCCCGCTCGGCCTGCCGGGGCGGCCGCGGGCGGAGGAGTGGCTGGAACCGGAGCTGCTGCCGGAGCTGCTGCCCGGGGCGGAGCTGGATTCGGAGCTGGAGCTGGACCCGGGGGTGGCGGCGGGGGCGGCAGCCGTGGAGGCCGGGGTCGGGGCGGTGTCGACGGCGGAGTCAGTGGTCGTGCGGGAGCCGGCGGTGCAGGTGGTGCACCAGAAGTCGGGCCCGCCGACTTCTGGTGTCGGGGAGTCCGGCGGCGGCGAAGCGGAGGCGGCGGCGGTCGTGGAGGCCGGGGCCGAGGGCGGTGCGGAGGGTTCGGAGGGCTGGGAATCGGTCGGTCCAGGGCTGAAGGCCGAGCTGGAGGCGATCCTGATGGTCGTCGACGATCCGGCCGGGGAGGCCCACCTGGCGTCCGTCCTGGAGCGGCCCCGGGAGGAGGTGGCGGCGGCGCTGCGGGAACTGTCCGCCGAGTACACCGCCCAGCGGCGCGGCTTCGACCTGCGGCTGGTCGCCGGCGGGTGGCGGTTCTACACCCGGGCCGAGTGCGCGCCGGCCGTCGAGCGGTTCGTCCTGGACGGCCAACAGGCCAGGCTGACGCAGGCCGCACTGGAGACATTGGCGGTCGTCGCCTACCGGCAGCCGGTGTCCAGATCGCGGGTCTCAGCCGTCCGTGGTGTGAACTGCGACGGTGTGATGCGTACCCTGGTACAGCGAGGACTGGTGGAAGAGGCCGGATCCGAGCCCGAAACAGGTGCGATCCTGTATCGGACGACGAACTACTTCCTGGAACGGATGGGGCTCCGCGGCCTGGATGAGCTGCCGGAGCTTGCTCCCTTCCTGCCCGAGGTCGACGACGTGGAAGCGGAGTCCCTGGAGGGCACGATGATCGCGGAGGCGGTCGCCGCCGCTGCCGTGCAGGCCGCGGACGGCAGTGGCGAGGCCGGTCGGGCTGCGCCTGATCGGTAGGGGGCGGTGAGGTCGGCCGAAACGACCGCACAGCCCAGACGGAAAACGACGTACGGACACTTTGATGCGTAGCAGTGGCAACGACAGGAACAGCGGCGGCGGAAGCGGCCGGGGCGGACACGGCGGGGGCCGGAGCGGCGGCGGCTCCTACGGGGGTGGCTCCGGCTCGCGTGGTGGTTCGTACGGCGGGGGCTCCGGTTCCTCGCGCGGGGGCTCGTCCTCCGGTGGCGGTTCGTACGGTGGCGGTTCCTCGTCGCGTGGCGGGTCCTCCTCGGGTGGCGGTTCGTACGGTGGCGGTTCCTCGTCGCGTGGCGGGTCCTCCTCCGGCGGTGGCTCGTACGGCGGCGGCTCGGGCTCTTCGCGCGGCGGTTCGTACGGCGGCTCGGGCTCGCGTGGTGGTTCGTACGGTGGCGGTTCCTCGTCCCGTGGCGGGTCCTCCTCGGGCGGCGGCTCCTACGGGGGCGGCTCGGGCTCGCGTGGTGGTTCGTACGGCGGGGGCTCCGGCTCCTCGTCGCGCGGTGGTTCGTACGGTGGCGGCTCGTCGTCGCGTGGCGGCAGCTCCGGCTCGTACGGGCGCGACAGCCGTCGGGACGACCGGCGCGACGACAACAGGTACCCCGACCGCCCGCTGCGTCCCGAGGAGCGGCGCTACGACCGCCCCGAGTACGGCGGCGGCCCCAACGCCACCCCCGCGCGCGGCGGCTTCAGCGGGCGCCGTCCCGGCCCCGCGCCGCGTCCGCGCCGCGACGGCCAGGGCGCCCCGGGCGACCCGCGCCGCCAGCCGCAGCGTTCGCGCGAGCTGCAGGCGAAGATCGAGGACGCCGTGCTGGCGCGCCACGACAAGCCGGCCGTGAAGCTCCCCAAGACCTTCGAGGAGCCCGAGGGCGAGCGCCTGCAGAAGGTGCTGGCGCGGGCCGGCATCGGCAGCCGCCGGGCGTGCGAGGAGCTGATCGAGCAGGGCCGCGTCCAGGTCAACGGCAAGCTCGTCACCGAGCAGGGCAAGCGGGTCGACCCGCAGAACGACGAGATCAAGGTGGACGGCCTGACCGTCGCCACCCAGTCGTACCTGTTCTTCGCGCTGAACAAGCCGGCCGGCGTGGTCTCCACCATGGAGGACCCGGACGGCCGCCAGTGCCTCGGCGACTACGTGACCAACCGGGAGACCCGGCTGTTCCACGTCGGCCGCCTGGACACCGAGACCGAGGGCATCATCCTGCTCACCAACCACGGTGAACTGGCCCACCGCCTCACCCACCCCCGGTACGGCGTGACCAAGACGTACCTGGCCGCCATTCAGGGTCCGATCCCGCGTGACCTGGGCAAGCAGCTCGCCAAGGGCATCGAGCTGGAGGACGGCTTCGCGCGCGCCGACAGCTTCAAGGTGGTCTCCAACGTCGGCAAGAACTACCTCGTCGAGGTCACGCTGCACGAGGGCCGCAAGCACATCGTCCGCCGGATGCTGTCCGAGGCCGGCTTCCCGGTCGAGAAGCTGGTGCGCACGCACTTCGGTCCGATCGCGCTGGGCGACCAGAAGTCGGGCTGGCTGCGCCGTCTGACCAACCCGGAGGTCGGCCAGCTGATGAACGAGGTCGGCCTGTAGGTCGGTCCGTGAGTCGGCCTGCGGGTCGGTCGTGTGGGTCCGGTCTGGAGAGCATTCTGTAGACCGGTCTGCATAAAAACGAGTCTGTAGACCGGTCTATCGAGGGCGGAGTTTCTCTGTAGACCGGTCTACAGAGAACGCCGCTCTGTAGACCGGTCGTCATAGCGAGCAGTCTGTGGACCGGTCTACATAAAAACGGCCATCTGTAGACCGGTCTACATATTCGCGTGCCTGTGAGGGCCTCCCCGCCGAGCGGCGGGGAGGCCCTCACGCCGTTCGGCGGGTCTTGCTGTGAGCCGGGACGCATCGCCTGGTCATCGCCTTGTCAGCGTGATGATCCGTGGCCGAGGATTGCCACCTGACCACGACCCGTCGAGTGGCGGGACTGCGCCACGCCGCCTTCGGTGCGGCGCAGGGGAGAGACCAACGGGGGAGCGGCACCGTGTCCGATGCACCACTCAGCGCACTGGGGCTGGCCGATCCGGACGGTCAGGTTTACGCGTTGCTGGTGGCCAATCCGCAGTCCACGGCGGAGGACCTCGCCGGGCTCTGCGGGCTGACGCTCCAGCAGAGTCTGCGGGCGCTGGACCGGTTGGCGCAGCAGGGCATGGCGACCCGGGCGCCGGTGGACCGCCACCGCTTCCTGCCGGTCGCGCCGGATGTCGCGATAGGCACCCTGATCGGCCACCGGGAGTCCGAACTGCGGCATGCCCGGGCCGAGATGCACCGCCTGATGGACGCCTTCCGGGAGGCCTCCCGCTACACCGACCCGGCGCACTCGGTCGAGGTGCTGACCGGCGGCGAGGCCATCGCCCAGCGGCTGGAGCACATCACCGAGACCAGCCAGTACCAGGTCCGGGGCTTCGACTGCCCCCCGTACATCCAGGATCCGGTGGCCGGCATCCCGTTGCAGCGCAAGCGGATGAAGGAGGGGCTGCGGTTCCGGACCATCTACGACCGGGAGGCGGTGGCCTGGCCGGGGAGGCTGGAGAAGAACATCCTGGTCGGGGTCGAGGATGGCGAGGAGGCCCGGGTCCGGCCGGTGCTGCCGATGAAGATGGTCATGTCGGACGACCGGATGGCGATCATCCCGATCAGCGTCGGCGACAGCGTCCTGGACGCCGCGTACGTGATCCACCCGTCCGCCCTGCTCCAGGCCCTGGACACGCTGTTCGAGGCGGAGTGGGAGCGCGCCGTGCAGCTCCAGTCGGCGATCGGGGACGAGGACGGCGCGCTGGAGCCGGAGGCCGACCACCGCAAGCTGCTCGGCCTGCTGGCGGCCGGCCTCACCGACGAGTCGATCGCGCGCTCGCTCGGCTGGAGCGCCCGGACCACCCAGCGCCGGCTCCAGAGCCTGATGCGCGAGCTCGGCGCCACCACCCGCTTCCAGGCGGGCATGGCGGCCCGGGAGCGGGGCTGGCTGTAGCCCTCCGCCGGGTCGCGGGGTGCCGGGGTGCCGGGGTCTCGGGGCGCCGGGGTCGCGGGTGGCGGGGGCGTCGGGGGTGGGGCTCAGCTCCAGGGGGTGAGGCTCGCCCAGCGGCCGTCCGGGCCGCGTTCGACCTTCTCCAGGCCGACCACGGCGGACCGGTTCAGCCGCCCGTAGATGTGCGGGAACAGCGCACCGGGGGTGGCCCCGGGCGGCGGTGCGCCGTTCGGGGCCTCCCACTTCACCATCGGTTCCACCAGCGCCTCCTCGATCAGCAGCACCATCAGCGGACCGGGGGTGTCGGCGAAGAAGGCGTTGGCCACCGCGAGTGCCGTCTGCTCGTCCGCCGAGCAGTGGATGAACCCGTCGGTGAGCAGCGAGGCGGTCGCGTAGGGCCGGCCGGGGTCGGCGAGCCAGTCGTCCAGGGGGGCGAGGTGCAGGATCATGCTCCTGTTGTACCTGAACGGTTGTCACGACGGGGGTTCGGCCGAGCGCACGCGGGCCGGGGTGTCACAGGCCCGCCACCTTGGCGGTGGCGGTGATCTCGTACACCAGCGTCACCGTCCGGCGGGCGCCCGGGCCGAGGGGCAGGTCCCAGCGGACGATCCCCTCGGTGTCGAAGGCGTCCGGGGCGGGCGAGCACTCCTCCTTGCGCAGCCGTACCTCCACGGCCGACACCTCGGAGACCGGTACCCGCTCGCGCACCGAGACCAGCTGCTCGTCGTGCTCCTCCGGTCCGGAGAAGCGGGAGAGGTGCAGCCGGACCGTCCGGGTGGTCACCGAGCGCTGGCTGAGTCCGGTGGTGGCCTGCCGTTCCTCGGTCTCGCGGACCACCCGGTAGCCGTCCGAGCTGCCGAACGCCAGCTCGGCGTCGGCGCCGGCCGCGGTGAAGGGCAGTTCGCCGCGGCCGGTGAAGCCGCTGTCGCGGACCAGTTCGACCGGCCCGGCCAGCAGCGCGTGCCCGGCGGCGTTGCGGAACCGGACCACCTGGGTGACCAGCGGTGACAGCTCCGGCGCGCACGCGAACTCGCTGCTCGCGGCCGCGGTGAAGCCGCCGAGCGGGACCCGGTGCGCCCGGCCGTCCGAGGGCACGGTGGCCGGCGCGGGCGCGCGCAGCACCCGGACCTCCCCGCCGTCGTCCACGCCCGGTACCGCCTCGGACGGGCCGACCGTGCTGATCGCCTCCTCGCGCAGCTCCACCTCGACGGTGCGGCGCTCCTCGGCGCTGCGCTCGCGCAGCATCAGCACGTCCTCGGTGAGCGCGGGCGGGGCGGTGGCCAGGGCCGACCGGGCGGTGGAGAGGGTGAGCCGGACGCCGGTCCAGTCCTCCCCGGTCCGCTGCCAGACCACCGCCTCCGACTCCAGGTGCAGGCCGCCCCCGGCGAGGGTGGCCCGGTAGGAGGGGCGCCACACCGCGCAGGGCACCAGGTGGCTGACGGTGAGGAGGGCGGGCCCGGCCGTGGCGGCCTCGACGGTGAGGTCCAGGTGCGCGACGAGCTCGGCGGGCTCCTCCTCGGCCTCGTCCAGGGTCCGGTGGGCGTCGGAGCGCTCCTGTTCCAGTCGGCGCAGCCGGGAGCGGACGGCGCGCAGCTCCTCGACGTACCGCTCGCGTTCGGCGTCCACCCGGTCCAGCTCACGGGTCCAGCGGGCCCGTTCGACCTCGCCCGCGCCGGCGCCCTCGCCGATCTCGCGGAGCAGGTCGGCGGAGAGCTGGGCCAGCAGCGCCAGCCGGGCCGCCAGACGGTCGCCGGACTGCTCCTCGCGGCGGGCCTGTTCGTCGAGCTGGTGGACCCGGTGGCGGAGCTCGGAGTCGGCCGGGCCGGGCGGCAGCGGGGCGCGCGGGGTCCAGGTGCGGACGATCCGGGCGTCCAGGACGCGGACGCCCGCGCGGTCGGCCTCGGCCCGCAGGGTGCGGTCGACGGCGAGCGCGGTGACCGGGCCGAGCCGCAGCCGCTGCACGCCGGCGGTGAGCTCGGCGGTGGCGGCGCGCTCGACCTGGCTGCGGTCCTCCAGGCAGGTGACGGCGGTGACCGGAAGGGGGACGGCGCCCCGGGGAGGGGAGTCGGGCCCGCCGGGGAGGGGGGTGGTGGTGCCGGTCATCGTTCAGTTCCTCCGGTTTCCGCCGACGATGGCCTTGCCGGCCGGGATTCGGATCTCGTAGCCGCCGTCGAGCTCGACCCGGCCGCCGGGCGGCAGTTCGACCCGCCAGAGCCGGGTGCTCGGCGGGCAGTCCGGCGAGGACTCGGCCGGTGCCTGCCAGCCGGCCCGTTCCTCGATCCGGACCTCGGCGTCCGAGGTGACCGGGACGCGTTCGCGGACCTCCACCGTGACGGGGCGGCCGAGCCGGTTCGCCAGTTCGACGTGCACCCGGTGGTCGAGCACGGTGCTGCTGTTCAGCATGCCCGCGGTGGACTCGCGCAGCTCGGTGCGGCGCGCCACCTCGACGCTCTCGGTCACACCGGTGCCGAGCCGGCGCTCGCCGCCGGGGGCGAGGGTGGGAAGGGCGGCGGTGAGCAGGAACTCGTCGTCGACGGTCACCTCGACCGGGCCGGCCAGGACGGCCTGGGCGGTCCGGTTGGCGAGCACCAGCGTGCCGTAGACCTTCTCCTCGACGGAGGGGACGGTGACGTACTCGGAGCGGACGGCCAGCGGGATCTCGCCGATCGTGACGGTGTGCCAGGCGCCGTCGGACGGGATGTCGGCGGGGGCGGCGGCGTCGAAGCGGTGGTCGAAGGAGCCGGCCGAGACGCGGGGCGGGACGGCGTGCCGGGGGAGCGGGAGGGCCGCCACCGCCGAACCGGCGGACACCGCGGGCCTCGGCCCGGGCGGGTGCAGGGTGCCCCGGCGGGCGGCGGGCTCCTCGGGACCGGCCAGGACGAGGGACGGGTAGTCGAGGAGGGCGGCGTCGGGGGCGGGCGGGGCGTCGGGGGTGAACGGGGCGCTGGGGGCGAACGGGGCGGGTGCGAAGGCGGCGAACGGTCCGGCCCCGCCGGGGGCCGCCGGGGCCGGGGCCGTCACGGGGGCGGGCGCAGACGCGGCGAACCCGGGGGCGGCCTCGGCGGCGCGGCGCCGGGCCCGGCGGGGGGCGGCCGGGGGCGGGGGCGGACTGCCCGGCTGGGGCATCCCGGGCGGCGGCGGGGCGCCGTAGCCGCCGAAGGCGGGGGGCGGCAGGGGGAACTCGTCGGCCGCCAGGCTGCCGCCGGGGTGGCGGAGAAACTCCGGCTGCTCGTCGAAAGCCGGGGTGACGGCCGCGACGGGCAGGGCGCCCGTGGGTGCGGCGCCCACGCGTACCGAGGCCACCTGTCCGGCGGACACGCGCCCGGCGGGCGCGGGGGCCGGGCCCGCCGCCTGGTAGCCGGCGAAGAGGTCGGCCAGGCCGGCCGGGGGCTCGCGCCACCCCGACGGGGGCGGGGCGGGCTGGCTGCGGCCGATCCGCAGCGAGCGCAGCCGGGGCAGGTCGGTGCGCCGGTCGAGGTCGGCGGTGGAGAGGGCGAGGCGTACGCCGGTCCAGTCCTCGCCGGTCTGCTGGGCCAGCGAGGCGCGCAGGACGAGTCGGGCGGAGTCCTCGCCCTGGCGGTAGGACAGGCGGTAGGCGGGTACCCAGCGGGCGGCCGGGACGCCGTACTCGAGTTCGAGTTCGAGGTCGGGTTCGGGTTCGGGGCTGGGGCCGGGGTCGGGGCCGGCGGGTTCGGTGGAGGTGGAGGTGGAGGTGGGGGTGCGGGTGAGGGTGAGGAGGACGGTCGCGGAGGTCTCCACGGGCCGGGTGGCCCCCGCGGTGGAGGCGCGCTCCAGCCGGGCGGTGAGCACCTCGGTCGCGTGCTCGGCGAGCCGGAGCTCCTGGGCGAGGTCCTCGGCGCGCCGGTGCAGTCCGGACAGCCGTTCGTCGACGAACTCGGCCAACTCCAGCCAGGCGTCGGCGGGAGTGCGGCGGTGCGGTTCGTCATCGCGGCGCGGCGGCGGTACGGCGCGCAGTCCGGCCGTCTCGGCGATGGCCGAGAGGACCAGGCGGTGGCGCTCGCGGACGGCGCTCTCGTGCTCCCTGGCCTCGTCCAACAGGCTTTGGAGCTCGGGGAGTTCGGCCACGGCGCGGAGTTCCGCGACGGGCTCCAGACGGGCCTCGGTGACGGTGGTGCCGGGTGGGCCGTCGAGCACCCGGGCGCGCAGCGAGCGCCCGTCGAGCACCCGGGGCAGCCCGGTCAGCCGGAGCCGTCCGTCCGGCGGCACGGGGACCCGGGCCCGGCGGCGGCACACCGCGCCGGCCGCGTAGACCACGACGGAGTCGAGCACCGAGGAGTGGGCCGGCACCTCCGACCCGCCCGGTTGCCGGTCGCCTGCTGTCCTGCGCCGGTCGTCTGTCCTGCGCTGGTCGTCCACCCAGCCAACCCCTTCGTTAGCGCCGCGCCCTGCTCGGGCGGCCAGTCTGCCCCCAGCCGGCGCGGGCGTCGTCGGATTTCCGCGTGTTGCCGCGTCCGGACCGCCCTCGCGTGACGCGTGCGGCCCGTGTGGTGTGGGACGGGTCGGGGCCGGAGGCGGTTGCGGTCCGGCGAGGCCGGTCGGGGTGTCAGGGGCGTACGCGGGGACGGGGGATGGCCGCGGGGACGGTGGGTGGCCGCAGGGACGGGCAGGATGCGAGAGGATGGGTCGAGCACGTCCAGGTAAGCCCCGTGAGGAGAGCCACCCCGCCATGCGCACTGCCGCCGTCGTCGGTACCGGACTCATCGGCACGTCCGCCGCACTGGCCCTCACCGGCCGGGGGCTGACCGTCCATCTGGAGGACGCCGACCCGGACTCGGCCCGCACCGCGGCCTCGCTCGGCGCCGGTGTCATCGACCCCGCCGACGGTCCGGTGGACCTGGCGATCATCGCGGTGCCGCCGGCGCTGGTCGGCAAGGTCCTCGCCGACTGCCAGCGGCGCGGCCTGGCCCGCTGGTACACCGACGTGGCCAGCGTCAAGGCCGGGCCGCGCGCCGAGGTGGTGGCGCTCGGCTGCGACACCGTCCACTACATCGGCAGCCACCCGATGGCCGGCCGCGAGCGCTCCGGCCCGCTGGCCGCCCGCGCCGACCTGTTCGAGGGCCGCCCCTGGGTGCTCACCCCCACGGCCGACACCGACACCGAGACGCTCAACGCGGCCCTGGAACTGGTCGCGCTCTGCGGCGCGATGCCGATCGTGATGGACGCCGCCGCGCACGACCGTGCCGTCGCCCTCGTCTCGCACGCCCCGCAGCTGGTGTCCTCGCTGGTCGCCGCCCGGCTGGAGCACGCCGACGAGACGGCGATAAGGCTTTCCGGCCAGGGTGTCCGGGACGTCACCCGGATCGCGGCCTCCAACCCCGGCATGTGGGTCGACATCCTCTCCGCCAACGCCGGCGCCGTCGCCGACATCCTGGAGGAGGTCGCCGTCGACCTCGGCGACACCGTCACCGCGCTGCGGGCCCTGCAGGCCGCCGAGGACGGCGAGCGGCGCGCGGGCGCGGTCGGCATCGAGGCCGTGATGCGCCGCGGCAACACCGGCCAGGCCCGCATCCCCGGCAAGCACGGCGCGCCGCCCACCCGCTACGAGACGGTCGCCGTCGTCCTCGGCGACCAGCCCGGCGAGCTGGGCCGCCTCTTCGGCGAGGTGGGCGCGGCCGGGGTCAACATCGAGGACGTCCTCATCGAGCACTCCAGCGGACAGCAGGTCGGCTTCGTCCAGCTGTCGGTCGCTCCCGCCGCGGTCAAGCCGCTGACGATGGCGCTGCGGGCGACCGGTTGGAGCGTCCGGGACTGAGCCGGGGGGCGTCCCGGTCCCGGTCGGTCCCCGTCCCGGCTGCGGACGGCTGGTGGCGGGGCCGGCCGGCTGTGGTTGCGCCCTGCGGACAGGACGGACAGGGCGGGGGCGGCGGCGCGGGCCGGGCGGGGCTGGGTGCTGCGGTCGGGGCTGCTCCGAAGGGGTACGGGCCCGGGCGGGGCGGGGTTCCGCACCGGTCCATTAACCTTGAGGGGGACATCCCTCGGTTTCAGGTTTACCGCCGGGCCCCCCGTCCGGGCTTCACCCGGGTTCCACCACCGGGTTTCACCGCCCCACGTTCCAGATTTCACGCTTCAGGTTTCAGGATTCAGAGAGAGGTTCTGCCGTGGACACTGCCGACCGAGCGAACGCCCCGGTCGTCGTCGCCATCGACGGACCCTCCGGCTCCGGCAAGTCGACCGTCTCGCGGGCGGTCGCCGCCCGGCTGGGGCTGAGCTTCCTGGACACCGGTGCCATGTACCGGGCGATGACCTGGTGGATGCTGGCCAACGACGTGGACATCGAGGACGCCGAGGCCGTGGCCGTCGCCTGCGGAAAGCCGGTGATCGTCTCCGGGACGGACGCCGACGGCCCGACGATCACCGTCGACGGCCAGGACGTCTCGGGCCCGATCCGCGGCCCCGAGGTGACCGGGCAGGTCAGTGCCGTCGCCGCGGTGCCGGCGGTGCGCACGCGGCTGGTGGAGCTCCAGCGCGGCTGCGCCGGGGTCGCCGAGC
Source organism: Kitasatospora sp. NPDC058170 (assembly GCF_042883905.1). NCBI lineage: Bacteria > Bacillati > Actinomycetota > Actinomycetes > Kitasatosporales > Streptomycetaceae > Kitasatospora > Kitasatospora sp. NPDC058170. The sequence goes on from NZ_JBHVUV010000025.1 coordinate 37,495, forward strand.
GCGGCATCGTCGCCGAGGGCCGGGACATGGGCAGCGTGGTGTTCCCGAACGCCACCGTCAAGGTCTTCCTGACCGCCTCGGAGGCCGCCCGCGCAGAGCGCCGTGCCGCCGAGCTGAGGGCCAAGGGCGTGGACGAGGCCACCATCACCGCGATGGCCGCCGACCTGGCCCGCAGGGACGCCGCCGACTCCTCCCGGGAGACCGCCCCGCTGACCCAGGCGGCCGACGCCGTCCTGGTGGACACCAGCGAGCTGACTCTCGACCAGGTGATCGACACGATCACCTCGCTGGTGGAGGAGCGGGCCGGCCTTTCGGCGGTCTGAGCCTCCACCCGCATTTCATGCAGTAACCCGCGCTGCCCGGAACCGGGCAGGTACGCACGGCGTGCCCCTGGGAAGGGCCGCGCCGGGAAACGGAAAACGGAAACATGACCGCAGAGCACACCGCCACCGGACACGGTGAGCTGGACAGCGCCGACTACGCAGAGTTCATGGCGCTCGCCGCCGAGGAGGGGTTCGACCTCGACGGTGTCGACGGCCTCGACGGCGCCGAGCACGCGCCGATGCCGGTGCTGGCCGTCGTCGGCCGCCCGAACGTCGGCAAGTCGACCCTGGTGAACCGCATCATCGGCCGCCGTGAGGCGGTCGTCGAGGACAAGCCGGGCGTCACCCGCGACCGCGTCAGCTACGAGGCCAGCTGGAACGGCCGCCGCTTCAAGGTCGTCGACACCGGCGGCTGGGAGATCGACGTCCTCGGCATCGACGCCATGGTGGCGGCGCAGGCCGAGCTGGGCATCGAGACCGCCGACGCGGTGCTGTTCGTCGTCGACGCCACCGTGGGTGCCACCGACACCGACGAAGCCCTGATCAAGATCATCCGCCGGGCCGGCAAGCCGACCGTGCTCTGCGCCAACAAGGTCGACGGCCAGTCGACCGAGGCCGAGGCCGCCTACCTCTGGTCGCTCGGCCTGGGCGAGCCGTACCCCGTCTCCGCCCTGCACGGCCGCGGCTCCGGCGACCTGCTCGACGCCGTGATGGACGCGCTGCCCGAGGCCCCGCCGCAGACCTTCGGCGACCTCGCCCCCGGCGGCCCGCGCCGCGTCGCGCTGATCGGCCGGCCGAACGTCGGCAAGTCCAGCCTGCTCAACAAGGTCGCCGGCGAGGACCGGGTGGTCGTCAACGAGATGGCCGGCACCACCCGCGACCCGGTCGACGAGATGATCGAACTCGGCGGCAAGACCTGGAAGTTCGTGGACACCGCCGGTATCCGCCGCCGCGTCCACCTCACCGCCGGCGCCGACTTCTACGCCTCGCTGCGCACCTCCGCCGCGCTGGAGAAGGCCGAGGTCGCGGTCGTCCTGGTCGACGCCAGCGAGACCCTGGCCGAGCAGGACACCCGGATCATCTCGATGGCCGTCGAGGCCGGGCGCGCCGTCGTGATCGCCTACAACAAGTGGGACCAGCTGGACGAGGAGCGCCGCTTCTACCTGGAGCGCGAGATCGAGCGCGATCTCGTCCAGGTGCAGTGGGCCCCCCGGGTCAACGTCTCGGCGAAGACCGGCCGGCACATGGAGCGGCTCGTTCCGGCGATCGAGGCGGCGCTGGAGGGCTGGGAGACCCGGATCTCGACCGCGCGGCTGAACGCCTTCCTCGGCGAGCTGGTCGCGGCCCACCCGCACCCGATCCGCGGTGGCAAGCAGCCGCGCATCCTTTTCGGTACGCAGGCGGGGGTGCGGCCGCCGCGGTTCGTGCTGTTCGCCTCGGGCTTCCTGGAGGCGGGCTACCGGCGGTTCGTCGAGCGCCGGCTGCGTGAGGAGTTCGGCTTCGTCGGGACGCCGATCTCGATCTCGGTGCGGATGCGTGAGAAGCGCAAGCGCAAGTAGGACCGAGTAGCTGTCGGGCAGGACTGAGCAGGACCGAGTAGTCCTGAGTAGGACCGAGTAGGACTGTGGGACCGGGTGGCCTGGTGGTCAGGTGACCCGGTCACCTGGTGGCGAGGGCCCCATCGCTTCGGCGGTGGGGCCCTCGGTCGTCCGGCGCGCGGGTGTGTGCCGCGCGTCCTGTGGTGCTCGGTGCGGCGGCGGTGCTCAGTGCTGGTCGGTGCTGCGGCCCGGGGGGAGGGAGAGCAGGTTGCGGTGCCGTCCGCCGGTGGTGGCACCGGGGCCGGGAGCCGGCGTGGGCATCGGGTGCGGGACCGGGCCCAGGTAGCCGGCGGCCACCCAGCCCTGGCCGTTGGCGAACTGGGCGGCGGGGGCGGGCTGGCCGCCGTGGCCGGACTGCGGGTGCTGGCCCGAGTGGGCGGGTTGGCCGGCCTGGCCCTGGCTCGCCTGGCCCAGGTGGCCGGTCTGGCCGACCTGGCTGGTCTGGCTGGTCTGGCCGGTCGTGTGGGCGTGGCCGGTGCCGTCGCTGGTGTGCCCGGCCGGTCCCGTCACACCGGGACCGGTCTGCTGGTTCGGCATGAACTGCGGGAGCCCGAGCGCCTGCCCGCCGTAGCTCTGGAACGCCTGCTGCTGCGGGTACGGGCGCGGGTCGGCCAGCACCGGGTAGCCGTCGCGGACCGCGAACCCGGTGAACTTCATGTTCTCCTCGCCCGAGCGGTCGCCCGGCAGGGCCCGGAACAGCCGCCGGTACTCGGAGTACAGCTCGTCGTAGATCGGCGTCGTCGAGTGCGGGTGCTCCGCGTCGAACGACGGGCGCATGCCCGGGATCGCACGGGTGCCGGTGGTGGAGCGACGGTGGGATGCGGAGACGTCGTAGCTGTACACGTAGGGGCCAACGAGTGAGAACGCTGGGGGATGCGGGGTGCACCGGCCCGGTCGGAACGTGGCCTGTGCCGGTCCTGCGGCTCTCCTGTGGTCCTCCTGCGGCCCTCCTGCAGCGGCCTTGGGCCGCTCCTGGAGGGCCGGCGTGGGGACCGCGAAGGCCGGCGTAGGGACCGTGAAGGCGTCGGCGTGCCGACCGTGGGGTGCCGGCGTGAGGACCGTGCGGCGCTGCCGGTCGGCAGCGGTGACCGCCGACCGGGCCGGGTGCGTCCTGCATCCCGGGCGGCTCAGGTGCCGGCGAGCGGGAGGGACGCGGCCACCACCTGCCCCTTGGCCACCGCCCGCTCCAGCGCCTGGCGGAGCAGGTCCTCGCGCGGCTGGCGGCCGACCATCCCGGCCGGTACCGCGTACATGGTCACCTCCGACAGCTGGCCCGCGGCGATCCGCCAGGCGTCGGTGACCTGGAGCGGCTGGTGCGCCTGCCACCAGCCGGTGCTGCCGCCGGCGGCAGCGGGCTGGAGGATCGCGTGCAGCTTGCCCATGGCCACCAGCACGGACCAGCCGGGCAGTTGTTCCGGCGTCTTGTTGAGGTCGGCGACCGGCTGGAAGCCGGCGTCCTGCAGGAGGTCGAGGAACTCGTCGGTGCCGGAGGTGTTGCCCGGCCGGCCGACCGGCCCGGTGGGCTCGACCACCAGGGCGGCGTGACCGGTGTCGGCGTGCAGCACGAGCCCGCAGGTGATGCCAAGGATGGCGGCCTGGCCGGGCGCGCTCGGCTGCGCACCGGACGCGGTGGGCTGCGACTGGGTGGACTGAGCGGACTGGGCCGGGACCGGCGCCGCGACGGGCGTGTCGGCGGGTGCGTCGCCCTGGGCCTGGCTGATGCTGCGCACCGCGCCGAGCAGCTGCTCCTCGGAGACCGGCACCACCTGGGACGGGATGCAGCGGGCATGGGCGAACGCGAGCACCGCCGTCTCCTCGCCGACGAACAGGACGGTGCTGGTGGGCTCCTGGAACGAGTCGCCGGGTGTGCGGCAGGAGGTGCACTCGTAGCCGTCGGGTGCGTGGGCGCCGCCCAGCAGGCGGTCGGCCTCGTCGTCGCCGATTTCGGATCGGACCTCGTCGCTGACATCGAGCATGCGCGGCACTGAGACTCCTTGGGTGTGGTCGTGGGTGTCGGGGGTGGGGCGGGTCGGTTGGTGGGGCGGGTCCTCGGTGGGGCGGGTCCTCGGTGGGGCGGGTCCTCGGTGGGGCGGTGTTCGGTGGGGCGGTCTGAGAGTGGAGCGGGGACGAACGGGGGCGGGTGGGACGGGGGTGTGGCCGGGCCGGGGCCAGGTCTGCGGCCGACGGGACCTGGGTCCGCATCCGGCCGCCTTTACCAACGGGCCCCTGTGTCAGGGGTCACGGGTGGCCGTCGAGGGTGACGGGAATTGCCTCGGATCCGACCGCAGTGCGTGTTTCGGTGGTCACAATGTGTCGATGTCGGTGGCGGGCCTGGCGGAATGAAACCGTGAGGTGGGTCACGGGTGGCCGATGTTTGATCTAGGAAATGACGGTTAAATCGGACAATTCGGGCATGTTTGCATGGTCATTACCGGCGGTAACGCCTGGCTGAGCTGGGGAGACCGCTGCTTGTTTGGATCCCCGGCGGCCGACTCGTAGCTTCATTGGCGGTGCAACGAGCACCACCCGGGTTCACCCCCGACGCACAGCCCGCCGGCTCACCCCGGCGCAGGCCGTGCCCGCCGATGCGACTGCTCGAACAGGTCGCCGGTGTGTGGCGGGTGGCCGGGGCGGCGCGGCACGTCGGACACGTGCACGGCCGCCCAGTGGACGCGGCGAGCGAATCGGCCCTTCGAGGGTCTGGTTCCGCATGCCCGCCCGGGGCTGTCGAGAGGAACCTCATGACCTTCCGTAACGAGACCGCCGCTGCCACCACCTCCACCGCCACCAAGCGCAACCGCGTTCGGATGGCTGTTGTGGCGGGCGCCGCTGTCGCGGCCCTGCCGGTGGCCGGCCTCGTCACGGCCACCTCGGCCTCCGCCGCGTCCGTCTCCACCTGGGACGCCGTCGCCCAGTGCGAGAGCGGTGGCAACTGGGCCATCAACACCGGCAACGGTTTCTACGGCGGTCTGCAGTTCACCTCCAGCACCTGGGCCGCCTTCGGTGGCACCGCCTTCGCCTCGCAGGCCAACCTGGCCACCAAGGCGCAGCAGATCTCCGTCGCCGAGAAGGTGCTCGCCTCGCAGGGCCCCGGCGCCTGGCCCGTGTGCTCGGTCAAGGCCGGCCTGACCAAGGGCGGCGCCCCGGCCGCCGTCGACACCTCGGCGGCCTCGACCGCCACCGCCGCGCCGAAGCCTGCCGCTCCGGCCGCCACCGCCGCCCCGAAGCCGGCTGCCACCGCTGCCCCGAAGCCGGCCGCCACCGCCGCGCCGAAGGCCGCCGAGGCCCCCAAGGCCGCCGCTGCCGCGCCGAAGCCGGCCGACGCCGCGAAGTCGTGGAAGTCCGACAACGCCGCGAAGTCCGCCAAGGCCGCCCAGCCGGCGAAGCCGTCGACCTCGAACGACGCCCAGCCGGTCACCGGTGGCAACTACACCGTCAAGTCCGGTGACACCCTGAGCTCGATCGCCGCCGCCAAGGGCCTCGACTGGCACGACCTGTACAACGACAACGCCAAGGTCATCGGCGCCAACCCCGACCTGATCCTCCCGGGCCAGACCCTCACCGTCTGATCCCGGTAGGGGCTGTCCGCGCGCCGGGCGCGCTGCACCTCCGGTCCGATCGGCCGCTTCTCCGCTGTGCGGGGGAGCGGCCGTCGGCGTGTCCGGCGTGTCGGGTTGGGCGGGCGTTTTCGGCGCCTAGGGTCGGCTGCTGTGCCTTCAGAGCGTTCGTAGGATCAGCCGGGAATCGTTCTTGATGCGCCTGCGGGCCGTCCTGGGCGCGGTGCCGGGGGTGTCGGGGGCGCCGCTCCTGCAGCGGTCGGTGCCTCTGTCGCGGTCGGTGCTGCTGCGGTGGTCGGTGCCTCTGTCGCGGTCGGTGCTGCTGGTGGCGGTGCTGCCGGTGGCGGTGCTGCCGGTGGTGTCGGCTCTGCTGGTGTCGGTCCAGGTGCTTGCCGCAGGGCTGCCGGGTGGCGCCCGGGCCGAAGCCTCATCCACCGTTGCGGACATGATCTGGGACGAGCTCGCCGAGTGCGAGAGCGGCGGCGACTGGCGGGCCGACACCGGCAACGGCTACTTCGGCGGTCTGCAGATCTGGCCGCCCACCTGGGAGGAGGCGGGCGGACTTCGCTTCGCGAACCGGCCCGACCGTGCGAGTCGGCGCCAGCAGACCGCCGTCGCCGAGGAGATCCTCCGGATGCAGGGCTGGGAGGCCTGGCCGGTGTGCGCGCGGGAGATCGGGATGATCGGTGATCGGTGATCGGTCGTCGGGTGGTGGCGTCTGCCCGGCAGCCCGTCCGGCCGTTCGTCCCGGCAGGGCCCGCTCCACCCCCCCGGCGTTGAGCCCGGGTGGCCCCACTGCGCGAGGATGGTGGTGTGGCTCAGGGCGAACTCTTCGGCGGACCTCCCGGCAACCTCCCCGGCGAACTCTTCCCGCGCGCCCGGTCCGAGCCCGCGCCCGGTGCGGTGCTCGTCCCCGGCTGGCTGGACGCGGACGCGCAGCTGCGCCTGGTCGCCGCCTGTCGGGAGTGGGCGCGCCCGCCGGCCGGGATGCACACCGTCCGGATGCCGACCGGCGGTGTGATGTCCGTACAGATGGTGAGCCTGGGCCTGCACTGGTACCCGTACGGCTACCGGCGGGCCGCCGCCGACGGCACCCCCGTGAAGCCGTTCCCCGCCGAACTCGGCAACCTCGCCCGCCGGGCCGTCACCCAGGCGTACGGTGACGCGTGCGCCGACATCGCGGGCGCGGCCCGGTACGAACCGGACATCGCGATCGTCAACCACTACCCGCACGGCGCGAAGATGGGCCTCCACCAGGACCGCGACGAGCGGACGGACGCCCCGGTGGTCTCGCTGTCGATCGGTGACACCTGCGTCTTCCGGCTCGGCAACACCGAGACCCGCACCCGGCCATGGACCGATGTCGAGCTGCGCAGCGGCGACCTGCTGGTGTTCGGCGGCCCGGCCCGGTTCGCGTACCACGGCGTGGTCCGGACGTTGCCCGGCACCGCGGACCCGGCGCTCGGCCTGACCGGGCGCCTCAACATCACCGTCCGCCAGTCCGGGCTCGGTGCGGGGGCTGCGCAGGGGTCGGGTGGCGGTGCGGGTGGTGCGACCGGCCCGGGGCGGTCGGAGGCGTCCCCGTTCGAGTGAATCGACAGCGGTCGCCCTGGTGTGCGGGAATTCCCTGGCCCGCTGGAGAATTCGAGTGGGCTGAACAATTCGATAGAACGGGCGTCGGCAGCCGGGCGGAGGACCTCCGGCCGGGCCGGTTCGTCCGGAGAGGAAGCGCACGCATGGGTACCCCCGTCGACGAACTCGTCGAACTGCTGGACCTTGAGCAGATCGAACTGAACATCTTCCGCGGGCGCAGCCCCGAAGAGGCGCTGCAGCGGACGTTCGGCGGCCAGGTGGCCGGCCAGGCGCTGGTCGCGGCGGGGCGCACGGTGGACAGCGACCGCCCGGTCCACTCGCTGCACGCCTACTTCCTGCGCCCCGGTGTGCCCGGCGTGCCGATCGTCTACCAGGTCGACCGGATCCGTGACGGCCGCTCCTTCACCACCCGCCGGGTGCTCGCCATCCAGGGCGGCCGGTCGATCTTCGCCCTCACCGCGGACTTCCACCTCCCCGAGCAGGGCGGCATCGAGCACCAGCTCGCGATGCCCGAGGTGTCCGACCCCGAGGACCTGCCCAGCGCGCTGGACGAGGTCGGCTCCCGGCTCGGCGAGCTGCCCCCGTTCATCAGCCGCAGACAGCCCTTCGACATCCGCTACGTCGACCGGCTGCGCTGGACCAAGGAGGAGCTGGCCGGAGTCGAGGCGCGCAGCGGCGTCTGGCTGCGCACCAACGGCGCCCTGCCCGACGACCCGCTGATCCACGTCTGCGCCCTCACCTACGCGAGCGACATGACGCTGCTGGACGCCGTCCGCGCCCCCGTCGAGCCGCTCTGGGGCGATCGGCACTTCGACATGGCCTCGCTCGACCACGCGATGTGGTTCCACCGCCCGTTCCGCACCGACGACTGGCTGCTGTACCAGCAGGAGGCGCCGATCGCCCACGGCGCACGCGGCCTGGCCCGCGGGGAGATCTTCGACCGCAGCGGGCAGCTGGTGGTGTCGGTGGTCCAGGAGGGCCTGTTCCGTCCGCTCCGGCGCTCGTAGCAACAACCGGGCCGACGGCCGCGTCGGGGCTCTCGGCCGGGTTGTTGCGGGAAGATGTCAGCTTCCCCGGCCGACCCCGTCCCGGGAATGATCCGCCCCGGGGGCAGGCGTTGAGTCGGTGACGGACAACGGATGACCGGACTGGTCAGGGACCGGAGTGGGAGGGCCTTTCGATGACGGCGACAGCCGCGGAGGAATGGAAGCACTGGAGCGACAGCAGGGCGGCGGCGGTGAGCACGCTGCACGGCCAGCTGGCGCTCGTCGGCACGCACTGGCTGGAGCCCGAGCCTGCCCGGATCCCCGGCCTGCCCGGCCTCTGGTGGGCCGACGCGGAGGGCGTCCGGGTCCGGGCGGCCGCAGCCGAGGGCGTCACCGTGGCCGGCGGGGCGGCCCCGGTCGACGGCGAGGCGCTGCTCCGGCCGGACACCGACCCGGCCGCCGACACCGCCTCCCTGGGCGAGCTGCGGCTCGTCCCGATCGAGCGGGAGGGCGAGCTGGCCCTGCGGGTCTTCGACCCGGCCGCGCCCCGCCGGGAGTCGTTCGCCGGCATCTCCGCGTACCCGTACTCGCCCGAGTGGGCGGTTCCGGCCGTCTTCACGCCCTTCGAGGGCGGCGTCGACCAGGCCGTCGTCGTCCCCAACGCGGACGGCAAGGAGCGCCCGCTGACCGTCGCCGGCCGGATCGCCTTCACCGTCGCCGGGGAGCACCGGACCTTGACGGTCAGCGGCTCGGCCGACGGCCTCAGCGGCGTGTTCGCGGACGCGACCAGCGGCCGGGACACCTACCGCTTCCGCTTCATCACTCTCCCCGCGCCCGACGCGGACGGCCACACGGTGCTCGACCTCAACCGCGCGTACCTGCCGCCCTGCGCGTTCGCCGACCACTTCATCTGCCCCTTCCCGCCGCCCGGCAACCGGCTGGACTTCGCGGTCGAGGCGGGGGAGAAGCAGGTCCTGACCCGGTAGGCGGCCCGCTGGCCTGCCCGTTTGCTGGGTTGTGCCCGCCGGGGTGCTGCCTGCCCGCCCGCCGGGGTGCTGCCAGCCGGACCCCGGTGGGCGGCGCCGCGGCGGGCAGGACGACGATGGGTCGCTGTGTCGACCAATCATCCTGCGAATTCGTCCGCCGACTCCCCGGCCTCGCCGCCGCCTCCCGCTGCCGCCCCGGCCGCCGGCCCCGTTTCCACTCCCGACCCGGTTCCCGTTCCCGCTCCCACTCCGGACTCCGCTCCCGACACGCCCTCCCCGCCCTCCCCGCCGTGGTTCCGGCGCGTCACCCGCGGGGCGTTCGCCGACCTCAGCCCGCTGCGCGAGAACGCGGACTACCGGCGGGTCTGGTTCGGCCAGGCGGTCTCGTCCATCGGCCAGCAGATGACGGCCGTGGCCGTCTCCGTCCAGGTCTACGACCTCACCGGATCCAGCTTCGCCACCGGCCTGGTCGGCCTCTTCTCGCTCTTCCCGCTGATCGCCTTCGGCCTCTACGGCGGCGCGATCGCCGACACCGTCGACCGCCGCCGCCTCGGACTGATCGGATCCGCCGGCCTCGCCGCCGTCTCCGCGGTCCTGGCCGCCCAGGCGCTGGCCGGACTCGGCCTCGTCGCACTGCTCTACGCCGCCGTCGCCGTCCAGGCCGGCTTCTTCGCGCTCAGTTCCCCCGCTCGTTCGGCGATGATCCCGCGCCTGGTCCCGAGCCACCAGCTCCCGGCCGCGAACGCCCTGAACACGGTCAGCATGAATCTCGGCCTCACCGTCGGCCCCATGGTCGGCGGCGTCCTCATCGGCGCCTACGGCGCACAGGCCGCCTACCTGGTCGACACCGTCGCCTTCGGCGCCACCCTGTACGCGATGTGGCGGCTGCCCTCCATGCGCCCGCTCGGCGACCGCCGCGGCCGCGCCTCCGTCCTCGACGGCCTGCGCTTCCTGCGCGAGCAGCCCAACCTGCGCACCAGCTTCCTCGCCGACCTCGCCGCCATGATCTTCGGCATGCCGCGCGCCCTCTTCCCCGCCATCGCGGTCACCTTCTACGGCGGCGACGCCCGCACCGTCGGCCTGCTGGTCTCCGCCCCGGCGGTCGGCGCCCTGGTCGGCGCCCTCTTCTCCGGCTGGGTCAGCCGGGTCAACCGCCAGGGCGCCGCGGTCCTCGTCTCCGTCGCCGCCTGGGGCCTCGCCATCGCCGCCTTCGGCCTCGTCCGCAGCCTCTGGCCCGGCCTCCTCCTGCTCGCCGTGGCCGGCTGCGCCGACACCGTCAGCATGATCTTCCGCAACACGATGATGCAGGTCGCGGCCCCCGACGAGATGCGCGGCCGCCTCCAGGGCATCTTCATCGTGGTCGTCGCCGGCGGCCCCCGCCTCGGCGACTTCGAATCCGGCGCCGTCGCCTCCCTCACCAGCCCCGCCACCTCCGTCATCAGCGGCGGCCTCGCCTGCGTCGCCGCCATCGTCCTCCTCGCAGCCCGCCGCCCCGCCTTCCTCCGCTACGACGCCCGCCACCCCACCCCCTGACCCCCGCCACCCCGACCCCCACCACCGCAATACCTGGCAGCGAGCACCCCCCGACGTGCTGTATTGTTTTCCACGTCGCCGGGACACCGGGGACAAGGTCGAGAAGCCCCACCGCAGAGCCCCCCAGGCTCCGCCGAAGGCGCCGAGACCACGGGACGTGGCGCAGCTTGGTAGCGCACTTGACTGGGGGTCAAGGGGTCGCAGGTTCAAATCCTGTCGTCCCGACAGTGATGTCGGAGCCCCGCTGACTGGACGGAAGTCCAGGCCAGCGGGGCTTTTGCCGTTTCCGAGGGTGGGTCAGCGTACGAGCCGCAGGTGGCGGTCGGGGGAGTCCGGCGGGACCACTTCGGGACCAGAGGCGTGTTCAGGAGGCTGCAGGGGTGGCGCCCAGCCCCCGCTGGGTGGCTCGATGAACCTTGCCTGGGTGAGTCGAGGTAGCTGCTTCGCCATCAGTTCTCTCTCCTGGGCCGCATGCACACCCGCGCCGCCACGAAGCCCGGCAGAGGCGGTCAGGAGGGTCCGTAGCTGAGTTGGCTCTGCCCTTCATCGCCAGCGTCGTGCATGAGCTGGGGGCTCGGCGGGCCACACTCGGGGCGAAACGACTTCCCGCCGGCCGTCGCTAGGCGTAACCTCCCCGGTCATGAGGATGCAGTTGAAGACACCGGCTTTCCGTTTTGAGGGCACCGTCGAGTGGCCAGAACCAGCTAGCTCCTCACCGCATGCCTTGTTTAGTTCACGCCAGCCGCTTCGCAAGATGCTAGTCATGATTGATTACGAGCTTCTTGAAAGTGGCTCAAATTGGGGCCGCGAGATGCTCTTGTCTGGCCTTTTGAGCCATCCTCACATTAGTCTTCTGAGATACTCCGACGGCGGGCCTCCTGAATCGGTTGATCGAAAGAGGCTGGGTTCTCCATGGGATATTGAATACTGTCCAGGCTGGGTAGAAGTAATGCCACCGCGCAACCCTACCGGCGAGGTTCAAGATTTCGTCTTCTCATGCGGTGGCACTCCGACTCGCTCGGCGGCCATGGGCGACTTTCGAGAGTTTGCCATCCGGGATATCGAGAATAAGTCTTACGTGAATTCTTCGGAACCTGAGGCTCGGAATCGAAGGTGCTCCGATGCTTTGGCGCTCGAAGTTGCCCGCACTATTCCCGTGGACCTTTATATCACGAGGCGGCCTTACCTGGTTGGCGAGACTCGGCGGCCGGCGGCGGACGGGATTGCATTTCTTCCCGAGGATGCGCTCCCGATGATTGGACTCTATCTGCGACGGCAGGGCGAGTTCATGTATTTTCGCACCCCCGATGGAGTGGGAACGTATGGTTGTAATGAGGGGCTCTATTACCTCACGGCTTCCGTTGCCTTGCTTCCCGAAGCGTGGCGCTGGTCCAGTGCTTGCTCTCAATATGCAGGCGGTGTCGGTGACGAGTCTCTTTCCCATCTGGTGGCTTCACTATTCCAGCGAGTGCAGAGGGCATTGCAGGCGCGCGATGAGATGTACTTCTCGTTGAGCAAACCCCAGAGCAATGACACCGCAGATTCTGCTCTTGGAAGCCTTGATTCGGCCCTGATTCTCATGATGGCAGCTGTAGACGTAGTGGCTCGCGTTGCTCACACTGTCCTCGGGGTAGGGGGAAAGCCTCACGCCGCCGGATGGCAGTCGGTTAAATGGGTCGAGAGACTTGGAGTGGTGGCTCCTGGCCTCGCTTCAGTCGTTGGAGATGGCACGGATGTTAAGCGTTCTCTTCTCATCTTGAGGAAGCTCAGGAACTCTGTCCACGGAGAGGCGCTGGCGCCTCTTGCTCTTCATCGGGGGCGTGAAATTGATCGCATGCTGGTAGGATTGCCTCGGGAGGATATGCGGGAAATTCTAGAAGCCATCGATGGTTTGGGTGGGAGGAATCTCTGGGGCGTGGAGTCTCATGTTCCCGACAGGCTGCACATAGGCCCAGGGATTCTGGTGGAAAATATCTTCGCGCATACCTTCTCTGCTCTTAATGATCTGATGCGTGAGATGCCTGTTGAGGCTCTTTCTCATGTGCAGCTCAAGCCAAGCGACTGCGTTCCGCCACAGGGCAATCGGCATCGATTCTCTGAGATGAAGCTAGATAGCGTTCGGTGGCAGGTTGGACTTTAGAGCGATCTCATCGCGAGTGCGTGGATCGTGTGGACGTAGCTGTGGATGCTATTCACAGTCGCACGAGAGCCGCGCTCAAATCGGGTTCCCCAAAGGGGTGCCGAGCCCTGCTGACCTGGAAAGGGATCCAGGTCAGCAGGGCTCGCCATCGCTATTTACTCAGTGGACTACTCGCAGATGGCGCCCGGGCGGAGACTCCGATACCAGTTCAGGACGCGGGGTTTGGCGGGGCCCGCTCAGGTGTGCGCTCAGCGCCTCGCCGGCCAGCTCGATCGAGCGCCGGTCCGGGTGTAGATATCGCTGCGTCGTCGTGAGTGACCCGTGCCCGGCGATCTTCCGCAGAACGTGCAGCGGCACCCCGGCATCGGCCATCCACGTCAGCCCAGTGTGGCGGAGGTCGTGGCGGCGCAGGTGCTCGAAGCCGAGCGCCACCACCACCTCGTCCCAGTGCGTCGCGTCCCGCAGGACTGCGGTCGTGATCCGCCCGCCCCGCGGCCCGGTGAACAGCCGCGCCATCGGGTCCCGGTCGATCACGTCTAGGCGCCAGGCCACCAGCTCGCGGATCTCCGGGATCACCGGTACGGTCCGGCGCCGCTTGCCCTTGGTCCCCTTGTCCACCAGCCCGCCGGGCCCAGTCGTGGTCTGCCGACACAACTCCCATGTCCAGCGCTCCCGGTCGATGTCCTTGCGGCGCACGCCGGAGACCTCGCCGATCCGGGCCGCCGTGCAGGCCGCGAACCGCACCACGTCGCCCCAGCCGCCGAACTCCCCGTGCGAGCGCTGCACCAGGCTGGTGGCGAGCCTGTCGAGCGTCGCCCAGTCCGGCAGGGCCAGGGCGCGCGGGTCGTCGAGTTCGTCCTCAGCACGCTGGTACTCGCGCTGCCAGCCGCTGACCTTGGCCGGGTTGGCGTCGATGACGCCGTCCCGGACGGCCTGCTCCATGACCCGCACGAGCATGGCGAGCGTGTTCTTCACGGTGGACCGGCCGTGCTCGTCAGCGATCCACCCGTACACGGCGCGGTCGATCACGCCGTTCGTGACGGCGCGTAGAGGCAGGTGGCCGATCGTCGGGACGACCCGCAGCCGCCAGCCGGCGCGGTACGGGTCGAGCGTCTTGGACTCCAGCCCGCGCAGCGCCAGTTCCATCACGGACTCCCCGTACTCGGCGAGCGGCATGGTCGCGGTCGCCGGGGTCACGCCGCGGCTGGCCAGTCGCTCCATCCCGGAGATCCAGGCCTCGGCCTCCTCGATCGTCTCGGACATCTCCGAGCGCGACAGCCGGCGCCCCGTCACGGGGTCGAACCACCGGACCCGTCCCCGGTAGGGCTTCGGGTACTCGGGGCGGTACTCGATGTCGGTCGACAACTTCACGCCGATCGGCGGGTTCTGCTGAGGCATCAGGCGGCTTCTCCGGGGACGATGCGGCGGGACTCCAGCCAGGACTGGACGTCGGCGACGCTGTAGACGGTGATGCGGGAGGTCAGGCGGACGAACGGTGGGCCCTGCATGGGCTTCGAGGTGCGCCAGCGCCTGAGGGTGGACGGGTCGACTCCGATGAGCGAGGCGACGTCCTCCGTCGAGTACCACCCGGCGCCGAGAAGGCCGGAGGGCCCGGCGGGCGACGAGTCGGGGCGGCTGACGGAGCCCAGCAGTTCGGCCACTTGCGCGAGCGTGAGCATGGGTTCGAGCACGGTTGCCTTCCAAGTGACGGGCTGGACGGTGACTGCGAGGGGCTACGGACACGCGGTTCGGGCGGCTCGGCCCCTCTGGCAGGGGGGTGGAAAGGGTGGAAAGGGGTGCTAAGCCTGGTGACCTGGGTTTTTGCGGCGAGGGGAGGGGGTGGGAAGGGGGTGGGAAGGGGGGTGGAAAGGGTCGGCGTCCTGGGAGGGCGGGTTGGGGCGGGACCTTTCCACCCCCCTTTCCACCCCCTTCCCACCCCTCCCGGGTTGGGTGTTTTCGCAGGTGGGAGGGCTTAGCACCCCTTTCCAGCCTTTCCACCCCCGGGTTCAGTCGGCGGGCGGGGCGTAGAGCAGGACGGTGGCGTGGCGGCCGGCGCCGGGGATCTGGGCGCTGCCGTAGCCCTCGATCTGGAGGAGGGCGGCGACCAGGCGGTCCCGTTCGTCCTTGGTGGCCTTCTTGAAGAGCCGGTAGACCTCGTCGCCGGTCAGTCCGCGGGGGCCGGCGGCGCGGACGGCGGCGGCGAGCTTGTCGAGCTTGGGGTCGCCGGTGGTGTGCTCGGACAGGCCAAGGACGTGTGCGGCGGAGGCCCGGGAGTAGGCGACCAGCGCGTGGGCGGCCGTCAGGTGTTCCTCGGCGATGTGGCGGCGGCGGTCGAGCAGGGCATAGACCATGGCCAGGCGCAGGGTGTACGGGGCGGCGCGGGCGGTGAACTCGGCGAGCGGGCCGTCGCCGTCCTCGTCCCCGCACAGGGCCGGGTAGATGCCGTCGCGCCACAGGGTGCGGGCGGTGTCGTCGAGGGTGATCTCTCCGGCCTGGCGGGCGTCGGCGAGGGCGGCCCGCCAGGTGGCGGCGAGGCTGTCCACAAGCTGTGGATCCGCTCCCCGCGATTCGGCGAGGATGAGGTTGCGGTGGACGAAGACCGGCAGGTAGCGGTTGTAGGTGCCGCCGGCCATCTCGGAGTCCTGCATCTTGGCGCGCAGTTCGCGGGGGCTGATGTGGCCGATGATCGCGATGTGCGGGGCGGTGGCCTTGAGGGCTTCGCGGTTCATGACGCCGAGGTCCTCGCCGTTCCACGCCTGGCGCAGGACGCCGCCGAGGGAGGAGCCCTCGCGGCGGGCGCGTGCCATGGTGATGCCGTACTCGGACTCCACGATCCACCGCCGCTTGTCGACGTGGCCGGGGTCGTCCTTCTTGGACGGGTCGCCGTCGCGCACGGCTTCGATCAGGCCCTCGCCGGAGGACAGGCCGGACAGGCAGCAGTCCTTGGCGAAGCCGGGGGCGGCGGCGGACAGCAGCAGCTTGGCGGTGTTGGTGGCGGCGCCCTTGCGGCCGGCGGCGGTCGCGCCGATCGTCAGGCCCCAGATCAGTGCGGGGTGGCGGTCGTTGCCGATCCGCAGGTGCGGGCAGCAGTCGGCCGATCCGGTGCTGGTGGGGCCGAGCATGGCGCCGGCGCCGGACAGCAGGTTGACGAGTACGCCGACCGGGTCGGCCTCCGTGGTCGGGTCCAGAGCCCGAACGGTGTGCCCCACCATGCCCTGAAAGACCGCCATGTCCGGGACGGGGCCCGGGCGGGTGGGCCGTTCCACCCCGGGCAGGTCGCCGTAGAACGGATCCCCCGCCGCCTTCCGGCCGTCGGCGGGGGCCTGGGCGGGCAGGGTGCTGGTGGCGTTCACTCGGCCTCCGGCCTGTGCCGTCGCCTGCCGGAGAAGCGCTTCTCCTGACGGGGCGAGAGGTGGTGGTTGCTCACGCGGCCCGCCCCGCGCCGCCGGCGCCACGGGCCAGGCCCTTGGCGATGGTGCGCCGGCATTCCGCCTCCCCGAGTCCGGCCTTCTGCCCGGCGTCGAGCAGGGCGTCGGTGGCGTCGTGCTCCGGCAGGGTCCCGGCGGCGACCAGTCGGCCGAGCGCAGCACTGCTCGCGAACAGGGTGTGGTTGCGCACGCCCTCCCCGGCGCCCGCGACCTTGTCCGTCTCGCCGCGCACGGCGGCCTGCGTGTACGCCTGGAGACGCCCGATCCGGGCCCGCACCGCCGCGCTGTCGAGCGGCGCGACGGACGGGGCCCTCGGGGTCAGCAGGGCAGCGAGCCAGGCGGGCAGGACCATCGGCGCCACGTCGGCCGTGACCGTGTAGGGGCGACCGGCGACGGTGCTTCCCGCGGCGACGACATAGCCGCCGTGGGCGCGGGTGTCGACCTTCCAGCCGAGCCCCTGCCCCTTCTCCCCGCAGGTGTTGCGCAGAGCCAGGCCAGCCGGGGCGGTGAAGTAGAGGTGGGTGCCGCCGCGACCGGTGCGCACGGTGAACGTGTCGCAGACGGGCTGCCCGTGCTCCTCGCACAGGGCGGCGAACACGTCGTGCCCGTCCTTGCAGCCGCGCTCGGCCCACCGCTCGGGCGGGAGGTCGCCGGCGTGCTTGGGGGTGTCGAGGTCGACCACCAGCAGCTGGGAGGGACCGCAGGCGATGCCGATGTTGTAGGGGCCGTGGGACCAGGCCCGGCGGATCACGTCGCGGTCGGTGGTGGCCCGCCGCTCCCAGCCGAGATGCCCGGAGGTGCAGGGGCCGGTGCGCGGGCACCGCTCCTCGCTGTGCAGGGCGGGGTGCTTGGCGCCGAGGGCGAGCGGGAATACGTGCCAGTTGCACGCGGCGTGGGTCAGCGCGGCGGTGAGCCGGTCCGGGAAGGGCTTTCCGGTCATGGCGGGGTCCTCTCGGTACGGGCAGGCCGGGGCCCGGGAGGACGGGCCCCGGCCCGCGAGGGGTCAGAGGGCGAAGAGGGCGTCCGGCTCGGCGGTCGGGGACGCGGCCTGCTGGGCCCTGGCGGCGGCGCGGCGGGTGGCGTCGTGGCAGGCCGGGCACCACGCGGTCAGCTCCCGCTTGGGCAGGGCGGCGGCGCGGTGCGCGGGCAGCAGCAGGGCGTCCGGGTCGGCCGCGGCGGCGAGCAGGCTCACGGGGCCGGTGCCGTGCCGGGCGTAGCCGCCGTGCCGGGTCGGGCAGCGCCCGCCGTCCTTGGCGTGGGTCTTGCCGCAGGTGCCGCGGCACTGGCAGCGTCCGGCCGCAGCGGCCAGGACGGCCTGCCACAGGCCGGTGGTGTCGCCGAGCGGCGGGGTCCGGCCGCTCACGCCGCCACCGCCCCGGCAGGTACCTGGGCGGCGGCCTGGCGTCCGATCAGTTCGGTGTAGGCCGGGGGGATGGCCTCGCGCAGGCCGTCGCGGCTGGCCCACGGCATGCCCATCACCTGGGGGCTGCGGGCGAGGGGGACGTTGGAGAAGTTGCCGACGACGTGCATGAACTCGCCGTCGGCGACGGGGCGGCCCATCTTCGCCAGCGGCGCCGTGTGCGCGGGGTGCTGGGGCGGGACGATGGTGAGGCCGCCGCCGGACTCGAAGGCGCGGTGGCGGTAGGTGCGCAGGCCGAACGCGGCCCCGCAGAGCATCACCGGGTCGCGCAGCTCGCTGCGGGCCTCTTCGACGTTCTCGATCACCCACGGGCGCCCGGTGGACTGCATGGCGGTGCGGGTGGGGCCGATGAGGTCGGGGTGCTCGCGGCCCCGGATCTTCTGGCAGCGGGTGTAGCGCTGGCACGGCGGGGAGCCGTGCTGCAGGTCGAAGAGGTGCCCGTACTCGGCGATGAACGCGACGGCGTCGGCCTGCAGGAACGCGAGCGGGTTTCGCGGCTGCGGGTCGATGTCGACGCTGAGGACGCGGTATCCGGCGAGGTGGTAGCCCATGCCGGCGCCGCCCTGGCACCCATAGGTGTCGAGGACGGTCAGGCCGTTCCACGGCCGTGTGGGCAGCCACGCAGCGGGCGGGCGGGCGGCCAGGAACAGCGCAGCCAGGGCGGCGGACTCGTTCACCGGGCACCGCCGAGCAGGTCGTCCACGAGGGGGGCCAGCGCGCTGTTGGCGTGGTCGGCGCCGTAGCGGGAGTGGCCGTCGCTGGCCTGATCCCGGTCGCGGATGTCGTCCACGACGGCGAGCGTAAAGCGGTCGAACTCGGGCATGCTGGTGTCCGATCTCGTCTGTAAGGGCGTGGTCGCAGGCCCTGCACCGGCCGGCTCTCTGCCAAGATCAGGCGGCCGGTGCAGGGCTTCGTGCTGCGCGGGCGGGCTCCGTCGCAACTCGCAACGGAGCCCAGGTGGTTCGGCCGGTCAGGCGTACCGGGCGAGTCGGCCGGCGGTGTCCTCGTCGAGGTCGCCCTCGGCGACGGCGCGGGCCAGCGCTTCGAGCGCCGCGGGGGAGGGCAGCGAGGTCTCCTCCCCCCGGAGGGGGAGGTGGCCCGCGTGTCCCGCCAGGAGTTCCTCCACGGCGGAGGTGATGCTGTCCGGCGTGGCGACCAGGCCGAGGACCAGCGGCTGCGGGTCGGAGAGCCGGTCGTCGGAGGTGCCGTACGCCCACAGCCAGCCCGTGACCTGGTTCCAGAGCAGGGCTAGGCCGTGCGGGTGGCCCGCGGCGCGGGCACGGTCGGGGTCGAGCCGGATGCAGATCTCGGTAAGCATCCGCTCGCCGTCGTCGGCGCTGAACTCGGCGGACGACTCGTGCTGGTCGGCGAGCGCGCCGAGCGCACCAAGCACGGCTTCGAAGTATGGATCATGGGGGTCGAGCACGGTATCTGCCCTTCGTGAAGCGGGCCGGCCTGTCCGGTCCCCCGCACCGCCCGCACCCTTGCCGCTGGCTGCGGCGGGGTGCGGGCGGCACGGCCGGTCGGACGGGCCGTCAGCGCTCGTCGGTGAGGGGCAGTCCGTATTCGCCGGCGGACGGCGACCTGCGGACGACGACGGCCTTCTTCACCAGGCGGCTGAGGGTGTTCTCGACGGTCTTGCGGGTGACGCCGGTCATGTCGGTGATCTGGTCGAGGTGGAGGTAGCCGACCTCCAGCCCGATCGGGTCGCGGCGCTCGTCGAGGACGGTGAGGATCTTCTCCTCGGCCGTCGGCTCCTTCGCCGCGGTCGTGGTGGCGGAGGCGGGCATCCACGCCGGGCCGGTGTCCTCGTTGGCGGCGGGGCCGACGGGGATGGTGGCGATGGTGTCGCGATCGGCCCAGCCGGGGAAGTCCGCGGGGATGACGACGTTGGCCGGGTTCCAGTGGCCGGCGGCGGATTCGAGGATCCAGGCGCGCATCATCTCGGCGAGCTCGTCGGGGCCGACGACGTAGCCGACGCCGAACGTGCGGCGCGGGTCGTCCTCGGGGACGGACGGGTCGTAGATGAGGCTGCCCTCGTCGTCCTTCCAGTAGGCCGGGATCTGGGAGGGGTCGATGCCGTCGAAGGAACGGGGCAGGTCGACGCGGCTCTTCTGGGCGCTGTCGGAGCGCAGGAGGACCAGCGCGCCGCCGTGGAACACGTTGTCGCGAATGCTGGTGTCGGAACCCATCTGGTCGAGGTTCATGATCTGTCCGCACAGCGCGACGGGCATACCCATGGAGCGGCCCTGCGCGGCGAGGATCGAGATGATCCATCCGGCCTCGGCGCGGTGGGGGGACTTGTCGCCGAGGAGCTGGACCATCTCGTCCAGGATCGTGACGACGTAGGGGCGTTCGGGGGTGGGCTCGAAGTTCTTCGCCCGCAGGTCCCGCGACTCCTCCACGCGGTGGAGGAAGACCGCGTAGGCGACGCGCAGGGCGCCGAGGGCCTGCTCGGGGCCGCATCCGGCGTAGGCGGCCATGTCCTCGACATCGGGGTTGCTGCTGCCCTTGGGGTCGGCGTAGATCATTGCGACGCCGTTCACGTGGTACGACAGGGCCGCGAGTTGCAGGACGCCGCCCTTGCCGGACCCGGTAACGCCCACGATGATGACGTGCCGGGCGCCGCCCTTCGGGTCGTAGAGCTGGACGCGCGCGGGCTTACCGGACACCCCGGTGCCGAGCTGGACGTAGCCGTTGCTGTTGGCGCGCAGGGTTTCCGCTCCGGGCAGGGGACGGCCGTCCTCCAGCGGGGAGCGGTCCATCATCCGCAGGATCGCCCGACGGGGGTTGCTGGTCCGCTCGACCGAGACCAGCAGCGGGGTCGTGCGCAGGGCCCCGGCGACGGTGTAGAGGTCGGGGACGGTGAGGGCGTCGGTCTCGTCGTCCGCGCAGATCCAGGCGGCGACGCCGCCGGTCGCGGGGTCGGGGGTGACCTCTTCGAGGTGGGTGCCGGGCATGCAGCCGCCCCGGCGCGCGACCCGCTGCAACCACAGAGCCTGAAGGGCCCCGTACTGCGGCTGATCCTCGGCGGGCGCCACGAGGTGGACCAGGATGTGCTTGGCGCTGCCGTGCGGGCCGTCGGTGATGACGACCTGCCCGGCCGGCACCCGGTAGACGCCGGAGACGGTCGCGGCGGTGACGGTGACCGGCCGTCCGGGCTGGGCGTCGATCACGCCCTCCCACGCCTCGGGTCCGTGGCCGGTGAGGGACAGGTGCTGGCCGGGGTGGGCGCCCCACTCGCCGGAGATGTGCGCCAGCCACCGCTGCAGCACCCGCTCCACCTCCGGCGGCAGGACGGCCTGCGCCGGCCCGTCCACGACCTGCGCCGCGGCGTGCGGCTTCGGGGTGGCGAGGACGCGGCGCAGGGAGAACGCGACCAGGCCGGTGGCGGCCCACCAGGCGGCGGACACGGCGCCGGAGACGGAGGGCATGGTCATCCATCCGGCGAGCAGGGCGTCGATCCCGGGCAGCCCGCTCACGGTGGCGGTCGCCGCGGCGGTCGCGGTGGTGACGGCGGACAACAGGAACGGACGCTGGTGGGCGCGCAGGATGTCCCCGCCCGGCACGTCGGCGAGCAGCCTCTCGGACAGCAGGCCGGCGGCGTTCGCGCCGGCGACCAGCACCGGGGCGGCGAGGAAGGTGGAGACGGCGGCGGCGGCCTGCGCGTCGAGGAGCGGCATCACGCCCGCGGTGACCAGCGGGGCGGCGACCTCCGCGAGCGCGAACACCTTCTCACGGGACGCCCCCGCCCGGACCTGCGCGGGGGCGTGGTTGGGGGTGGTTTCGGGGATGGTCATCGCGTCTACTCCTGGGTGTACCACGTGCGGTCGGCCATGGGGACGGGAGCGGAATCGGCGGCCTGCTGGATGCCGTCGTGATCGGTGGCGGCCTGCGCGCCGGCGTCCGCCGCGGCGCGGCCGGCCTCCTCGGCGGCGCTCTCGTAGGCGAGCGCGGCATCCGACAGGCCCTGCATGATCTTCGAGACCTCGGACGTCTCGGCGACGGTCGCCTCGTCGACGTGCAGAGCCGCGATCTGCTCGGAGATCCGCCGGGTGTCCGCGGCCTGCTCCTTCTGAGCCTGGGCCAGCGCCCGGAAGGCCGCGGTGTCGCGCCGCACCTCCCCGGTCAACCGCCCTACTTCACGCACGAGTTCGCGGTAGGTCAGCCCTGCGGCCATGTCAGCCTCCCTGGTGGTCGTCGTAGAACTCGCGCTCGGCCGGCGTGGTCAGCGGGCTGTCGGCGACGGCCCTGTAGATGCCCCCGTGCCGCGTCCGGGCGTTGGCAGCCAGGACCTTGACAGCCTCGGCACCGCGGACCGCGTTCCTCTCCGCGGCCTCGGCCCGCGCCTGCAGCTGCTGGGCCTGCTCGGCCAGCCGGTGCAGCTTGGTGACCAGCGCGACGCCGCCCTTGACGTCCTTGGCGTCCTCGGCGAGCTTCTGCGCGCGCGCCGCGTGCGCGACGGCGTGCTCGCGCGCGATCCTGCTGTCCTCGGCGATCTGGGCGAGCACCGCCTGCTTGTCCTCCATACGCTGCTCGAAGCCGCGCAGCGTGCGGACCTCACCGCGGATCATGGTGTGCCGCAGGCCGAACGCGCCGCCCGTGAAGGCGACGTCCTTCTCGCCGACGGAGATGCTCCGCGCGGGGGTAGCGGCCCCCCATGTCGTCGGGCCTTGGGTCGGGACCTGCGGCGCCACTGTCGGCCGCGGCGGAACCGGAGGCCCGGCAGGTGCTCCGGCCGGGCCGGCGGGTCCGGTGTTC
Organism: Kitasatospora sp. NPDC058170; assembly: GCF_042883905.1. NCBI lineage: Bacteria > Bacillati > Actinomycetota > Actinomycetes > Kitasatosporales > Streptomycetaceae > Kitasatospora > Kitasatospora sp. NPDC058170. The sequence continues at coordinate 59,820 of NZ_JBHVUV010000025.1, forward strand.
GTGGCCTGATTCTTCGCCAGATCGGCGGTCGAGCCGCTCACCGGCGCCATCGGCGGCGCCGCAGACGCGGCGGGGATCTTCGGGGCGCTCATCGTCTTCCTTTCTGCCGCAATCGCGGCACCCACGGGAGCCGGCCGGCCCGCCCCGCCCGCGTTCGCGGCATGCGTCGGCCTCGGCACACCGCCGGTCGAAGCCGGGGGTACTGCGGGTGCAGCCGGTGCAGCCGGTGCGGCCGGGGCCGTCGGCCCGGTGGGTTTGGGAGCCGGGGCCGGAGCCGGAACCGGGGGCGGGGTGGGGTGGGGAGTGCCGGGCGGGGTCGTGCGGGCGCGTTCGCGGTTGGCCATCGCCTGCGCGCCGGCGAACTTGGTGTCCAGGCCCTTCGGCCCGCCCGCCGGTCCGGCACCGGCGGGCGGCTTGGGGCCGTGCGCGGTCGGGCCGGGTGTTGCGGGGTCGGCCGTGGCCTTCGGCGCGGTGCCCGGGTCGGTCTTCTTTGGCCGGTCGGCCTTCGCCCCACCGGCCGGCCCCGGGACGCCGGGTGTGCTGTCCGGGCCGTCCCGCCGGTCGGTTCCCACCCTGGCGGCGGCGTCCTTCGCGGCGGAGGCCGCGGAGGTCTTGGCGTCGCGGTGGTTCTTGTCGTCGTTGCCGGTGCGGGCGCTGCGGTCGTTCTTCGCGGACCGGGTGTCGGCCGTCTTCGTGTCCGCGCTGTCGCGCCGGTCGGTGCTGGCCTTGGTGGCGGTGTCGGCCTTGGCGCTCTTCAGGTCCGCGGTCTTCGCGTCCCGGGTGTCCTTGCTGTCCTTGCCGGTCCGCGACGCGGTGTCGGTCTTGGCGGCCTTGGTGTCGGCGGTCTTGGCGTCGCTGGTGGCGGCCGTGCGGGCGTCGCGGTTCGCGGTCGACTTTGCGTCGGTGGCGTCGCTCTTCTTGACGTCCCGCAGGTCGGAGCCCTTGTGCTGGCTGGTCTTGTTGTTCAGGTCGGCGGTCTTGGCGTCGCGCTGGGAACGGCTGTGGGCGCTGGTCTCGTGCTTCGCGCTCCGGTCGGCCTTGTTGGCGTTTGTGGTGCTGGTCGACGTTCCGGAGACCCGGGTCTCCTTGACGTCGTGGGAGTTCTTCACGGTCGCGGTGGTGCCGGTGCGGCGCCACCGCTCGGCGAGCGCCCGAACGAGAGCGGCCAGCGGGCCCTCCCGGTCACTGCCCTGCCCACCACCCCCGCCCGCCGGGCCAGCGCTGTGGGCGGGGCTCCCGCGGTCGGGGGCCGGGTCGGCGGCGGTCTGCGGGAGGGTGTGGGTGGTGCCGAGCGGGACGTTCGGGCGGGCAGGCTGGACGGGGGCGAGGATCTGCGCGAGCGCGCTCGGCGGCGCACCCGCGGCAGACCCCGACCCCGCCGAGCCCCCTCCCGGAGCAGCCGTTTGGGGCCCGGCCACGGGCGGCGCGGGCGGCTGTACGGGCGGGAGCGGGACACCGGCCGCGGTGGGTGTGGTCATCTCTACTCCTCACGGTGAGTGACCTCCCACCCACCCCCCACCCGGGCAGAGCGCGGCCTCCCAGCACCCCTGAGCGGGTGGGGAAGACGCTTCTCCGGATGGGGGGTGGGTGGGGGGAGATTACGGAAAGTTACCGGTGGGAGAACTTCCGCTTCGCCCAACCGGCCGCCGCCAAGGCCCCGGCGGACCCCAGCACGACCAGCCCGACACCGGAGTTCGACCCGCCGTCATCCCCGCCGGCCACCGTCCGGGAGGTGTTGACGATCCCGTTCGTGTCCACCGCCGGGTAGACCTTGCCGCAGTCGGCGACCGCCCCGTAGCCGTTGGCCTTCGCAACGCATGCCTGCACCGCCTCCCGGCGGGCCTTCTGCACGGGCGTCTCCTGCTCGCCCGCCTTCGCCAGGTCCGCCGCCTGCCGCTGCTTCTCCAGCTCCAGCCGGGAGGCGTCCAGGGCGATCTGGGCCTTGCGGACGTCCGCGTCGGCCTGTGCGGAGGCGTAGGAGGAGTAGGCGACCATCCCGGCCGCGGCCAGCACCACCGCCCCCGCCCCGATCCCCGCCCACGCACGGCCGGACAACCGGGCGTTCGGGGCATAGGCGCCGTGCAGCGGCGGGGACTTCCACGACGGCACGGACGTGATGTTGTAGGTCGAGTCGTTGTAGACCGAGTCGTCGTCGGCCATGACGATGCCCTCCTTCACGGGCTCGATGGGGTGTTCAGGCCGAGGCGATGAGGGCCGCGGCCGTCTCCCAGCCGTGGTGCCACGACTGGTCGAGCAGGTAGCCGCCGTTCAGCCCGTGGTCGGCGAGCCGCACGAACACGCCCTTGCCGGTCGCGTCCGCCAGCCGCCGCAGCGGCTCGCGCCGGTCGGCGGCGTAGTGCGTCACCGCCGACACCGCGAGCGCTGCGGCCAGCGGCACCGGCCGCAGCCGGACGCCGAGCAGCCGGGTGCCGGCGAGCAGGACGACGGCCTGCGTCGCGGTGTAGGAGGCGACGTGCGCGGCGCAGGCCCGACGCCCGGCCGCGCTCGACTGGCCCTCGGCGTGGTCGTGCTGGCCCTTGGTCGCGGCCTGGTGGTCGGTCTGGATCCAGTGGTCCGCCACGTCCGCCGACGCCCGCAGCAGGGCGTAGACGGCGGCGAACCGGACGGCGCGGATGCTGGTCATGACGGTCTCCCTCAAGGTCAGCGGTCGATGACGGGCTTGCCGAGGTCGCGGTGGGTGAGGTGGACGGTCGTGCCGGTCTTGCCGAGGCGGCGGGCGAGCGCCATGGCGACGGTGGCGGCGCGGTGGCGGCCGCCCGCGCAGCCGACCGCGACGGTCAGCGGCGCCTCGCTCGGCCCGGCGTCGAAGGCGTCGACCACGAGCGCCGCCGCGGTGATCGCCTCCCGGATGCCCGGCGTGCCGAGCACGGCCTGACGGACCGGCAGGTCGTTAGCGGTCCGGTGGCGCAGGGCGGGGTCGACGTGCGGGTCGCGAAAGTGCTTGCGCAGGTCGAGGGTGAGGTGGGCCTCAGGCGGGGCGCCGTGCAGGTATCCGAAGCTGATGACCTCGATGGTGGTCACGGACATGGCGGGGTCCTCCTTCGGCTACTTCGCGGGGGTGTCGGTGCCGGGGGTGTGCAGCTCGGCGTCGACCGCGGCGCGCAGGCGCACGGCGAGGGTGTTGCGGCAGCCGAGCAGCGCACGAACCTTGCGGGTCGACAGCTCCTCGCCCACCGCCGCGAGATCGGCGGCCAGGACCCGGACCCGGGCGACATCGGCCGGGTCGAGGGGCGCTTCCGCCAGAGCGGGGGAAGCGTTCCCGCCCGCACCCGCCGAGTCCCCGTCCACCGCCGTCCCGGCATCAGGTTCGGTCACGTCCGAACCGGTTCCGTAAAGGGTTCCGAGCGCTTCCCGGGTGATCGGGGAAGCGTTCCGCAGAGCCTCGGGAACGGTGTCCAGATAGACACTGTCCAGGGGGCCGGAGGGCAGCGGGAGCGTGAGGGCGGGGAACGGGTCGTCGGGCATTCCCGGCCAGAGATCCGCCGGCGCGGGAAGCGCGCTCAACTCGGCGACCCGGGCCCGGGCGTTGAGCCGACGGGCCAGCAGATCCGCCGTCAGCCCCGGCACCGTGACCCCGTGGACGTACTCCCACGCGATCCGCCATGCGTCATCCGCGCTCAGTGCGCCGTACGCGGCCGCGGACAGCAGCCGGTCAGCGACGGCCCGGACTTCGGGGTGGTGCTCGGTCCGGCGGCGGGTGTGCTCGGCCCGCTCCGTCGCCTGCTTCTTCTCGGCGGTGGTCGGGCCCCGGCCGCCGTGGGTCTGGAGGTCGGTCAGCCACACGGCGCCGATGCTGGACAGGGCCAGCACCGCGGCGACCCAGTGGTGGTGCGGGTACTGCTGCCAGCCGTGGGCGAAGTTGATACCCCCGGCCACGATGCCGGCCGCCCACGCGCCGAGCCGGTAGGTGCGGGTCGAGCGCTCGCCCTCGGCCTGCGCGCCCATGGCGACCAGCGCCCACGCGCCGCCCTCCAGCATCGCGGCCAGCAGCACCGCCAGCAGCAGCGCCACGTCCGCGTGGTCGAGCGCGGCCACCTGCGAGACCACCGCCGGCACGATCGAGCACGCCTGCACCAGGCGCACGAACGCCCGCGCCGGACTCGCGCCGATCCAGCCGGTCACCCGACCGAGACGCTCGGCCCGCGCGGCGCGGGCCCGATTGCGGGCCTGCTCGGCGGCGAGCCGATCGGCCTCCCGCCCCCGGCGGTCGGCCTCGGCGTCGACCCTGGCCTGCTCGCGCTCCTCGCGGCGGTCGGTACGGTCCTCGGCCCGCTCGGCCTGCCGGTCCGCGCGCCGCTCGGCGCGGTACTCGTTCAGGCCGCTCATGCCGCCACCCGCTCCACGCTCGCGGTGCGGCGGATGACCGCCGGGCGCCGCAGCGGCACCGGCGCCCGGTCCATCAGGCGCTCGGCGAAGGCGGCCAGCACCGGGTCCTCCCGACGCAGGTCCGCCAGCACGTCGGCCGCGGCGTCCGTCCGGGCCTCACGTTCGGCCTCGCTCTCGCCCGGCACCCCGGTGAACAGGTGGGTGAACTCGGAGTCCACACCGAGCGCCAGCTCGGCGAACTCGTCCTCGTTCAGGGCCGTCTGGCCTGCCACAATCGACCTCACGGGTCTACCTCTTCCTGTTTGGTGGGTGGGCCCGGCGGGGACGGCTCCTCATCCGGCCAAGGAGTTAGGGAGCCGTCCACCGCACAGGGCAAAAGATGGGTTGAACTGCGGATCTAGTGCTCCGGGGCCAACTCGCCGTTGCCGTAGCGACGGGAGCCGTCGGCGCACCGCACGACGTGGCGCGGACCGCCCCGGAACGGGCTCCACTTCTCGACCCTGCGACGCTCGTCCTCGCCGACCACGTCCAGCGCGCTCGGCGCCCGGGCGGTCAGCAGCTCGCCGACCAGGGCCTCGACGCGGCCGTTGCGGGTCCGGTCGACCACACCGCCGCTCGTACCGCTGGTCAGATGCGGCGCGACCTCCCGCGCGGTGTCGGCCAGGTGGCCCATGTCCGGCGCGCGGCGGGTACCGGCGGGGGCCTGCTCCGCCGGTTCGGGAGCGGAGGAGGCCAGGCAGGGGCTGCACGCGGCGCCGTGGTTCGCCCGGTTCAGCCGAGTACCGCACGTGATGCAGGAGCGCTTCTCCTCGGGGGCGATCCGGGGCGACGCCGCGCTGTCGGCCAGCGCCGCCACACCGACCGCGAGGATCGTGCGCCACTCCTGCTCGCCGATCTCGCCGGCCCACTGCGGCGCCCGCGTCCCGGTCAGCCGACCGATCCGGCACGCCACCGCGCGGCGCCGCCGCTCCACGCCCCGGGCCTCCGCCACCCACGCACCGGCCGACACCCGGCCGGAACCGCTGGTCAACGACGCCACACGACGGGCGTAGGAACGACCGGTCAGAGTCGGGGCAGTGGACGTGCGAGGTGTGGCGAGCATGGCGAAGCCTCCTGAACAGACAGGTGGAGCATCACGAGAGAGCCGCGCCTCTACGCAGCTCAGAGCAGCCCAAAGAAGGTCTGCCAGTTCGCCCGCCTCGCAATGCGAGACATGTTGAACATGTCTCTTACGATGCCGAGAAGCCGACGCTGCGTCAAGTCCTTCGCTTGGTTCGGTCGGCGATTCCCGACCGTGCATCACTAGATTCGGCGCTTCAGGCATGCCAGAACACGGCGCACCTGGACGGCTACCCTCCGACTTCGCTACGGTCGAGTCGTCCCAGATCGTCCAAGTGCCGCAACGTCGCCCAGGGGGCGCGATGGCCAACGAGAGGCTGCGAGGGGCGATCCTCGCCAGCAAGTTGACGATTGAGCAGATCGCCGAGCGGCTAGGAACGAGCCCCCGGACGGTGGAGCGGTGGGTGGAGGCCAAGGACGGGCGCCGTCCCTACCGGCGCTTCCAGTACGCGCTCGCCAATCTCCTGCAACGGGACCTGTCGGACCTGTGGTCGGATGAGCAGACCAGCAGCGCGACGGCCGAGGCTGGCCGGGCGGAGTTGGTGAAGCTCTACCCCCACCGGGCCGTCGTCCCGAAGGAGCTGTGGACCTCGCTCTACGCAAAGGCCACGCGCCACTTCGACCTGGTGGTCTATGCCGGCTTCTGGCTCTCCGAGGACCCGCTGTTCTTCCGGCTCATCCGGGAGAAGGCCCAGGCTGGCGTACCCGTGCGGCTCATGCTGGGCGATCCCGACAGCCCCGGGGTGGCCCAGCGGGGCGAAGACGAGGGGATCGGACCTGCCATGGCGGGCAAGATCCGTAACGCGCTGGCCAACTACGCGCCGCTGTTCGGGATTCCCGGAGTCGAGTTCCGGCTTCACTCGACGACGCTCTACAACTCGCTCTACCGCGCCGACGACGACCTGCTCGTCAACGGGCACGTCTACGGAGTCGGCGCCTACCTGGCCCCGGTGCTGCACCTCTCGCAGGTGCCCGGCGGAGAGCTGTTCAGTACGTACGCGGCGAGCATCGAGCGCATCTGGGAGGGTTCCCGGATCCTCACCTCGCCCCAGCTCGAAAGTGAGGCCGCCGTATGAGCCGGATCGACTATTTCCACGACCCGGCCGCCCCGCCGGCGAACTCGGTTGTGCCGTCGGTCACCGCCGTGGTGACGGACGAGGCGGGGCGTCTGCTGCTGATCCACAAGACCGACAACAACCTCTGGGCGCTTCCCGGCGGGGGGCACGACATCGGGGAATCCGTCGCGGCCACGGTGGTCCGTGAGGTACGCGAGGAGACGGGAATCGACGTCGAGGTCGACTCCGTCGTGGGCCTGTACACGGACCCGGGCCACGTCATGGCGTACGACGATGGGGAGGTTCGGCAGCAGTTCTCGATCTGCTTCAGGGTTCGGCCTGTCGGCGGTGAACTGCGGACGAGTTCGGAGTCGAAGGAGGTCCGCTGGGTCGACCCAGCGGACCTCGACGACCTGGACATTCACCCATCCATGCGGCTGCGGATCACGCACGGCCTAGAGTACGCCCGGGTGCAGCCGTACATCGGTTAGGCCGTGGCGCGGGCCCGGGCCAGTCGGCCATCGATCCGGCGTGCGGCCGCGTCGATCTCCGGCTCGGCGCGACGGATGAACCGGCCGACGATGCTGTCGGGTCCGTACCGGCCCACGATCTCCGCGATCCGGTCGGGAGTCGTTGTCGGCGTGCCGTCCGGCGTCGTCGTCATGTCGCAGTAGATCAGCGCATCCACCAGGTGCGGCTCCTCCAGCGGGAACTCCGCCTCCAGCTCCCGCCGCAGGCCACGCTCCTCCGCTTCGAGCAGCGCGCAGGAGTGGTGGGCGACCAGCCGCACGACGCGCTCGTCCACGCTCTCCGCGCGCAGGAACCGCGCGCCGTCGAGCGGGTGGAATCCGGTGTCGACGATCCGCGGCGAGTAGCCGACGTCGTGCAGGACAGCGGCAGACTCCAGTAGCTCCGCGTCCGGGCCGAGAATGCTGGCGAGAGCGCGCGCCTTAATGGCCACTCCCTTGGAATGTGACCAGCGGCGTGGCAGGTCGGTGGACAGGAGGGACTCGGCAAGTTCGTAGGCCCACACGGGTTGTAACTGCTCCTCTGTGATTGTGGTCAGGAGTGATCGATGGGCAGGGCCCGGACGCGTCGACCCTTTCCGTGGCGTACTTCGAGAACGCCGGCACCCTCCAGCTGTGCGAGAGCCCGCCGGATGGTGCCTCGTGCGGCGCCGGTTGTTTCGGCGAGTTCCTTCTCCGAAGGGAAGTCGTCGCCGATGCCGAGCGTTCGGACCAGGGCGGTGAGCTGGTCGAGCACGGGCGCCTTGGGTTCGGTGCCCAGGACGACCCATCCGGCCCCGGGACGCGACTTGATAAGGCCCTTGGCCGCGAGGGAGTCAAGGGCGCGACGTACCGTGCTTCGTCCGACGCCGTGCGCCTCCATCAGCTGGGCTTCGGATGGAAGGGAGGTCAGGGCGGAGTCTCTGCTGATCTCGGTCTCGATCGCATCGGCGATCCGCAGGTAGGTGCCGCGTGGGCTCCGTTCGGGCACTAGCCGTTCCCTTCTCTGGGCAGATACCCAGCCAGGATGAACGATTGTGGCGCCTAGCAGCCAGTAACCGGCCTACCGTCCTGGTCAGGGGGCTGCAGCGACATGGACAACAGCCTCAGGTCGTGGCCAGGACCGTAGTCTGCACATGGACCTCTCCACAGTACAAAGGGATGTGCGACCGCAGCGATCGCGGTCTACGCATAGCTCCGAGGCCGAGTCGTAACGAAGTCGACACCAGGGCTCTCCTCCAGCCACCCTGGGGCTGCGGCAGACTCCCTGCCATGGCATTCCCTTCACTGGCCGAGGCCGCTGAGCAGGCGACGAACGGCGACATCACCATGGCGGCGGTCCTCTCAGCCCTCGGTGGCGTTACCGTGACTGGACTGTTCGGCATATGGCTGGCTTTCATCAACCGCAGTGCTCAGCGACAGCAGGCTGAGATCCAGGCGAGTCGCGATCTCAAGAAGTGGCACCGTGAGCTTCGCCGGCAGTCGTACGCAGACTGCGTGGTGGCCTTTGAGAGGTTCCGTGACGTCCTCTCGCCGTTGGCGGAGGTGCTTCCTTGGCCGGTGCCGCAAGCCATGTCTGAGGGTGATGTTGTGCGCGTCGATGGCCTGATTGCCCGGCTTAGGGAGGCCTACGACGATGCTTTCCAGAAGTGTCAGGTAGTGCGGTTGGAGGGGCCCGACGGTGTATCCGAGGCTGTGCAGCGGATGCTCTTCTCGATGGCTGGCTTCCGAAACGCGGCAGAAGAGCGTGTTCGAGCCGCGAAAGACGCTCAGCGCCCCCCTGAGCCAAGAGCATGGGACGAAGCCGCCGCGGAGATGCACAGTGCAGTCGAGGACTTCATGACCAAGGCATCCGCGGTCGTTGCTGCGGGGTAACCAGCAATGTCCTAGGTGCGGTTTCTGCCTAGCATTGCGACCGGAGGGGTGCGCTGGGACCGCTCGTTACCTTGCTCGTGGTGGATGCGCCGGGTCCATCTGCGGGACCAGGACGGGACCACACGCTACGCGCAGAACTGAACAGTAGCTGGTCGGCCGACCGTCGTAGTGTGCAGGGCATGCGCTCTGACCTGCGAATATAGGTTCCGGCGCGATCTGGGGGTCAAGGGGTCGCAGGTTCAAATCCTGTCGTCCCGACAGTGATGTCGGAAAGGCCGTTGGCCGGGTTAACGCCCAGGCCAGCGGCCTTTTTGTTGATGGTCCGACAGGTGGTCCACGGTGCTGGAGCGGCCCGTTCGTGATCTTGCCAGGAACCAGTCGGGGACCAGCGAGCTGGCGGAGTCAGGACCCTGCTGCGGCTTACCATAGTCCTGGGATCGCGTGGGCACAGGGGCATCTGGGACCTTACCGATTCAGCGCGCGTCGTTGGGCACCCGACGGGTGCGTCGCCGACGCAGGCCCCAGGCTGCCAGCGTGGTGACCAGCGCCACGGCGAGTCCGCCGAGGAACTCCGGTACTGCGGCCACCAACAGCTCCGGGATGCCGCCCGGATGGCCGGCGCATCCCTCGCCGATCGCCTGGACCGCCTCGTTGATCTCTGTCGACATCGCAGTACGCCTCCATTGCTCGGAACACCTCACGGCCGCCGTCGACCGCGCAGCCAGAGTGCTCGGCGCGGGTGGTGTCCCCAACCCGCCCTGGGACAACCTGGGGCAGCCCGGGACCGCTCGGGGCATCGCCCGGTCGCCGAGGGCCTGATCTGGGAGGATCGCGGGTGTCCCGGGCCCGTCCCAGGGGCGCGCCTGAGACGCCCCCGGGGCAGGAGTTCGAGGGAAACAGCGATGAGTGAAACAGCGGGAGACGGCGCCGATGCCGCCTACGCACTCGGCAACTTCCTCCGAACCCGGGCGCAGGAGGCGGGCCTGAGCGCGCGTGGGATCGCCCGCGCCTTCGAGGTGCGGGCCGACCGGGAGCAGGCTCAAATCGCGGCAGGGGCTGGCGGGTCAGCTGTCCCAGTGAGTGGGATGAACTTCTCAAAGTCGCACCTCGACCGCCTCTTCAAGGGCGGTACCGCGCTGCCATCCGGCCGGTTCCTCGGGGTCTTCCTGGAAATCACCAGCGCCGCCGCCGGCCTGCCTCCGCAGCGCCACCAGGCGCTGATCCGGGAGGCGACGGAACTGCTGACCAAGGCCCGGCGGCTGCGGACCCGCCCAACTGCGCTGCCACAGCCGCACCCGGAGCCGCCCACCACGGCGGCGGCCATCGCCACGCTGCAGGCGCAGCTAGACCTCGAACGGGCGCATCGCACCGGGGACCGCCTCCGCCGGGAGCTGAGCGACACCCAGGCGCTGATGGGCACGCTGCTGCAGATCATCGACGCGTTGCGGGACATCATCACCGAGCTCGATCTAGACCTGGTCGGCGCACCACGCACCGCTGGACGGACAGTTCCACGCTCGCTGGCCGAGCGGCAGCGCACCGATGCGGTCGAGTACAAGGCAGCGGCGGAGACGGAGTTCGACCGGGTGGACCACCGGCGGCGGTGCTGGAGTTGCTGTGGGACCAGGCACAGGGCAACCTGCGGCGGCTGGCCGCACACACCGACGTCGGGCACCTGCGGCCGCTGCCCGACCCTCCGCCGCTATCGCCCCGGGGCGTCTCCCCAGGCCTCCACGCCGAGTCCGCGCTCGCGGACATCGCGACCGCCCTCGGCCGGGTACAGGAGTACAACGACGCCGAGGAGCAGAAAGTCGACGAGCTGCAACACGCACTCGCAGACGACTCGCCGCTGGCCCCCGACGACGAACTGGCGATCCTGGTGGCCGCCACTCGCCTGAGCGACCCGCTCGCCCGCAGCGCCGCCCTGCGGACCATGCTGACCGGTTGGGCCCACCACCCACGCACCCGCGACACCCTTCTGCGCCTCGCCCATGACGATCAGTCGGCCGTTTTAATCCGTAGGCCTGCGGATTCCTCTCTGGACATCACTTTCTTGGTCGTAGGCCTCTTGACCTGGGAAGGCGTGCGTCACGGAATGGGGGACTGGCTTGGGTGGGGTCCCGTGATGGGTGGCGAGTGGGGCGCGCGTGGGGCGGCAAAGCACGCCGACGAAACGTCAATAACTCACTCTGAGCTACGGATTCTTCTGCTTGCAATGGCGGCGGGGCGGATCCCTGAGCGCCGCTTGCGCGTCTTGGGCTGACTACGGATGCCTCTGGAGATCATCCGAGCTGCGTCGATCACCACGCGGGCCGTCGCTTCTGCGCTGAGATGGGCCGTCTCGGGCAGGACCGACGTGTAGGTGTCGGCAGTGGTGACGATCGTCGAGTGACCCAACTGGGCCTGGATGACTTTGAGATCGGATCCGCCGGTCAGGGCAAGGCTTGCCGCGCCGTGGCGCAGGTCGTGGAGGCGGACCGGCGGTAGGCCACTTCTGCGCACCATGCCCTGGAAGACGTGACCGACGTGGTCCGGGCGCAGCGGACTCCCGTAGACGTCGGTGAATACGTATCCGGATTCATTCCATTCAATTCCCGCGGCGAGTTTCTCCCTCCTCTGCTGATTACGGTGAGTGTTCAATATGCGGACGGGCTCCCGTCGAGGGCGATCGTTCGTTCGCCGGCACGAGTCTTGACGGGGCAGGCCTCAAGGCGGCCGTTCTCCCGTTGCTGTAGCTGCCTGGCGACCGTGAGCGTTCGGTCGGAGGCGTCGAAGTCCGACCAGCGGAGGCCTACGCCTTCCCCGCGACGTAGGCCACGCAGCGCGTACAGGTGATACAACGCGTACAAGCGGTGCCCGCTCGCGTAGGCGAGGAAGGCGGCGGCGGTCTGGGTCGGCGTCCACACGGCGACGGGAGGACGCTCGCCTGTTCGCTCCCACTCCGCCACTCGACCATCGGTCCACACCACCGGGTGGGGGCGCGGCGCCCTCGAAAGGTCGAGGTGTCGCGCCGGGTTGGTGGTCAGCATCTCGTTGCGTACGGCAACGTTGAGGGCGGCACGCAAGGTCGCCTGGATCCGGCGTAGCGTGCCCGCGCTTATCGGCCGGCCCGCGCTCTGGTGCCGACGGACGATGTTGCTGAAGGCCTGCTGGACGCCCTCGTTGGTCAGCTCGCAGAGCAGTTCGTGGCCGAGCAGCGGAACGAGGTACTGCTCCAGGTGCTTGCGGTAGCCGCGCGCGGTCGACGGCCGGAGGTGCGGCTCCACGGTGCTGTACCAGCGCAGCAGCCACTGGCCGGTGGTGAGGAGCTCGCCCTGGCGCACGCGGTCGCGGTCGCGCAGGCGCTGGAGAGCCTCGGTGGCGTCCTTGCGGGTGCGATACTCGCCCCGACGCAGGCGGGAGCGGTGATCGTCGACGGTCGCGGGCCGTGGCATCGCGAGATACCAGGAACCGTGGCCGCGGCGGTGGAGGTCAGGGCAGGTCCTTCCGAGCTGTCGACCAGTGCGGGAGTCCCGGCAACCGCACCGCTTGTAGATCGTTCCAGAGCCACGAATGGTGTCCTCCTTCCGGACTTGAGGGTGGACGCACAGCCAGTGTGGACCTGCGGCGTCGCAAGGCGGCCCCTGCCCGGGAGCCCCGGGATGCGCGGAGAGGACATCGCGGCCTTGTCCGGGAGCAGGGAAGCCGGCCGGGACACGTGGCCCCGGGTGCCGAACGCCGGCCGTGGATCTCGGCAATGCTCCTACGACGAACCGTCCCCAGTGGTAGGACATAGGCGACCGGGGGACGCGTACTGGCGATGGGGGGACTGTGGGCTGGCGCGAGGAAACGGTGACGGCGCTCGATTCCTGGCTCGCCGCAGAAGGCGGCACCGGGCGCAAGCCCTACTGGCGGATACTGGGACGCGCTGTCGCAGCCGGCCCCGGCGAGTACGCCATCGACATCCGCGGCCTCACCATCAACGCCGACCAACTCCAGACCGACAGCCTCCGCCTCGCGGAACCGGATGAGAACACGGTCGAAGACGGCCACCCCGTCCTCGACGTCACCCACGACGGCACCGCCCTGCGCATCCGCGTACCCGACTTCGCAGACCCCGCCGACCCGTGCCTGTGGCTCCACCAGCAACCCGCGACGTTCCTCGTCAAGTCCCTGCGCGACGGTATCGCCGGCATCACCGACGACGGCCTTGCCGGCCTGCTTGCCCGCGGAGAGCCCGGCGGGCGACTCTCACCGCACGGCCTGCCGTCGGGCACCCTCCTGCCGGCCCAGGACCTCGCCTACCGCGCGTGCGTCGGCACCGGCCTGTGGCTCGTGTGGGGCCCACCCGGCACAGGCAAGACCTCGGTCCTCAAACGCGCCATCAGTGACCTCATCTCCGCCGGAAAGCGCGTGCTACTGGTGTCGGCGACCAACATCGCCGTCGACAACGCCCTCCTCGGCGTCGTGAAGGAACAGCGCCACTCTCCCGGGAAACTGGTCCGCGTCGGCCCACCGCACCTGAAACAGATCGCCGACGACCCCGAGGTCTGCCTTCCCCTCATGGTGAGAGCGAAGCTCGCCGCCATCGGCGGGCAGCGCGAAGCCGTCGCCGCTGAACTCAGCGCCCAGCAACAACGAGCCCAGCACCTCGCCGCACTCACCCTCCGCCTCGCCGACTTCGACACCGACCACTACACCCGCCAGCGTCAACGCCTCGACGATCCGACCCTCGCGGCGAAACATCTCACCGCCCAACTCGCCGCCTACTCCGACCAGCACCGCGACCTTCAGCCCCTCCTCGCGCACGCCGAGGACCGGGCCGAGCAAGCCCGACAGAGCAGCGACAACGCCGCCGGCAACCGCGCTGCCTGGGCCGAGATCGACGCGCTGGAAGCCGAAACAGCCGACGTCGAAGAGGCCGCCACCAGCGCCGAGGCCCGTGCGCTCCTCGCACACCAGGAAGTAGCCGAGGCCCAGCAGGCCCTCGACGACCTCGAAGCCAAGAAGGGCCTGGCCAAACTCACCGCGCGCTCAGCCATCGCCGCCGCCGCGAAGCACCGCGACACCACCCTCGCACGCCACCAAGGCACCTTCGACAACGCCCGACAAGCCCGCGCCCTCGCCGACCGCCACCGCCTCCAGACCCACACCACCATCACCCGACTCAGCCGGCAGATCCCGCTCACCCGCGACGACCTGGCCGCCATCGACACCGAACTACACCAGGCCGACACCGCGCTCCGCCGGGCCCGCGACACCGAACAGGCCACGGCCGCCCTCCTCGTCCACCTCGACGAACAACTGCGCCTCACCCTCGCCGCGTCCGACGACGTCAAGAAGGCCGAACGCCGCGGCCACCCGGCCACCCACCACGAAGCCCAGACCCTGCGGCCCCAGGTCGCCGCCGACACCACCCGCCAACCCGCGCTGGTCAAGCAGCACCGCGAACTCCACGAACAGTACGAACGCCTCGCCCGCGACGCACAAGGCCAGATCATCCGCGAAGCCCGCCTCGTCGCCACCACCCTCGCCAGATTCCGCACCAACCCCACCGTCTTCGAAGGCCCCTACGACGTCGTCCTCGTCGACGAGGTCGGCGCCGCCACCCTGCCCGAAGTCCTCCTCGCCGTCGCCAAGGCCAAAAGCACCGCCGTACTCCTCGGTGACTTCATGCAACTCGGCCCCGTACTCCCCGAAGCCCTCAAAGGCAGCAGGCGCCCCGACATCCAACAGTGGCTCCTCACTGAGGTGTTCGAGCACTGCCACATCGACACACCGGCCGCCGCCCGCGCCAACCCCGGATGCATCAGCCTCGACGTCCAACACCGCTTCGGCCCCGACGTCATGCGCCTGGCCAACACCCTCGCCTACGACGGACTGCTCACCGGCGGGCCCACCGTCCAAGCCCGCGCCCGAACCAAGGCACAGGACGACGCAGAGATCGTCATCGTCGACACCGACGGACTTGGCGACCTCGCCCAGATCCACCACCACGGCCCGTCCAGCGGATGGTGGCCGGCCGGACTCCTCCTCGCCCGCACCCTCGTGGAACTCCACCGAGCCGACGGAGACACCACCGGCATCGTCACCCCCTACGGAGCACAGGCGGAAGCGACGCTCGCAGCCCTGCGAGACATCGAAGGCGACTCCGGACTCCTCGCCGAAGTCGGCACCGCCCACCGCTTCCAAGGCCGCGAGTTCCCCGTCGTCATCTTCGACCTCGTCGAGGAACGACACGGCCGCGGCATGTGGATGGCCCAGGCCTCACGCCGCCCGGGCAGCGGAGACTGGGCCCAAAACGGCCTCCGCCTGTTCAACGTCGCCACCACCCGCGTGCAGAACCGCCTGTACCTCATCGGCAGCCGCGACCGCATCCTGGCCGCACCCCACGACAGCGCCCTCGGAGCCGTCCGAGGGCTCATCGAAGCCGGCGCCGTCCGCACCATCCGAGCCGCCAACCTCGTCACCCCACTCGCAGCGCAGGCCCCCGGACTCGGCCCGGTCGGTGCCCGCCTTGCGGACATCCTCAGCCGACACGTCGAAATCGCCGACGTCCAGGACGAAGTCTCCTTCTACAAGACCTTCGCCGACCGCCTCGCCGAAGCCAAGCACTCCCTGTGGATCTGGACCCCGTGGGTCGCCAAGCGCGTGCGAAGCCTGCTCCCCGCCCTGGAGGACGCCGTACGACGCGGCGTGCAGGTCACCGTCTTCGTCCGGGACCAGAGCGACCAGAACCAGCAGCGCTTCACCGAGTACCTCGACGAGCTGAAAGCCGTCACCCCCTCCGTGATCCCCGTCAACGTCATGCACCAGAAGATCGTCGTCATCGACGAGAAGACCGTGCTCCTCGGCAGTCTGAACGCCCTCTCTCAGAGCCACTCCCGCGAGATCATGCTGACCGTGCGAGGCGCCCACTTCGCCCGCAAGATCCTTGAGCACGAGCACGCCGAGGACTTCGCCCGCCCTCCGAAATGCGCTGGCTGCCAGGGAGACCAGCTCGACCTCAGACGAGGCAAAGCCGGCTGGTACTGGCGCTGCTACGACAGGGCATGTCCCGCCCGCAAGGGCGACCGAGCGTGGACTGCTCCTGTCCAGCTCACAACGTCCCGATCCAAGCGGGGAACCCGCTGAATCCAAGTGTCAGCCACCTGGGTGGCCCAGGATCAGGGAGTCTGACGAACGTTTCCCCAGCCCAAGGACGAACGTCTCGACCGACCCTCTGGCAACCGCCCAGGTCAGCCCGCTCGAACTCCCAGGCGCAACAACTAGCGATCTCGCCGCGCCACTTGAGTCAGTGTCACGCGCTACCCTTATAAAAACGCGCCCGCATGTGTGGTGCGATTCTTATAAGACCCGGAGGGTTCGTGCTTCTCAACGCTGCTCGCGGCAACCCGGACGACAGCACGCGGCTGCTCGCCGACATGGGCCTGAGCCCCGAGTACTTCGACCGTGTTGTTCGCACGGGAGAGCGGTCCCGCGAACAGTGCACCAAGGACGACCCAAAGAACGCCCGCGGTACTCAGGACTACCTGGCCCGCGTACGGGAGCTCCGCTTCCTCCTCCGCACCGAACTCGGCTGGAAGCGCTACGATCCGAAGCAAGCGCCACTGATCGTCAACCCCGACAAGACCATCGCCATCGGAGTCCTGTTGGGTGACGCTCGCACCGGTCTTCCGGGCAACCCGCAGCCTCGCAGCCAACGGCCTGCCGGAATCACCAAGGAAGCCGCTGTCGCCCGCAACCAGAACCTGCAGCAGCTCTCCCTGTTCACCCCCGCTGCCGGACCCGACGAAGTCCACCTGGACGACGACGAGTACGCCAACCTCGCCACCTGGTACCTGCTGACACGCCGCACCGAGGGCCGGAAATCGAACATCGTGGAGATTCGCAGTGAGCTCTCGCTGCCGGATAGGGTGGGGCCAAAGGGGCGAATCGACAGCTGGAGGGCCCGGATCCTGCTTCCCGCCGTTCGAATCGAAAAGATCCAGGACTACACTGGCGATCACGCCGCAAGCTACGTGGTAGACGTCCAGGAGCGGTGACAGCGAGCACATCGACCAGCTAAGGATGACGAGGAGCGATGATCAATTCCTCGCGCATCGTCGTCGCCCGCAAGCGGCGCGGCTACACCCTCAACGACCTCGCGACCCGTGCGGGAATCAGCCTCCAAAGCTTGTCGAACTACGAGCGTGGGCGGACCGAACCAACTGCCGACAGCCTCACACAGCTGGCGACCGCCCTCGACTTCCCCGAGTCCTTCTTCTACCAGTCGGACCTGGAGCCCATCCCACTCGAAGCCGTCTCCTTCCGGGCCCGCAGCAAGCTCGCCGCCGGCCCACGCGAAGGAGCGCTCGCGGCGAGCCGGCTCGCCCTCGAACTCCACGACTGGATCGAGGACCGATTCAGGCTCCCCGCTGTGGACGTACCAACACTGGGGAAGCCGGACCCCGAGACGGCAGCCGAGATGGTCCGCGCCCGCTGGGGCCTAGGTCACATCCCAGCCGGCAACATGGTCCACCTGCTCGAATCCCATGGCGTCCGCGTCTTCTCCCTGCCCCCCGAGTACACGGACGTGGACGCCTTCGCAACGTGGCGGCACGGCATCCCGTTCGTCTTCCTGAGTACGCTCAAAACGCCAGAACGCGGCCGCTTCGACGCCGCACACGAGCTTGGCCACCTGGTCCTGCACGGCGAAGACCGTTCACTCGTCGGCCCCCAGGCCGAGCAGGAAGCCAACGCCTTCGCCAGCGCGTTCCTCATGCCCCGCACCAGCGTGCTCGACCACATGCCCCGCTCACCCCTAGTCTCACAGATCCTCCAGGCCAAGGCGATCTGGAACGTGTCCGCCCTCTCCCTCACCTACCGCCTGCACGACTTGGGCCTCCTCACCGACTGGCAATACCGGCGAACCGTCATCGACCTCGGAGAACGCGGTTACCGTACCGGCGAACCCAAGGGCATGCCCGTCCGTGAAAGCTCTCAGCTCCTGGACAAGGTCTTTGCGAACCTGAAAGCCAAGGGTCGTGGGCTTTCGGACGTTGCGAGAGAGCTTCACGTCACACCCAAGGAACTGAGCAGCTGGGTGTTCGGTCTCATCGTGACCAGCAGGAGCGGCAGCAACGAGCGGCCAGCCAGAGAAGGTGGCGGCACCCGCCCGAAGCTGACCCTCGTGCGCTGAGACCGGTGACCGACTTGAACGTCTGGTGAACGGGCCAGTGATTTTGGCGCCGGTAAGGCCGGGGCGGACGTCCTGTGTCGAGCGCGGGCTGTCTACCAGGTGCATCGTTCGGGCGGCGCTCGGGCAGCGTCCTGTGCGGGGGCTTGAGGCTGTGGTTGTGTCGGTGTCCCGGAATACATTGTGCGGTCATGGACTGGCTGGAGCGGGTGGCGAAGCTGAGACGGTGGACGAACAACGACGTTCGGGCGCCGCACAAACCGTTGCTTTTGCTGTACGCGCTGGGCAGCTTCCAGCGCGATGCCGACGGCGAACTGAGGTACAGCGCTGTTGAGCAGGAGCTGAAGCGGCTGCTCGAGGAGTACGGGCCGTCCCATCCGACCACCCCCGCGTACCCGTTCCATCATC
The DNA here is from genome assembly GCF_042883905.1 of Kitasatospora sp. NPDC058170. Classification (NCBI taxonomy): domain Bacteria; kingdom Bacillati; phylum Actinomycetota; class Actinomycetes; order Kitasatosporales; family Streptomycetaceae; genus Kitasatospora; species Kitasatospora sp. NPDC058170. The sequence continues at coordinate 78,287 of NZ_JBHVUV010000025.1, forward strand.
TGGTCAGTGACGGCGTCTGGGAGGTCAGAACCGACCAGGGCCTCGGAAGCCCGGGAAGTGGCGTGCGGGTCCTGCGCTCCAGCGGCGCGACCGGACGGCTCGCGCCCGAGTTGCGAACAGCTCTGCGGAAGGACCCGGCGCTCATGGGCCGTCTGGCGCGGGTGCTCCTGGACTTCCACTTCCCGCCGTCACTGCACGCCGACCTGTGCGAAGCCGTCGGCCTCGACCTGGACCCGGTCGAGGCCTCGGGTGTGACCGGTGGCCCGGGCGGGAGGGAGCGGGCGGCGCGACGGCAGCGGGACCGGCGGATGCGTGAACTCGTTCTGACCGCATATGAGTTCCAGTGCGCCTTCTGCGGCTACGACGGGATGCTGGGTGCGAGCACGGTCGGCCTGGAGGCGGCGCATGTGCGCTGGTGGTCGTACGACGGGCCGGACGAGGTCGACAACGGCCTGTGCCTGTGCTCGCTGCACCACAAGCTCTTCGACAAGGGTGTCCTGGGCCTGGGGGAGGGCCGCCGCATACTCGTCTCCCAGCGCTTCGTCGGGCGCAGCGAGGCCAGCAGGCAGCATGTGCTCGCCTTGGCCGGACGGCCGGTCATCGGCCCGCAAGCGGGGGTTCCTGCGGTCGCGGGCCGGTACCGGCAGTGGCACGCCGAACAGGTCTTCCGAGGTGAGGCCCGGGAGCCCCTGACCCCGGCGTACACGGGCTGAAAGAGGCCGCACGGTCGCTGACTTGTCAGCGACCGTGCGCCGTCCGACTCCACTTCGAGTGGCCCGTTCCCAACCGTGCAGACTGGACGGCACCGTGTGTCCCGCCCGGAATCAGTGAGTGGTCATCGGCCGTGGGTGGCTCTGCTCCATCGCGATCTGTCCTACCTGCTGCCCGGTGACCAGCTCCCGCAGTTTGGCGCGTGTCTCCGGGTCCGTCGAGTACACCACCGTGCCGATCATTCCTCGCGTCAGCAGCACCTTGTAGGTGTTGCGAATCAGACGGTCGATGTCGGCATCGCTGGTGGACTTGCGGAACACGGGGTCCTTGGACGCCGTCCGGTCGGTGACCCACCGATCGGTCCGCCAGACGAGGTCCGGCCCGAGGATGACACCGCTCCAGTCGTACTCGAAGCCCTGGGCGGTGTACACGCAGCCGACCTGGCCGAACCCGGCAGGGTCGGTGGCCCACAGCGCGGCCGGCGGGGCGCCAGCGATCGAGCGGTCGCCGTACACGTTCCACGGACGGGCCCAGTCTCCGATGTGCACGTCGAGGGGGAGCGGGTCGCCCGGGGCCACCTTCGTCGTCCACTTCCAGCAGTACCCGGCCGACATGCGGGAGCCGTATCCCTCGGCACGCCGTGCCTCGAGGAACGCCTCCAGTTCGTAGGGGCTGTCGACCACATCCAGGGCGACCTTGCCGTCGGGCTCCCAGCCGACGGGGCCACCGGGCTCGAGGTTCAGCAGACGCACCACCCAGTTCAGGTAGGCATCGCTGCCGCCACAGCGGAACTGGCTGTCCAGCTCCACCACCTGGCACTCCAGGCCCTTCACCGCGGAGGCGGCCCGGATCTGGGCCACCGTGCCCATCTCACCCGGCCGGACGACCTGGTGCTCGTCCAACAGGAACACTGGCACCCGGGCGGCGTCGATCAACTCCTCGATCTGGGCCTTCCCTGTGCGCTCGGCAGCCCGCGTGTAGCGATTGGCCGACGTCTCCCGGATCCGGTGCGCCTCGTCACAGATCAGCACGTCCAGACCGTTGCGCTCGGCGCTCATGAAGCTGTTGAAGTATTTGAACAGGTCCTGGACCTCACGCTTCCGTGCGCCGGCGACCCGCCGCATGGTGGTGGTGAACGAACTGGACCCGGTCGCGTGCAGAGCCGTGACACCACGCCGGTACAGATCACCCAGGAGGGACAGCGCGATGACACTCTTCCCGGTACCCGGGCCGCCCGTGATGACGACGACCTCCTTGTGATCGGACTGCTGCGCCTGGCGGACCGCACGCAGCACCAGCTCATAGGCGACCCGCTGCTCGTCCAGCAGCACGAACTGCTCGCGCTCGCGGACCTCGTCGGCGGCGACCGCCATCAGCTGCTTGGACGGGGCCACCTTGCCCGCGAGCAACTGATCTGCGGCCTCCGCGCCGGAGACCGGCTTCAGCCTCGAGCGGAGGTACTGGACGAACTCCCCGCGGCGCTCCGCGGTGAAGAGCCGGCCACGCTCGTCCTGCGGCACCTCATAGAGGCCCTGAACGCCGAACTCCGTCGCGTTGTGCAGGAAGGCCACGCCGGACAGCCGCTCGGGATGAGCGGCGAGTGCGCCATTGAAGGAGATCAGGTAGTCGCAGTAGCCGCGGACCTGCTCGATCGGGTTCAGCACCGGCCGGGTGTACGCGTCGACCCGGCAGAGCAGCGGATCACCGTCCTCCGGAAGCGCGCTGCTCCACTGCTTGAGCTCGACCACCATGTACGACGGCTCGCCCGTACTCGGGTGAACGCCGGCGAGTATGACGTCCGCGCGCTTGCTGTTGAGCGGCAGCGAGTACTCGAGGAGCACCTCCACCATGCCGAGCCCGGCGTCCAGGAGGGCGTTGGTCAGAGTCGGGATGCTGCGCTCCCAGGAGCGCACCTCGGACGGGCTGGGCTTGTGGCCGTGCTTGTGGACGAACTGGTCGATGAGACGCACGAACAGTGATCCGGCCAGGCTCTCGGCAGCGACCGCGGACGCGGAGTCGCGGAACAGCAAGGAATGCTCCCAGGCAGCACGAAGTGACTCGTGCGGGTGGGGGCATGTCCCTGGAGGGAAGCCCGGCGGGCCGCGCTGATGACAGGGTCAAACCTACAACGGGGAGTCTGAGCTCGTACCCGAACGCCTGCTGAAGGAATATCCGCCCAAGCCCGAGGGCAGGGAACGATTTACTCAGACGGCCTGCGTGGCATGGCGACAGGAGAGTGGGGGCAGGGCCGTGGCCACGCCGGCGGGGAGACAACGTCGCTATCCAGCCGGACCCGCAGGCACACCCACCGCCTGGCTCGACGGCTTCCGGCGCCTGCGGGTTCTCCGTCCGTACTGAGCACGGCTTGACCATCCTGCAAGCCCGCTGGGAGCAAGAGGGTGCGTGGCAACGCCAGGCCAGCAGCCGGAGCAGCCCCGTCTGCGCGGAGAGGAGGCCCCTGCCGGCGCGGGTCTTTGGCCGGGCGAGGACGAGCTGGGCTGTTGTCGACGCTGGATGTAGAGAACGCAGTCGGGCAGGCGGACGTCGCCCAGTGCAGGGCGGGCGTGCCACAACCGGTAAGCCTGAAGATCGCCACCACGAACATCAGCAAACCGCGGGTGCCGAGGAGGGTGTCGCGGCAGACTTGGTGCGCATCGAGACGGCGATCGAGGGGGCCATGTGGAGATTCGAGCGACTGAGCTCTCGGAAGCGATCAAGGCCGTTCGAACGGGCCTTGTAGAGGCCCAGCAGGACGGGGATGGCTTGCCAATCCGATTCTCCGTCCGGGAGATCACACTTGACCTGGAGGTCGAGCTGCGCCACAGCGTGTCGGCGGGCGGTGGCGTGAAGGCCTTCGTCGTGTCCGCCGACGCCAAGGGCGAACGGGCGAGCACTAGTGCGCACCGGCTGACGGTCACTCTGGACGTTCAGTCCGGCCGAGCCGGAGGTGATGTGCTCATTGGGGATCGGCGTGGTCTGGCCCCGCTGCCGGGTCCGGCTGCGAACTAGGCGGGCGGCGGATGGGGGGAACGCCAGCACAGCGGACCGTCGAGGTCTGTAACCCGCGAGTCGGTGTTGTCGGCTCTGGCAGCATCATCGCACCCGGACTGGTGCTGACGGCGTACCACGTGGTCTGCTTGAAGGGCGACAACAAGCCAGTCATTGTAAGGGCGTTGGAGGGAGGGTGTCAGGCCGACGCCGAGGTGGTGTGGTCCGACGCTGAGCTGGATGCCGTGCTGCTGCGGACTGACCGGGCGCGGATCGGCACCGATCTGACCGCTGTGCGCTGGGGACAGCTGACCTGCGAGCACGCAGCGGTGCGGCCAGTTTGCACGATGACCGGGTTTCCTCGGGCGATGAGCCGCCTGTTGACCCGGGGGGATCAGGAGACCGCGGTTGACGATCCGAAGACTGTGGACGGCCGGATCAAGCCGGGTTCTGGCCAACGCTCTGATTTCTATGTCTTCGAGATCGGCGATGCACCTCCCGGCTCCCACGACCTTTGGAAGGGCATGTCGGGTGCCGCCGTATTTTGCGACGATCTGGTTGTCGGCCTCGCTGCCAGAGCCGCTGAGCACTGGCACGGTCAGATGCTCCTCGTCGTCCCAGCCGACCAGCTTCTTGCCGCCACCGGCTTCGCCGAGACCATCACCAACGTCACCGGCATGCCTCCGCAGCTGCGGCCTGCCGACCTCAACCCCCTTCTCACCGACCTGCGCGACGCGCAGCTGTCTTCCTCTCACTTGCTCAACCCCCACTCCCGGGTCGTCCCCCTCAGTGGCACAGTTGACCACCTCAGGGCATTGGACGAATGGTGCTTGACCAGCCGTGCCACCGACGTCGCCGTGATTACCGGGACGGGCGGCATCGGGAAGACCAGACTTGCCAGCGAGTTGCTCCACCGGCTCTCCCACACACCGAGGCGGCAAGACGCATGGATCGGCGGGTTCCTTGCCGACAACCCCCGCCGCCAGCCGCCCGAGTACGTCATGCTAACCACCGCCCGCCGACCACTGCTCATCGTCGTCGACTACGCCGAGACCCGACTTGACCAGGTGAGACACATCCTCGACCTCCTGGCCGCACCGCGCTTAGGAGGCCGCATCCGCCTGCTACTCATCGCCCGCGGTCGTGACAACTGGTGGCCGCCGTTGCGCCGGGCCCACCAGGGCACCGCTGCGATGGGAGTAGGCCTGTCGGTCGAGGCGACGGCGACGGATGCCCTCAAGGGAATCGGAACTGCGCGTACGTACGCCGTCGCCAAAACCGCCTTCACCGAGTGCATCGGTCTGTTGCAGCAAGCAGGCCTGGGCGAGGAATGGCCGGTACCTGCTGTCGGGCCCGGGACCACAGGTATGCGCCATCTTCCCGCAATGGCTGACAAGACTGTGATTGCGCTCCACATGGCCGCGCTCGCCGACGTCCTGGCCAAGCGTAATCCCGCCTTGGCAGTGTTCGACAGGCCAATGGACGTCCTGCTCGCCCACGAGGAGAACTACTGGCGGCGCGTCGCCGCCGCTCGTATGCCGAACGTCGCCTTCGACATCGGACTGGTCCGCTCCATGGTTGCCGTTCAGCGACTGACAGGTGCTCAGACACGGAGGGATGCCCGAGCGGCGGTGAGTGCCGGCTTCGAAGTTCACCATCACGGGCTCCCTGCCACGACGGCTCCCCAGGCTGGGGACCTGGCGGCCTACGAGGAGATCCTTACCGCGCTCTACCCGTCCGGCAGCGGGGCTCGCTGGGGTGCCATGGGCCCCGACCTGCTCGGTGCCGCTCTAGTCGCGGAAGTCGAGCAGGACAGTGGGGGTGAGTTCATCGAACGCCTTCTGCCTCACCCTCATCTCACCAACGCCCAGCGCTACCAAGGCCTAACCGTCATCACCCGCGCCTCGGCCACCCAGCCGGAACTCGTCACCAGTGCTGCCCGGGCCGTGGCCGCCGCCCCAGCGCTCCTCCTGCCTATGGTCACCCAGCGGATCGCAACCCAAGCGGCTCCGGAATCCGCCCGCGACCTGCTTCTCAACCTCCAGAACGCCCTCATCGAACGCGCAAGCGAGGACGATGACTTCGCTACCACCTTCGACTGGGCTGCCGGTGCAGTCACCTCCACCCTCACCCAACTACGCCCGGCGGACCACCGACGCAGCCGCGCTGCCCCCCGAACTGTAGCCACCGAACCTCCGGCCAAACCCACGATGTCGACCGCAGAGCCGGATCCCCAGGATCCGCTGAAGTCCCACACGCCTGATGAGGCCGAGGTAGAGCCAGCACCGTCTGCACCGACCGTTGCGGCGCGCCCCGCCAAGGCCACAACCGACGCTTTGCCTCTACCAGTCCACACGCGAGTGGTTATCCACGCTCCGCGGCCGGGCGTTATGCGGATTCTCAGCTCCAGCGTAGCCGTGATGTATCTGGCTCTCATGGGCTACGTATCGGGCCGCGCCTCGTTCGCTTCTAGTGACCCGTCGTTCTGGGGCCTCTGTCCGGCGGTCGTCGGATCCAATCTCGTCTTTGCTTTCTTCTTCGGTCACTGGCGTTTGCGGCTCGGATATCCCACAGTTCTTGTCCCTTTGACTGTTTGGGCCCTGACGGTCGCGACCGGAGGCGTGTACGCGGAGAGCGAGAGGATTTCCTTATCCATCCCAGTGGCGGTCGTCTGGTCTCTGATGGTCGGCGGTGGGATGGTTCTGCTGACGTGGACGGTGCGTTCCTGGACTGGGCAGATTGAGGTCGTAGAGCGATCAGACAGCGCTACGCGTGGCCAGGTGTCAGAGTGATCCAACGGAATTGGCATCGTGTGCGCACGGTGCCCTGGCGCCCCGTGGCAGTCGCCCTTGCGGGCGACCGAGGGCCGCAACGCCGCCACCGAGTTCAACCGTGCCAGGCGCATCGTGGTAGCGATCGCATCCGGTGCCGAGGATCACGACGGCTGGAGCCTTGTCAGCTTGAGGCGGTTTCTCAGCAGTCGCAGCGATGGAACCGAAGCTGATTGGGAGCGGGTAGATTTGGGGACTTGCCGGGGACCACGCGTCGTTCACCACCGTCTCTGAGGTGCCTTTCGGCGAACGAAAAGCGCGGGCTGTCTACCGTCCGACGTGCAGCGATGGCTATGCCTAAGGGGTCGCAGGTTTAAATCCTGTCGTCCTGACCGGCGTTTACGCAGGTCGGAGGCCGTTTCTGTCGAAGGGCAGGGGCGGCCTTTTTGTGCTGGTGGTCGCAGTGTGGTCGTGAACGGTTATTCACGTTGCCTTCTGGGGGTGCGTCCTGCACATGGGAGTGCCTTGGGGTGGCCGGTTGCTCCTCGAGTGGCGAGTTGAGCGCGGCTGACAGGCCGATCGGACGCGGGTCTGCGTCGGAATGGCTTTGATGCTTCTGTGTGCGGGCATGTCTGTGGGCGGTTGCTTGAGTGGGCGCCAATTGTGGTTCGGCTGCCCGGTGTTCTGCGCGCCTCTGTGTGGAGCGCTGCTGCGTATCCGTCAGGCGGCTTGACTCGGCGCCGGGCGGGGACGGGTATGTCGCCGAGGTCGGGTTTTGTCCTCGTGCCGGGCGACGCCGTGCGCCGCCGGGTGGCAAGGCCTGGCGGCGCACGGTGGTGAGACTGTCGGCCCGGAAGTGGGTGGCTCAGAGGAAGCAGGGGTCGTCGAGTGCGGGGCCGGCGGCCTGTCCGGGTACCCACTGGCCGCGGGCCGCGCGCCAGGCGCGCTGCTCGTCGGAGTCGGCCGCCGCCTCGGCCAGCCGTTCGGCCTGCCGGACGCCGGACAGGCTCGGCGCCGGGGTGGCCTGGTAGCCGCCGAAGCGGGCCACCGGGCTCCACAGCGGGACCACGGCCGGCAGCTCCGGGGCGAGGCCCTCGTGCTCCTGGGTGCCGTACACGATGCGGCCGCCGACCACGGTGAGCACCGACTCGATGTGCGGGATGTCCTCCTCGGGGACGGTCAGGTAGTCCGCGCTGAGCACCGTGAGGTCGGCGTAACTGCCCACCCGGAGGCGGCCCTTGACCTCCTCCTCGCCGGTGAGTCGGGCGCCGCCGAGGGTGTACAGCTCCAGCGCCTCCTCTCGGCTCAGCCGGTTGGCGGTCGGGCGGAGCGTACGTCCGCTGACGGCCCGTCCGGAGACCAGCCAGTGCAGCGCCACCCACGGGTTGTAGGAGGAGACCCGGGTGGCGTCGGTGCCGGCGGCCACCGTCAGGCCGCGCTCCAGCATCGCCCGCACCGGCGGGGCGTCGGCGGCCGCGGCCGCGCCGTAGCGTCGGACGAACGCCTCGCCCTGGAAGGACATCCGGTTCTGCACCGAGACGGCGCCGCCGAGCGCCGCGATCCGGTCCAGGCTCGCGGTGGAGACCGTCTCGGCGTGGTCGAAGAGCCAGCGGTTCCCACCGGGGAACAGGCCCTCGGCGGCCAGCCGCTCGAAGACCGCCAGATCGCGGCGGATCGTCTCGTCGTAGCTCGCGTGCAGCCGGAAGCCCCAGTCGTGCTCCATCAGCAGGCGTACCGCCTGCTCGAACCCGGCTTCGTACGGGCCGAGTTCGGGGAGCGGTTCGGAGAAGTTCTCGAAGTCGGCGGCCGCCCAGGTGAGGTTCTCCCCGGCCCCGTTGAGCCGCAGCCATTCGTCCCCGTCGCCGGGGCGGACGGTCTCCACCCAGCGCCGCAGGTCGTCCAGCTCCTGCCCGGCGGTCTGCGGGAAGAGGTGGTAGGCGATCCGGAGCGTCAGCTGGCCGTTCTTCGCCAGTTCCGTGACGGTGCCGTAGTTCTCCGGGAAGCTCTGGAAGCCGCCCGCCGCGTCGATGGCGGAGGTGAGCCCGAAGCGGTTGAGCTCGCGCAGGAAGTGCCGGGTGGAGGCGGCCTTGTCGGCCTCGTCCAGGGTCGGCGCCTTGGCCAGGGTGGAGTACAGCAGCAGGGCGCCCGGGGCGGCCAGCAGCATGCCGGTCGGCTCACCGTCGTGTGCGCGCACGATCTGCCCGCCGACGGGGTCGGGGGTGTCTCGGGTGAAGCCCGCGGCCCGCAGTGCCGCCCGGTTGAGCAGCGCCGACTGGTACAGGTGCAGCACGAACACCGGGGTGTCGGGGGCGGCGGCGTTGAGTTCGGCGAGGGTGGGAAGCCGGCGCTCCGCGAACTGGTCGGCGGACCAGCCGCCCACCACCCGGACCCACTGGCCCGGCGGGGTGCGTTCGGCCTGGGCGCGCAGCATGGCCAGTGCCTGGCGCAGCGTCGGCACGCCGTCCCAGCGCAGCTCCATCACGTAGTTGAGGCCGCCCCGGATGACGTGCAGGTGCGAGTCGTTGAGGCCGGGGACGGCCCGCCGGCCGAGCGCGTCGACCACGCGGGTGCGCGGGCCGACCTGCGGCAGGACGTCGGCGTCGTCGCCGACGGCGGTGATCAGGCCGGCGCGGATCGCGACCGCGCTCGCCCGGGGGCGCAGGGGGTCGCCGGTGTACACCTTGGCGTTGCGCACGACCAGGTCGGCGGTGTGGTCGGGGGAGGCGCCGGGGGCCGAGGGCCCGGGACGGATCCCGGCGACGGGCATGCTCGACATGCGATCTCGCTTTCGGGGAGCAGGAAGAGGGGAGGAGGAAGAGGGGAACAGCGAGGAGAGGAGCAGAGAGGAGGGAGCGGGGGAGCGGTCGATCACTCGCCGATGAAGGCGAGCAGTTCCTTGTTGACCTCGGTGGCGTGCGTCCAGATGAGGCCGTGTGGGGCGTCTTCGAGCACCACCAGGCGGGCGCCCGCGATGGCCTTCGAGAGCGGGGTGGCGCGGGAATAGCCGGGACGGCGGGGGCAACGGCTGTGCGAACGCGGATGGTCAGCGTTTCGGCGCGGGCCCGGGCGGTACTTGAGGCCTAGGAATCCGCGTTCGTGATACCGCTGGAAAGGATCTCCGCCAGAACCCTGTCGAGTTCGGCCCGGGCCTTGTCCTCCCAGCGTTCCCCGGCGGACTGCGTCCTGGCCACCACGTCGCGCACATGGGCCGACGCCATCCTGACGACGCACCAGGACTGCCCCGAGATGAGCTCGACGTCCGTCTCGTCCTCGCCGTGGGGCCGGACGCGTACGTCTCCCTCGCCCGTCGGCAGGATGAGTCCGGTGGCGAGCAGATCCCGGCCGAACACCCAGGTCGCGGCCGGTGGATCGTCCTCGACTGCGAAAAGGTCCATGCGGACTGCCAGCGCATCGTCCGGCGAATGCCTCATGCGCAAGGTCAGTTCATGCCATTCGTGCTCTGCTGTCATCAGCCTCGCGCTGATCGTCTTTTCGAGTGGGGGCTGCATTGCGGTTCCTTTCGCCTTCCTTGAAATTACCGGTGATCCGGATGTCGTCGAGCCGTTCCACGCACGCGTTCTTGTCCTCTGGTGCACGCGATTCGCGCATCAACGTGGCGCGGACGGACCGGGATTCGCCGGCGCCACTCGGTGCGTTGCGGTCAGCTCGTCGCCCGCAGCGCGTCCCGGATCAGATCGGCGACCTGCCTGGGCTCCGACAGGGCGACGGCGTGGGAGGCGTCCGGGAGCTCGATGACGACGGACCCGGCCCGCTCGGCGCCGAAGCGCTGGACCTCCGGGTTGATCGCGCGGTCGGCTCCGGCCACCAGGGCCCAGGACGGCTTCAGCTGCCAGGCGGCGGCGGATGCCGTCTCGGTGAAGGCCGCAGTGGCGACCGGGCGTTGGGCCGCTGCCAGGACCTCGGCGACCTCCTCCGCCACGTCCGCGGCGAAGACGGCGGGGAAGGCCGCCTCGTCGATGGTGACCTCGACCGCGGAGTCGCCGTCGACGAGCGGGTAGGTCCACCGCTTCAAATTGCTCGTGAGCGAGGAGTCGGGGAAGCGTCTCTCCAGATCGCCGAGGCACTCGCCCTCGTGGAGCACGTACGCGGCTATGTAGACGAGTCCGACGACGTTCTCCGCGGCGCCGGCCACGGTGATCAGCGCACCGCCGTAGGAGTGGCCGACGAGAAGGACGGGGCCGGCGATCTGGGAGACGACGGACGCGACGTAGGCGGCGTCGGAGGCGAGGCCGCGCAGGGGATTCGGCGGTGCGATCACCGGGATGCGGCGGCTGCGCAGTTCCGAGATGACGCCTATCCAGGCCGCTGCGTCGCCGAAGCCGCCGTGTACGAGGACGACGGTGGGGGTGGTCATGGCGGTTCTCTTCTCGGTGTCAGGCCGCGTGCGGGGCGTCGGCGACGGCCGAGGCTGCCATGGACTGCCATTCGCTCGGGGTCATGCCGTACGCGCCCCGGAAGGTGCGGCTGAAGTGCGAGGGGCTGCTGAAGCCCCAGCGGTGCGCCACCGCCGCCACGGTGAACCGGCGGTTGGACCGGCCCAGCTCGACCCTGCAGGACTCCAGCCGACGTCGCCGCACCCACTGGCTCACCGTGATGCCCTCGTTCTGGAAGAGCTTGTGCAGGTACCGGACGGAGATGTGGTGGGCGCGTGCGATCGACTCCGGCGAGAGGTCCGGGTCCATGAGGTGCTCCTCGACGAAGCACCGGATCCGGGACAGCATCTCGCTGCCGATCGTCGGTGCCTCGGCCTCCTCGCCCTCCTCCCCGGTCCCGAGGACTTCCATGAGCAGGACGGACAGGAGGTGGACGGCCGTACGGGCGAGCCGGTCCCCGTGCCTGGACCGGCGGAAGTCGGCCTGGTCGGCGAGCGCGGACAGGAAGTCCGACACCAGTGCGCCCAGCCCGTCGCCACCGGGCACGGGAACACCCACCACCTGGTCCAGTTCCGACTCCGTGACTCCCAGATAGCCGCGGGGCACCCGGAAGAAGATCATGCGGCAGTCGTCGCCGAACTGCAGGAGGTGGCGCCTCGCCGGGTCGCAGAAGACCAGGTCGTGCGGCTCCAGCGCCGTCCTGACCCCCGCGCGGACGCTGGTCGCCGACCCCCGGACGTGCATCCCGAGATAGAGGAAGTTTCCGTCCCCCTCGCTCGGTATGCCGGAAGGGATCTCGACGAGCCATTCGGAGGAGGAAACCGGCCGGAGAGCGGCGGGCCGGTGTTCCTCCCTTTCCGGCGCGCGTGACATCACTGACTGAATCATGAGAACTCCAAGCCTTTCGGTTCTTTGCGGTGGAGCAGCCGTTCGAGCGGCTGCCGGAACGGACACGGAGACGGTCTACGCCCCCAGGTCCGGGTCCTCGGCGAGGAACTTCTCCACCACCGCGTTGAAAGCCGCCGGGTTCTCGAGGAACGGGAAATGTGAATTCGCCGCCTCGGACGTGAACACATGGATTCGGGCGCCCGGAATCTGCCGGGCGATGAAGCGCTGCGATTCGGGGTTCACATGGCTTCCCTCGCAGCCGATCACCAGGGTCGGCACATCGATCCGGGGAAGCACGTCGCGCCAGTCCTGGGCGCAGTGGTCGAACAGCAGGGGGACGCCGGCGTGGGCGGGAGTCGAGGTGATCTCCCGTGCGACGAAGGCGAGGATCTCCGGGTCCGGCTCGCCCGAGAACATGCCGCGCACGAAGTCGGCGCGCACCTCGTCACCACCGGGGGCCGCGAGCGCGGCGAGTAGTTCGAGGAGTCGCGACACGTCGAAGATGGCGCCGGACTGCCGCTGCTCCTCCCCGGTCGTCCAGGGGACGGCGGCGACGGCCGCCGGCTGGTCGACGGCGACGAGGCGGCGGATGCGTCCGGTGCCGTACTGGTCGATGAAGCTCCACCAGACCGAGACGCCCATCGACCACCCCAGGGCGTCGAAGCGCACCAGCCCTAGGTGGTCGACGAGTTCGAGCACATCGCGGGAGAGCCGGGCGATGCGGTAGCCGTGCTTCGGCTTGTCGGACAGCCCGTGGCCCCGGAAGTCGACGGTGATCACGCGACGGCCGGGCGACAGGTTCTCGGCCTGGTGGCGGAACATCGCCTGGCTCTGGCCCCAGCCGTGGAGCATGACCAGGGGGATGCCCTCGCCACCGGTGTCCCGGTAGGCGAGGCGTGTCCCGTCGGTGGTGATCAGTTCCTTCATGACCTCTTCCTTCTCTGGCCACGGGCGTGTGGTCGTGCCCGCGCCGTCTCTCACATCTTCGATTGGGGCCCTTCGCCGCCACCACCGCGCGCTGTAGGAATCGGGTCGCGGATCCTTCTCGCTTTGTCGAAGCGGCGGGGACCGGCGGGGACCGGTGGACCGGTGGGGACCGGTGGACCGGTGGGGCCGGCCGGGATCAGGCGGCCCGGTCGTCCCCGGTGGCGAGGAGTTCCTCGATCCTGAGCCCCAGGTGCAGCGTGAGCCGGTGACCGCCGTCGTCGAGGTCGAGTCCGGTGATCTCCTGGATCTGGCGCAGGCGGTAGTAGAGCGACGTGCGGTGGAGCCGCAGCGCCTCGGCGGTCCTGGGGATCGATCCGGCGTGTTCGAGGAAGCAGCGCAGGGTGTCCCGGAGCCGGTCGTCGCCGTGGGCCTCGTTCAGGGTGCGCAGTGGCTCGGGGACGAGGGAGGAGTTCAGTGCGTGCTCGGGGAGTTGGAGGAGCACGGCGAACTCCCCGAGCAGGTCCCAGTCGCCGATGCTTCGCAGCGAGGGGATCCGGCGCGCGGCCCGGGCCGCGACGAGGGACTGCTCGTACGACCGCCAGGCGTGCTGCAGGCCCGGGTGCCGCCCGCCGACACCGATGACCGGAGCCGCCGACGGTTCCAGGAAGGTGGCGAGTTCGTCGAGGATGCGGGCCGACTGGGTGGCGACCTCGGGCGGGGCGGGAGGCCGCTCACGGACTTGGAGCAGGACCGCCCGGTCCTGGTCGACCGCGAGGACGCCGTGCGCCGAACGTGTTTGCCGGAAGCCCTCCAGGGCTCCCCACAGAGCCGCCTCGGGCTGCCGTACGGGCTCCGTTCCGCGGCGCAGCCTGACCAGGGTGACCAGGACGTGTTCGGCCTCGCCGAGCAGCCCGAGTTCCACGGCCCGCCGACGTGCGGCGGTGCGGGTGACGACGTTGGTGCCGACGAGTTCCAGGACCAGGGTCCGCTCGTCGGTCTTCCGGGTGTCGGCGCCGAGCTGCTCGACGTACATCTGGGCGGCCATCAGGCCGGCGGCCCGCCCGATGGCTTCGGTCTCCTTCGGTTCGAGCGTCATCTCGGGCGCCACCACCATGAGCAGCCCCAGGAGGTGCCCGCGCTCGCGCAGCGGCACGACGTAGCGGGGCAGGAGTCCGAGGTCGTCACGGCCCTCGATGAATCCGGCCCTGGGCCACTGGGTGACTCCTTGGGCGAGTACGTAGCGGATCGTCGCGTTGTCGGCACGGCCCTGGAGCAGCGTGCCGATGCGTACCGGGTCCTCGTCGCCGAAGTGGCGACTCGTGCAGACCACGCGGACCAGCGGATCGTCGATCGCGACGGACCGGCCGAGCTGCTCCGCGAGTTCGTCGACGAGCGCCTGGAGTCCAGGGCTGCCAGGGCGGGCTCGCTGGAGCCTTGCGGTCATGCGCTGTTCCTCTCTCGACCAACTGTTCCCTGCGGAACGCTTCCTTTCCGCAGCTGTTGATCATTTTGAGGAGGCGGCGATGTCCGCACATCGCACGAAGGGTCCATAGGTACGGCGTCGACGGGGGATACGAAGCGATCACTCTCCGCTGTCGCGCCTCTCCACCAGTCGGGCCAGCTCCGCCCGGGAGGCGATGTCGAGCTTGGTGTAGGCACGGCGCAGGTGCGAACCCACCGTGTGGGGCGACAGGGAGAGCTGTTCGGCCACCTGCGGGTTCGTCAGACCCTGGGCCACGAGCCGTGCCACCCGGAGCTCGGACGCCGTCAGCTCGGGCCATTCCTTGGCCGATCCGGCCGGCGAGGGGCGCCGGCGCACGCCGGCGGCCCGCAGGCGCCGACGGACCCGCGCGACGTGCCGCTCGGCGCCTGCCTGGGTGTAGAGGACCAGAGCCTTGTCCAGGTACGGCACCGCCTCGGGCCTGCGGGTGGTCGCGAGCTTGCGTCCGACGTCCTCCAGCGCGGACGCCCGGGCGATCGGGCGTGAGCACCCCTCGTACAGCCGGACGGCGCGCAGGAGGTGTGCCAGATCGTTGTCGAGCAGCCCGCGGGCGTGCGCGGCACTGGCGGCGAGGATCGTGAAGTCCGGGTTGCGCGCGGCTCGCCGCTCGGCCACCTCGACGGCCGGGGCGGCCCGCTCGGATGCGCCGGCGCGCAGGGCCGTGCGGACGAGGGCGGGAGTGTCCATCGGGTCGACCGGGCTCACCAGGGCCGGCCGTTCCTCGGCGAGCGCCGCCAGCACCTCGTGGAGTTCCGCCAGGGCCCGGTCGGGCCGACCGTCGAAGTCCGCCAGCTGTACCAGCATCCAGGCACTGACGCTACGGGCGAGCGGTGCGCCCGTCCCCCGCACGCGCCGCGCCTGCGCCGCGCACCGCTGAGCGGCTTCGCGGTCGTCGGTGTGGATCGCCACTCGCGTCAGCGTGTACAGGAGCATGAGTTCAGCGAGGTCTCCGCCGTCGAACGCACCCCTCATGTCGGCGGCGGCTTCCGCCTCGGCCCGGGCTTCCGCCAGCCGCCCGGCGTCCAGGAGCGCCCGGGCGCGGTGCATGAGCCACAGGCGTGCGGCCGCCGCCCGGCCCTGGTGGCGGGTGTCGTGGACCCCGGCGTCGGCGAGCGCGAGCGCCTCCGCGGTGCGGCCGGCCACGGTCAGCAGCAGGCACTGCCACAGTGCCTCCGGAATCCAGACCGAAGGGGTGATGCCCAGTCCGGCCGCCAGGGCGGCCGCCCGGCTCGCCCGGCGGAGCGCCTCGTTCCAGTCCATCCGGTAGAAGCACAGGGCCGAGTCGACCACCATCATGGTGGCCTGGGCGATGCCGTCCCGGGCCGCGTCGGTGGCCTCCCGCGCCTCGGCAGCGGTCCGCTCCGCACCCTCGGGGTCACCCGCCAGCGACAGGCCCAGGCACAACAGGGCGAGCAGCCGGGCCCGCAGTGCGGCCGGGATCCCGGGCAGTGCCGCCCCCGCACGGGCCTGGCGGACGGCCTCGGCGAAATCGAAGTGACTGGCAAGGCGCGCCATGGCGAGGCGTATCCGCGCCTCGTCGTCGGGCCCGAGATCACCGGCGGCCAGGGCCGACGCCCCCAGGTCGTGCGCCTGGGTCGGCTGCCCCATCTGCCAGAGCAGCGGGAGCGTCTCGGCGATGACCTTCGGCCGTTGCGCCGGGTCCTCCATGGTGAGTTCCAGGGCTCTGAGGCTGAGCTCCGCCGCTGCTTCGGGCGCGGTGGCCGCGAGATCGGCCGCGGCGGCACGCAGCCGTTCGACGGCCGTCCGGTCGCTGAGCCGCACGCCCGCGGGCACCGGCGCGGAGGGGGCGACCGGGGACGCCGTACGCGCCGGTGGCACCTCGGCGGCATGACCCCGCAGGGTGGCGCGCAAGGTGGGAGGGAGACCGGCTTCCACGGCCTCACGGATCAGCTCGTGGCGGAACTCCAGACGGTCGTCCCTTTCGACGAGCAGACCGGAGTCGAGGGATTCCTGAACGGCGCCGATCAGCGCCGCCGGTGACCTGCCGAGCAGCTCGGCCAGCAGCTGCACGGTCACGGGGCGTCCCACCGCGGCCGCCGTCTCCACGAGTTCGCGCGTCGGGGCGGGAAGCCGGGTCAGCCGGCCGGCGACGGAGGGCAGTCGCGGGAGGGGGAGGGGCCCGGCCGGCAGTCGGGCCGTGCCGTTCTCGATCGTCACCAGCCCCTCGTCCCGTAGCGCGTCGAGCAGGTCCTTGAGCAACTGCGGTACACCCTCGGCGCGGCGCGCGACACGGAGGACGCCCGGGTCGGGAACCGCGCCCAGGGCGTCCTCGGCGATCCGGGCGACCGCCGGGTCACCGAGTGGCCCCAGGACCAACTCGTGCGCCCCGGCCTGCCGAATCCTGTCCAGTGTCGTGCGGACCCGGGGAGGCACGCTCCCGTGGCGCACGGCGACCAGCCACAGGATCGGGTGCGGCGCGAGTGCGCCCGCGAGGGTGTGGAAGGTGAGGAGCGTCAGTTCGTCGCACCACTGGAGGTCGTCGAGGACGATGAGCAGCGGCCCGTTCCGAGCGGCCTCCCGCAGGCGGTCCCCCAGTTCCTGGAGCAGCCAGAACCGCTGACCGGGCGTCGCGGCGAGGTCCCGCAGCCGGTCGGCGCCCGAGAGCGGTTCCTCGCCCGCGAACAGCCCGTCCAGCAACGGGCTGAGCGGTACGAACTGCTCGTCGGGGTCGGCTCCACCCTGGAACGCCCTCGTCCCGCGCCGTTTCGCGGCGGCCGAGGCCTCCACGAGCAGCCTCGACCGGCCGATTCCCGCGGGGCCCTCGACGAGGACGATCCCGCCTGCCCCCCGGGCGAGGGCATCGAGCCGCGCCTCGACGAACGCCAGTTCCTCCTCCCGGCCGCGGACCGGAGTCCCCCCACCCCCGACGCCCTCGGGGAAGGGCCATGTCGTCAATCGGTTCACACTCACTCCGCCGGCCGGGGCCGCACGGGACGAGATCCGTCCACGTGCGGTACGGCGGATCAGTATGCGGCACGGCGGCTCCGCCCGGGCAGGCGGCGCCTCGGAGCGACCGGTCTCAGTCGAACCGCAGGTCGGCGAGCTGCCGTTCGAGGGCGGTGACGTCGTCCTCGGGTTCGGCCCGCTCCGGGCGGTCGGCCAGGAGCGCGGCCAGCTCGCCGCCCGCGCGGCGGATGCGGGCGGGCAGGCCGTCGGCGTACTGGTCCCCTCCGGATCCCCAGTCCGCGGACGCCGCGTACACCGCGGTGGGGACGACGGTGGCGCGCAGGTACGCGAAGAGCGGTCGCACGGCGTGCTCGAGGACGAGGGAGTGGCGAGCCGTACCACCGGTGGCCGCGATCAGGACCGGTCTGCCGGCGAGGGCGTCCGGGGCGATCACGTCGAAGAAGGACTTGAACAGGCCGCTGTAGGAGGCCGTGAACACGGGGGTGACGACGATCAGGCCGTCGGCTCCGGTCACCGCGTCGATCGCGGCGGCCAGGCGCGGTGCCGGAAAGCCGGTCAGGAGATGGTTGGCGACATCGACGGCCAGTTCGCGCAGCTCCACGACCTCGGCCGACACGGCACGGCCCCGGACGGCGAGTTCGTCGCGGACCGACCCGGCCAGTCGGTCCGCGAGCAGGCGGGTGGAGGAAGGGGTGCTCAACCCCGCGGAAACGGCGACCAGCTTCACGCGGCGCTCACCTCCCGCGCGGTCGCGGCGGCCGTGACCCGTGCCGCGTGGGTGGGGGCGTCCGGCACGTCGTCCGGACGTCCGATCGCGAACTCCCGGCGCAGCACGGGCACGACCTCCTCGCCGAGGATGTCGAGCTGCTCCAGGACGGTCTTGAGGGGCAGGCCCGCGTGGTCCATCAGGAAGAGCTGGCGCTGGTAGTCGCCCACGCCGTCCCGGAAGGACAGGGTCCGTTCGACGACCTGCTGGGGAGAGCCCACGGTCAGCGGGGTCTGCTCGGTGAACTCCTCCAGCGACGGGCCGTGGCCGTAGACCGGCGCGTTGTCGAAGTAGGGACGGAACTCCCGTATCGCGTCCTGCGAGTTCTTGCGCATGAAGACCTGGCCGCCCAGCCCCACGATGGCGTCCTCCGGACGGCCGTGGCCGTGGTGGGCGTACCGGCGCCGGTACAGCTGGACCATGCGCCTGGTGTGATCGGCGGGCCAGAAGATGTTGTTGTGGAAGAAACCGTCGCCGTGGTACGCGGCCTGTTCCGCGATCTCGGGCGACCTGATCGACCCGTGCCAGACGAACGGCGCGACGCCGTCCAGCGGCCGCGGTGTCGAGGTGAAGGCCTGCAGGGGCGTGCGGAACCTGCCCTCCCAGTCCACCACGTCCTCACGCCACAACCGGCGCAGCAGCGCGTAGTTCTCCCTGGCGAGGTCGATGCCCTGGCGGATGTCCTGGCCGAACCAGGGGTACACCGGTCCGGTGTTGCCACGCCCCAGCATGAGGTCGACCCGGCCGTCGGCCAGGTGCTGGAGCATCGCGTAGTCCTCCGCGATCTTCACCGGGTCGTTGGTGGTGATCAGGGTCGTGGCGGTGGACAGGACCAGTCTCTCGGTGCGGGCGGCGATGTGGCCGAGCAGGGTGGTCGGGGACGACGGGACGAACGGGGGGTTGTGGTGCTCTCCGGTCGCGAAGACGTCCAGGCCGACCTCCTCGGCCTTGAGGGCGATGGCGACCATCGCCTTGATGCGCTCGTGTTCCGTCGGGACGCGGCCGTCGGTGGGGTCGGGTGTCACGTCCCCGACGGTGAAGATGCCGAACTGCATGATGCTTCTGCTCTCCTGAACCTGTCTGGATGCGGTGGTCGCGGGCCTCGTAGCCGGACGACTCCTGATCGTCCGGCGCCCGCGGCAGCCGGATGACGGGCTGCCGCGGGCGGGGGCTCACTGCGTGCGAGCGGGCGGGAACGGCCTCACTTCGCCAGGAACGCGAGGAGCGCGGCGTTGACCTCCTCCGCGTGGGTCCACAGCAGGCCGTGCGGGGCGCCGTCGATCTCGACGTAGTCGGCGGACGGGAGCGCCTTGTGGAAGGGACGCGCGGTGTTCTCGGCCGGGAGGATGCGGTCGGCCGTGCCGTGCAGGATCAGGGCGGGGACATCGACGGCCGGGATGTCGGCGCGGAAGTCGGTGTACCAGGTCGACGGCGCCGCCGAGGCCGCGAAGGAGCCGCCGCCGGCCGCGGTGTTCCAGCTGTTGCGGACGGCCTCCTCGCTGATGCGGGTGCCCAGGTTCTCGTCGAGGTTGTAGAAGTCGTTGAAGAAGGCGGTGTAGTAGGCGTAGCGGTCGGCCTTCACCGCGGCGACGATGCCGTCGAAGAACTCCTTCGGGGCGACACCGTCCGGGTTGTCGTCGCTCTTCAGCAGGCAGGGCTCCAGCGAGGCGAGGAAGGCGACCTTGGCGACGCGGGCGGAGCCGTACGCGGAGACGTAGCGGGCGACCTCGCCGGTGCCCATGGAGAAGCCCACGAGGACGGCGTCGTTCAGGTCGAGGGTCTCCATCACGGTGTTCAGGTCGGCCGCGAAGGTGTCGTAGTCGTAGCCGGTCGTCGGCTGGGAGGACCGGCCGAAGCCGCGGCGGTCGTAGGTGATGACGCGGTAGCCGGCGTCGAGGAGCGCGGCGCTCTGGCGCTCCCAGGAGTGGCCGTCGAGGGGGAAGCCGTGGATGAGCACGACCGGCTGACCGGTGCCGTGGTCCTCGTAGTAGACCTCGACGGCGGTGGTGTTCTCCTGGCCAACGGTGATGTACGGCATGGCTGTGTCTTCCTCGCTTCGGTTCGGCTGGTCCGCGCGTCGTCGCGGCGCGGAATGCCGTCACGCTATGGCGGGGGAGGAGCCGCCGATTGTCGTGCGGCGCCCCGGGCCTTGCCCGCGGGCGCAGAGTGCGCGGACGGCGACGGGTCGGCCGTGTCGACTTCGGCCTGCGCCAGTACCAGCCGGGTCAGGTGGACCCTGGAGTTCACCGAGAGCTTGCGGAAGATCGACGTCAGGTGCGTGTTGACCGTGTGCGGAGACACGACCAGGGCGGCAGCGGCCGACCGGTTGGTGTGTCCTGCGGCGATGAGCCGGGCGACCTTGCGTTCCGAAGCGGTGAGCGCGTCCCACCCCTGGCCGGGACGGGGGCGGGCCGGACGCCGGCCGGAGCCCGTCACGGCCCGGTCCAGTTCCGCCCGGACCTTGTCGGCCTCGAAGCCGGCCCCCGCGTGGGCGTACGCCTCGTAGGCCCTCGTCAGGGCGGGTACCGCGGCGGCGTCCCCCACGGCCGACAGCGCGCGGCCGAGGTCGGCGCGGGCCGCCGCGAGGTGCAGCGGCCGGGGACCGTTGAGGAGGATCCGGACGGACCGTTCCAGAAGGCCGGGATCGGCGTTCACCAGTGCCGCCGTGTGGGTGGCCGTCCCCTGTGCCGTCGGCACGGCGGGGTTGTGGGAGGCGTAGTCGGCCGCCTGGGCCGCGAGGTCCGCGGCCAGAGCCCGGTCTCCGGCACGCAGGGCGATCTGCACGGCCTCGACGAACCGGGTGCGCAGGAGCCTCCAGCGGACGAAGGGGTGGTCCCGCTGGGCGGATCGCAGCCGTTCGGCCGCCGCCGCGTGGTCGCCGTCGGTGTCGGCGAGGAGGGCCTCCAGGTACTGGTGGACGGCGTGGTTCCCCGGGTTCGGCCGGCCGGCCACCGCCGCCCTGACCACCCCGACGTGTTCCTCCGCGGCCTCGCGATCGCCACGCAGCAGCGCCAGCCAGCCCCGGTGGACGCGAATGTTGACCAGGTTCGCGGGCACCTGGATGTCCGCCTCCAGCCGCTCGGTGGTGACGAGGTCGGCCTCCGCGTCGTCGAGCCGCCCGAGCCCCAGATTCAGGCTTCCCTGGGCCCACATCAGCATCGCGGGTCGCAGCGGGTCGTCGCCCGCCGTCCGCAGCAGGTGCCGGGCCGTGTCGAAGTCGTCCAGGTGGACCCGGGCGACGACCTCCTCGGGCAGGAAGGCCGCGTCGAACGCGCTGAGCGCCGTGTGGTGGTCGACGGCGGACGCACACTCGCCCGCGTTGAGGGCGATCTCGCCCAGGCCCCACAGCGCGACGACGCGGGCCTCCCGGTCCTGCGCGCACTCCGCCTCGGCGAAGGCCCGTTCCGCGGTCCCGCGAGCACTGCCGAGGTCGCGGCCGCGGGACTGGGCGAGCGCGAGTCGCGCGGTCAGCCGGGCGCGGACCGCCGGGTCGGTGACGACGCCCAGGGCGGCCGTCGAGCGGCGGGTCAGCTCATGGATGTCGTCGAGGTGCCACAGCGTGTCCCCGAGGACCGACTGCAGGCGGGCGAAGACGTCCAACGGGGGCTGCCGGGCCAGGAGGACGTCGCCGATCTCCCGTGCCCGGGTGTACCGGCCCGCACGGGTGAGGGCGGTGATGGCCCGTTCACCCACGTCGAACTCCGCGGGATCGTGGGGCGGCACCAGTTCCATGGCGCGTACGGACAGGTCGGCGGCGAGGTCGGGCATGACGGTGAGCACGTCCGAGGCGGCGCGGCCGAGCAGCCGGACCGCCTCCCGGTCACCCGGTTCGGCGCTCTTGAGCAGGTGCGGGACCGCGTCGGCCGAGGTCCGGCCCGCCGCGACGAGCCGACTCGCCGCCTCCCGGTGCAGTGCCCGCCGCGCGGAGGGCGCGAGGTCGGCGTAGACCGCCTGCCGGAGCAGATCATGACGGAACACGAGGCGTTCGCCGTCGTCCTCGATGAGCCCGGCGCCGATCGCCTCGTGCAGTTCGCCGATGAGGCCCGCGGCCGGCCTGCCGCACAGGGCGGCGGCGTCGGCGAGGTGGAAGGCGCGGCCCAGGACCGAGCCGATCCGCAGGAACGCGAGGGTGCCCGGTCGGAGCGCGGACAGCTTGCCGCGGACCCCGAGCACCAGCCGCTCCGGCGGCCCGGCCCCGTCCGCACCCGACGCCGCGATGCCTTCCAGCACCTCCACCGCGAGGAACGGGTTGCCGCCGGCCGTGTCGAGCAGCCCGGTGACGCGATCCGGTACCGTCCCGCCGAGTACGTCCCGCGCCAACTCGGCGAGCGCCGCATTTGACAGCGGCCGCAGCGCGAGCGTCGCCGTCCGGGTGGCGCCCCCGCGCAGGTCCGGGTTCTCCCTCCCCGCGAGCAGCCAGAGGACCGGGGAGGCCAGCAGTCGTGCCGGCATGACGTTCAGTGCGAACCGGCTCAGCGGATCGGTCCACTGGACGTCGTCGATCGCGATCAGCGCGGGCGCGCCCGCCGAGCGCTCCTCGATCAGCCGGGCCAGCCGTTCCACCAGCCAGACACGCTGGTCGTGGTGGCCCGCCAGGTGCGCGAAGTCCTCCGCGGCCAGCAGCGGCGGGTCGCCGTGCAGCAGGCCCGAGGCCAGCGACGCCAGCGGTGCCAGCTCGTGCAGTTCCTCGGCGCGTCCCCGGCTGACGGTGAACCCGCTGGCGCGTGCGATCGAGACGGTCTCCTCCAGCAGGGCGGTCTTCCCGATCCCCGGCTCGCCGAGGAGCAGGGCGAGCCCGCTGCCGTCGCCGTCGCGCACCGCCTCGACCATGGCCCGCAGCTGTTCCAGCTCGGCTTCCCGGCCGCGCAGACCCGGTCGGCTCAGCCGGGCGCCCGTGCTCGTCTCCTCCGGTGTCATCCCTTGACGGACCCCGTGAGCAGACCCTGGGCGACGTGCCGCCGGAAGAGGAGGAACACGAGGAGCGGGACGAACGCCGACACGAACGCCCCCGCGGTGAGCCGCTGCCACTCGTTGCCGCGTGTCCCGGCCATGGCCGCCAGTCCGACCGTCACCGGAGCGGTCCCGGCGGTCCCGCCCGACAGCGTCATCGCCACCAGCAGGTCGTTCCACACCCAGACGAACTGGACGACCGCGAACGTCACCAGGACCGGGCGGGCCAGCGGCAGGACGATCCGGAGCAGCAGCGTCGCGTGTGACGCGCCGTCGACCCGGGCCGCTTCGATCAGGTCACGGGGCAGTCCGGCCAGGAAGTTGTGGAGGAGGAACACCGCGACCGGCAACGCGAACACCGTGTGGGCGAACCACACCTGGCTGAACCGAGCCGCTCCGGTGGCGTTCCACGCGGGCAGGAACAGCCATCCACGGGAGAAGAGCCGCAGCAACGGGACGAGCACCATCTGGAGGGGCACGATCTGGAGCGCGAAGATGCCGACGACGAGCACGTCGCGCCCCCTGAAGTCGATCCACGCCAGGGCGTACGCGGCGAGGAACGCCAGGACGAGCGGGAACAGCACCGAGGGCAGCGTGATGACGATCGAGTTGACGAGGTGGTCGGCGAGCCGGCCCGACGCGTTCCCGGTGCCGAACAGCACCTCACGGTAGTTGGCGAGCGTGACGTGGGGCGAGCCGAACACGGTCCACCAGCCGGTCGTCTTGATCGCGGCCTCGGGACGGAACGAGGAGAGGAACAGGCCGAGCGTCGGCACGGTCCACAGGATCGCGATCACCACGGCGGCCAGAGAGAACACGCGGGAGGACAGCCGTTCCCGGACACCGCGCACGCCGCGCTCCCCGCTCACGCCGCGCTCCCCGCTCGCCCCGCTCACGCCGCGCTCCGCTGCGCACGGACCTTGTAGGCCACGACTGGGGTGACGAGGAGGAAGAGCAGCACCGCGAGGGCCGCGCCGTGGCCGGTCCGCCCGTAGCGGAAGGACTGGTCGTACATCTCGTGGGCGATGACACCGGTGTCGAACTGCCCGGCGGTCATGGTCTTGACGATGTCGAACGCCTTGAAGGTGCCGATCACCTCGGTGAGGACGACGACGAGCAGCGTGGGTCTGATCGACGGCACGGTGATGTGCCGGAAGATCTGCCGCGGTGACGCGCCGTCCAGCCGGGCCGCCTCGACGATCTCGCCGGGAACCGCCGTGATCGCGCCCGCCAGCAGGAGGGCCGCGAAGCCCGCCTGGCTCCACACCATCGCCACGACGAGGAACAGGATGTTCCAGGGGGAGTCCACGAGCCACTGTCTCGGCTCGCCGCCGAACGCCACGACGAGTTCGTTCAGCAGCCCGATCTGCTCCGCGCCGGCCGGCCGGTAGGCGTAGACGAACTTCCAGACCAGGCCGGCGCCGACGAACGAGATCGCCATCGGCAGCAGGACGAGGGACAGGGCGAGCGCCCGGAACCGCGCACGTACGACGGCCGCGGCGTAGAGGAGACCGATCCCCGTCACCAGCAGGGGCACGAGCACCACCCACGCCAGGGTGTTGCGGAGCGCGATCAGTGCCCCGGGGTCGGTGAACATCCACACGTAGTTGTCGACGCCGACCCAGGTGTCCCCTTCGTCGCCCGTGAACGACAGGCCCAGGGTGTGCAGGCCGGGCAGCAGGAGGCCGACGGTGAGCAGCAGCAGGGCGGGGGCCAGCAGCAGGAGGGCCGCGCCCCGCCGCCGTACCGGTCCCCGGTGCAGTGCCAGGAGGATCAGGCCGACCACGGCCGAGAACGCGGCGACGCCCTGGAGAAGGTGGGCCAGCTTGGGCTGCTGAGCGACGACGTCGAACGGCATCAGTGGCTCGGCCAGGACCGTTCGACGGCCGCCGCCACCGATTCGGTGTCCTTGCCGCTGATCCAGTCGACGGCTCCCTTCCAGAACGTGCCCGCGCCGACCGCCGCGGGCATCTGGTCGGACCCGTCGAACCTGAACTGTGTCCGGGGATCCTGGAGCAGCTGGATCGAGAGCTTGTCGATCGGGCCGGCGGCGTCGGCCGGATCCACTCCCTTGTTCGCGGAGACGAAGGGGCCCTTCTTCATCCGCGCGTTGGCGAAGTCGGCGCTCGCCAGGTACTCCCGGAAGGCCCGCACCTCGGGGCGGTCGGCGAATGCCGCGGCGAACGTCCCTCCGCCCAGGACGGGCCTGCTGGTTGTGTCCGCCCCCGGAAGGAGGAAGGCGAACACGTCCCCGTCCGGTCCGATCCGGGTGCCCTTCGGCCAGTGCTCGGCGTAGAACGACGCCTGGCGGTGCATCGCGCAGTCGCCGGAGAGGATCGGCGTGCCGCCGTCCTGGTAGGAGATCGAGGCCATCGAGCGGGCCGGTCCGTAGCCGCCGTTGGCATAGCGGTCGTTCTTGAGGACGGACCCCACCGTGTCCATGGCCCGGATCACTCGCGGGTCGTTGAACGGGATCCGGTGGGAGACCCACTGGTCGTAGACGTCCGGCCCCTGCTGGCGGAGCAGGACGTCCTCGATCCAGTCCGTCACGGGCCAACCGGTGGCCTCGCCGGATTCGAGGCCCGCACACCACGGTTTGACCCCCGAAGCGGCGACCTTCTCCGTCACGTCCATCAGTTCGGCCCAGGTGCGGGGGACGGTCAGCCCCCGGTCGCGGAAGAGCTTCGGCGAGTACCAGACGAAGGACTTCACGTTCGCGACCAACGGAGTGCCGTAGAGGGTGCCGTTCACGGTCGCGTAGCTGTTCCAGTCCGCCGACCAGCCCTGTTCGGCCAGGGAGACGAGCTCCGCGCTCGCGGGTTCGAGCTCTCCCCCGCGCGCGAAACGTTCCAGGAGTCCGGGCTGGGCGAAGAACGCCACGTCGGGGGCGTGGCCGCCCTCGACCCGGAGCTGGATCTGGGCCTCGAACTCCCCGTTCCCCTCGTACTGGACGTCGATCCCCGTGCAGGCGGCGAAGCCGGCCCAGGTCGCTTCGAACAGGTCTGCTTCCCGGTCCCGGCTGGGCGCGTAGACGGTGACGTGGGTTCCGGGGTGGCTGCCGTACCGCGCGAACGGCCCGCAGTCCCCGGCCTCGCCGGACGGGGAAGCGCTGGGAGGGGCGACACATGCGGCGGCCGTGACGACGATGGCGATAACGGCGAGCGCGAGCCTCGCGCCGAACCTCATGGGTGTGCTTCCTCCGTTCGCCCGCCGAGTGTTCCCGGGGGCGGACCGAAGCTATCAGCGTTCGAACATAATCAACCAATCGTTCGAGGTCAGAGGCTTGTGTGCCCGTGCCGAGCCCGCACCGGGGGGTGGGCTAGGCGCGGGCACACGCACCGGCGTCGCGGGCGGGTCAGCGGGTGACGGACCGGGCCGCGTCCTGGATCAGTGCGGCCACGGCCTCGGGCCGGGCGAGCATGACCAGGTGCGAGGAGTCGACCTCGACGGTGGTCATGCCGGCCCGCTCGTAGCCGTAGCGCTCCACGTCGGGGTTGATGGTCCGGTCGGAGGTGGCGACCAGGCCCCACGACGGCTTGCTCTTCCAGGCCGCGACCGGGGCCGCCTCCGAGAAGGCCCGCGCGGCCAGGGGGCGCTGGGAGACGGCGAGCACCGCGGCGAGCCCGGGGTCGACGTCGGCGGCGAAGAGGGCGGGGAACCGCTCGACATCCACCGAGACGTCGGTGCCGGCCTCGGTGGATCCGGCCACGGGGAACGGCGTGAAGACGAGCGCGTCGGCGAGGCCGGAGTCGGGGAAACGCCCCTGCAGCTCGCCCAGGCTCTCGCCCTCCTCCAGCGCGTACCCCGCCAGGTAGACGAGTGCCTCGACGTTCTCCTCCACGCCGGCCAGGGTGATCACGGCGCCGCCGTAGGAGTGGCCGACCAGGACGACGGGGCCGTCGACGGCGCGAACCACCGAGGCGATGTACGCGGCGTCCTCCACCAGGCCGCGGTTGGGCACCGCGGGAGCCACTGCTTTCAGGCCCGCGGCGGTCAGCTCCGGTATGACGCGGGCGTAGCTGGAGGCGTCGGCGAAGGCGCCGTGGACCAGGACGACGGTGGGTTCGGCGGATCGGGACATGGGGGAACTCCTGTTCGGTCGTCAGGGCGGTGCGGTTGCGGTGTTCATGAGCGCGGGACGGTCAGAGCGTTCGCCGCACGCCGGCCTGGCGTTCCAGGTTGCGGAGCTGGACCGAGAGGCCGCCCTCCACGGCGTTGCGGGCCGGCCCGCTTCGGCCGATGGGCAGGACCTCCTCACTGCGCATGTCCTCCAGCATCAGGGCGAAGGCGGTGTACATCGCGACGACCGCCACCAGGAGGCCGAGGGCACCGGACGTGCGGGTGAGCCACTCGGCGCCGGTGAGACCTGACAGACCGGTGGTCGCCCAGCGGGGCAGGGAGACCAGCAGGACGAGCCACAGCGCGCGCTTGGGCCGTGTCACGGCGGTCATCAGCACCCCGAAAGCCAGGAGCGTGAGGTTGAAGACGCCCAGCACGCGCAGACCGTCGGCCGAGCCGCTCAACATGACGAGCGCGTAGGCCAGCCAACTGCCGGCGAAGACGCCCATCAGCGTCGCCGCGATCACGTCCCGGGCGCCGAACGCCAGGACGCTCACCAGGAACTGCAGCGCGAAGGCCGGCAGCACGCACAGGGCGACGGCGCCGCGGGCCTCTGTGTCGAAGAGCCCGAGCTGCATGCACCCCGTCATCACGGAGGCGATCGCGACCGTGAAGAAGCCCAGCGGCATGGGGGAGGCGATGGGGCGGAGGTTGATCCGGGTCATCGACCGGAGGTCGGGTTCGAAGCGGCGTTCCGGGGGAACGTCCGGCCGGCTGCCCTGTACGTCGTCGGCGCCGCCGGTGGCGGAGGGGGAGGGGGAGGTCGGACTCATGGTGGGGATCTCTCGTTCAATGGCCGGAGCAGGGGGCGAGGAACGGCGGGGGCATGTCGCGAGCGGGACGACGAGCGACGCCCCACCGGCTTTGCTGCCCGGACTCGGTGACGACCTCGCCGCCGCCGACCACGACGACGTCGAACGTGTCCTCCATCAGCTCTGCACCAGGGGGGTGTCCACGAGGTGTTCGGCCAGGAACCACACCTGCGCCTCGCCGGGGCGGATGACCTCGGAGACGAGCAGGTCGGTGCTGCCCTCGTCGCCCTCCGCCGAGATCCGGGCGGCGGCGTCCCGCGCGTCGATCAGGATCCGCTCGTGCGCGTCGAGGAGCCGCGACAGCATGACGGGGACCTTCTCCACACCGTTCGGCGGCCGCGGAATGGCCGTCAGCTCCGCGACGTGGCGCGGATCTCCGACCGCGACACCGCCGAGGCTCTGGATTCGCTCGGCCAGCGCGTCCACGACGGCCAGCTGGACCTCCGCGTGCTTGTCCAGCATCAGGTGGAGCGAGTAGAAGGTCGCCCCGCGCATCAGCCAGTGGTGCTTCTTGTAGAGGGAGTACAGGATCTGCGTATCGGCGAGTACGCGGTTCAGGCGCTGGCAGGCGTACATGCGGGTGTCGTGGCCGAGGCCGATCGGCAGCTGCTTCAGCGTGCCGAACGTCTGGGTCTCGTCACCCTTCTGGTGCAGCAGCGGCTGACCGCCGCCGCGCGAGGGTGCGGTGGTGGATGAGGTGGTGGTCGCGGTGGTCGCGGTTTCCATCGGTACTCCTGGAGTGGAAGGTGGGAGGGCCCGGCCGCCCGCGCGGGGGTCGCAGGGCGGCCGGACCCGGTCTTGTCGCGGCTCGTGCTCAGCGGCCGCCGGGGGCCGCGGTCCGCGCCGCCGCCGGGGCCCGGCCGTGCAGGACGAGCCGGGTGAGCAGCCCGCTGCCGAGGCCGGCCACGAGGGCGGCGGCGGCCCACCACAGCGGGTACGGGGTGAGGCCGAGGGCCGCGTCGAAGGACCACGCGCCGGGGCCGGTGGCGGCGAGGGCGGCGGCGGTGCCGACGAGGACGAGCGGGTACTCGTACCCGTCGTTCTGCACCCAGAGTCCGTGGTGCCACTTCACGGTGAGCGCGACCGTCATGACCCCGATGACGCCGGTCGCGGCGAGCGGGGTCAGAAGGCCGGCGGCGAGCAGCAGACCGGAGCCGATCTGGCCGCCGCCCGCCGCCAGGGCGGTGACGACACCGCCGCGGAAGCCGTCGGCGCGGAACTCCTCCGTCCCGCCCTCGAGTCCCTTGCCGCCCAGGTGGGAGCTGATCTTCTGCACGCCGTGTCCGGCGACGAGCAGGCCCGCCAGCAGACGAAGGATCAGAATGCCGGTGTCCACGAGCGTCAGCCCGCGGCGTGCGCGCCGATGACGCTGTGCGCGTACACGACGCCCAGGCCGTACGCGCCCGCGTGGGCCTTGACGATCTCCATGACCGCGCCGTACGTCTCCTGGCGCGCCCAGTCGCGCTGCAGCTCCAGGAGCACCTGCACCCAGGTCACCGGCACCGCGCCGGCGGCCAGCATCCGCTGCAGCGCGTGCTCGTGCGCGGCCGGGCTGACGCCACCGGAGGCGTCCGAGACGACGTAGACCTCGTACCCCTGCTCCAGCGCGGAGAGCGCGGGCAGCACCAGGCAGACCTCGGTCCACAGACCGGCGAGGATGATCTTCTTGCGCCCGGTCGCCTTGACCGCCGCCACGAGGGCCTCGTCCTCCCAGGCGTTCATGCTCGTGCGGTCGATGACCTCGTGCTCGGGGAACACCTCGGCGAGCTGAGGCAGCAGAGGCCCGGAGAAGGACTCGGCGGCCACCGTGGTCAGGACGGCCGGCACGTCGAAGGCCCGCGCCGCCTTGGCGAGCCCCACGGTGCTGTTGATGATCGCGGTGCGGTCACCGCTGCCGGTGCCGAAGAACATCTGCGGCTGGTGGTCGACGAAGAGCATGACCGCGTTGTCGGGCGTGAGGAGGTCCGAGCTCGGGGCAGCCTGAACCTTGGTGATGTCGAACATGAGGGATCCTCTCGGAGCAATCGGTAGGGTGCTCACCGCATTCGCGGCTTCGGCACACCCCGAAACTACGGTCGGATCGATCGGCCGAATCCTCCCTCTGTGCTCAGGAATTGGCACCACAGCGCACTACCCGGGGAGGAATCGGCGCGGTGACGCGGTGACGCGGAGGCAGCACGGACGCCGGAGCCGCGGAGCCAGGAGGCCGCAGGGACGGTCCACCTCTCCGTGCGGACCGACCTGGGCGGGCGACACGGACTTCCGCGGTAACCGCCCGGACCATCCGCTCGGGCGCCCGCATCGGTGACCACCCGCCGCAGTCCGTCGGCCCTCCACCGCACACGCGGGGGCCTCCCACGGTGCGACTCATCCGCGGGAGGCCCCCAAACATGCAACCGGGTACCGGCCGGACGGCTCGCCGGTTCTCTCGCCTACGTCTGGCGATTCGCTTCCCGTTGGCTGCGACCGGGCAGCCGCAGCCCCTCGCTGGTCAGGAAGTAGAAGACCGGCAGTACGACGAACACGGCGAGTGCGACGACCGGTGCGGTCAGCGCGCCGACCGCACCGGCAAGGAGATATGCCACCACTCCGGCCCACGAGCGGAGTCTGCCGTGAGCGACGTAGGAGGGTTCGACGGCGCGGTGCAGCAGTTCCGGACGCCGGCCCAGATGGCCGTAGAGCACGATCCAGCTGCCGCACATGCCTGCCGCGATCCCGGCGTACAGCACGACGGCCACGCGGGCGTCGGTGTCGATGACGCTGTTCTGCAGTGCGCCCGACAGCACCGCGGTGGGAAAGGCGAGCGCCGCGGTGGTGAAGAGCAGGAGGAGATTGGCCGCGTGCAGCCCGCGGTCCATGGCACGTATCCGCACGAAGGCCTGATGGTGATTCAGCCAGATGACCGCCACATAGCTGAAGGAGGCCAGGTACCCGAGGTAGACCGGCCACTGGCGGAGCAGGGCCCGCCCGAGTCCGCCCGGTTCGTGGGGCGGATCCGTGAGCCCGAGGACCAGGATGGTCACGGCGATGGCCAGCACGCCGTCGCTGAACGCCTCCGCACGGGCGGTCTCGGAGCGGGCGAACCTCCGTGGGAGGCCGTGGTCGTCCGTCATGTCGCTCTCTCCTCCGGTCCCGGGCCGCACCACCCGATGAGCCCGAGGGCCGTTGCGCCACCGACGGCACACCGGAGCGCTCCGGGCGGTTGGCCGCTGTTCGTCGACATCCACCAGGCCTCCGCCGGGAGGGCGGGGCCGCGGCGCGCCCTACGGGGGCGAGTGGGGCATCGACCGGGCTATACGGGCAGGCGAGGTCGACTCCGGTCGTCACCGTACGTCCGCCGGTCATAGCCGGCTGGTCCATCCGTGCCCCGGTTCTGGCCTGTGCGCGAACAGCCGTCGGAAGGCTTCATCCTCCGACGGCTGCGCATACCTGCTCTTGCCGAAAACCTCATCCGCCCTGATCAGGTCGCATGTCGGTACTCGTGGAGGAGGCCGCCGAGTCGGTTGGGTTCGGAGCTGACGTCGACGGCCAGGACGATCCGTCCGTTGCCGATCCGGGGAAGTGGCAGCGCGGCCAGTGTCGCCCGCAGTCGGCCCTCCCACCCGACCGGCCCGGACCGCACGCGTCACCGCCGCTGTCCCGGGCCGGATCCGAACGCCGTGCCGACGGGCGGGCTACTCGGTGTGCAGCACCGAGGCGATGGTCGTCCGGGCCGCCGACCGGGCCGGGACGAGGGCGCCGAGGACGGCGATCGCCACACCCGCCAGGAGCATCGCGACCAGTTGCGGCGCGTGCCACACGTCCTTCATGTACTCCGGGAAGTCGACCACCCCGACGTTGTCCACCACGAGGCGGTGCGCCACGATCCCGAGCGGGATTCCGAGCAGCCCGCCGACCGCGCCCAGCCCGGCGACCGAGGTCACCGTCATCGCCACCACCTGCCGGGGGGTCATTCCGATCGACTTGAGCATGCCCAGGTCGCGGCGCCGCTCGCGGGTGTTCAGGAGGACGGTGTTGAAGACACCGAGCGAGGCGACGAGGGTCAGCAGCACCGTGAACACCGTCGAGAAGGTGATGACGGTGGCGGTGCCGGCGTTGCCCGCGTCCAGCACCGAGGCGCTCAGCCCCGGGTCGATCGCCTCGACCGCCTCGGCGTAGGCGCGCGCGTTGGCTCCGGGGGCGAGCCGTACCGTGTACTCGGTGGCGCGGGCCTCCGGTGCGAGTCGGGCGAGGGTCTGCCACGAGGCCTCCAGGGCCCGGGCGTTGCCCTCGATGAGCTGACCCGTGATGGTCACCTGGACCTGCCTGCCGTTCAGCTCCAACGTGACCCGGTCACCGACCTTCAACCCGCGCTGGGTCAGGAACGACGGCCCGGCCACGGCCTCGCCCGCTGCGGCCGGCGCACGGCCCTTGACGATCACGTGGGCGTACGAGGATTCGTCCCCGCGGTAGAAGTCGGCGAAGACGGGCTGGCTCTGCCCGGTCATGCCCGCCTGGGCCAGCGCGCGGGCCCGCACCCCGTCCGCGCCCGGGAGGGAGCGCAGCCGTTCCTCGATCTGCCGGTCGTCGAGCAGGGGGGCCGGCCGGCCGTTGCCCGGTCCCCCGGATTGCACCTGGATCCTGGCGCCGCCGTCCTCCTTCCCGACGTTGCCGAAGGCCACCATGGTGCTGGTCAGTCCGGTCGACAGGGTCACCGTGGTGACCCCGAGCACGATGGCCGCCAGCGTGAGCAGCGTGCGGGCGGGGCGGGCGAACGGCTGGCCCAGCCCCAGGCTGACCGGACGGGGCAGCCGGGTGGTGCCGAGGATCCGCTGGACGCGCAGCCCGCGCCCGGTCTTCGGCGCGGCGCCCGCGCTGATCGCCTGCGCGGCGGGCAGCCGGTGGGCCCGCAGGGCGGGGACCAGCGCGGCCAGCAGGACGAGGGCGGGCATGCCCAGGAGGCAGGCCACGGACACCCAGGGGCTGACGCCGCCGACCGAGGCCCGGCCCACGTCGATACCGGTGAACGCGACCTTCAGGATCGGCCCGGCCAGGGCGTTGCCGGCCAGTGTGCCCAGCACGCAGCCCGCCACGGCCGGCACGGAGAGCATCGTCAGGTAGACGGCGACGACCTGGTTCGGGGTGAAGCCCAGGGCCTTGAGTACCCCGATGTGGCGGTACCCGGAGACGACCGCGCCGCTGACCACGTTGCCGACGATCAGGGTGGAGACCAGCACACCGAGGATGCCGAAGAGCGTCATGAAGGGGAGGTAGGAGTCGACCAGTGCCGAGAAGGCCTGCTTGAGGT
The DNA here is from genome assembly GCF_042883905.1 of Kitasatospora sp. NPDC058170. Lineage (NCBI taxonomy): Bacteria > Bacillati > Actinomycetota > Actinomycetes > Kitasatosporales > Streptomycetaceae > Kitasatospora > Kitasatospora sp. NPDC058170. Next base: position 111,329 of record NZ_JBHVUV010000025.1, read on the forward strand.
CGAGCCAGGTCTGCGCGCCGGTCAGCGACTCCGCGGGCAGCCCCGCGGTGGCCGCGGCCAGCCCGGCGTTCAGCCGGGCCTGCGTCGAGGACTCCGTGAAGCGGTAGAGCATCTGAGCCGCGGACGGGTGCAGTGCGGCCATCTGCTCGGGGGTGACCCAGGCGCTCGCCGACTTGCTCATGCTGGTGGCGAAGCCGACCACGGTCAGCGTCGGCCCCCCGGGCGTCTCCAGCCTGGTGCCCAGCAGCTTCGTTCCGGGGGAACCCTGGACGGACCAGTTGACGACGATCTCCCCGGGCGCGGTGGCCCAGTGGCCCTCCAGCAGCTCGATCCGGTCCACCGGTCCCGCCGGATCGGCCCGGCCGACCACCGTGAGGGTGCCGCCGGCCATCCAGAGCCAGTCCTTGGGGATGTCGACGACGGCCTGCCCGAAGGGCCCGGCCGCGGCCTCCACCCCGGGTTGCCGGGCGGTCCGCGCCAGCTGCTCCGGCGAGGCCTTCGTGGTGTCGAAGGTCGCCACCGTATGGGCGCCGCGCTGCTCGGCGAAGGCCTTGTCGAAGGGGCTCGACGCGACGCCGAGCAGGGCCAGCGCGAGCAGGACGGTCGTGGTCGAGCAGAACACGACGAGCCCGATGACGAAGGTCTGGAGCCGGCGGCGCTTCACGGCCGCGCGCGAGGCCCTCCACACGGCGCTCACGCGGTCGGCTCCAGCACGCTCTCGCGACCGACCCGGCCGTCGGCCACTTCGATCAGCCGGCTTGCGCAGCGGGTGGCCAGCTGCGGGTCGTGGGTGACGATCAACAGGGTCTGGCCGATCTGGTTCAGGTCGATCAGCAGGTCCATCACCTGCTCGCCCGACCGGCTGTCGAGGGCGCCGGTCGGTTCGTCGGCGAGCAGCAGTGCGGGACGGTTCATCAGGGCCCTCGCCACGGCCACCCGTTGCCGCTCGCCGCCGCTCAGGGTCGCCGGATAGTTGTTCCGGCGTTCGGCGACACCGAGTTCGTCGAGGAGCTCCAGGGCGCGGCGGCGGGCCGGCCGGGCCGGGGTGCCGGTGAGCTGCGCGGCCAGCGCCACGTTGTCCAGCACGGGCAGATCGTCGATGAGGTTGAAGAACTGGAAGATCATGCCGACGTTGCGCCGCCGGAACAGCGCCAGGCCGGTCTCGTTCAGCCTCCCGAGGTCGTGGCCCTGCACCTCGACCGTGCCGGAGGTCGGCCGGTCCAGCCCGGCCACCATGTTGAGCAGGGTGGACTTCCCGCAGCCGGAGGGGCCCATCACGGCCACCGCGTCCCCCGCCCTGATCTCCAGCGACAGGCCGTCCAGGGCCTTCGCGTCGCCGTACTCCTTGTGCACGTCGTCCAACCGCACCACCACGGGCCGGCCGTTTCCATGATCAGTCGTCATGGCTCGAAACCTATGGCGACGCCGGTGGACGGGGCGTCACCCACCGGATGTATCCGTCCGGGCAGGTCATCCCGGGGATGTACGGGGCTGCATCCCGGGGATGGTGCGGGGCGTCCCGTCCGGCTGCGAAGATGATCACGTGTGGGAATCCTGGACGATCTGGTTGGTCATCGCCCTGGTGGCGGCAGTCGGCGCCGCCGGGTGGCTCGGCGTGGCGGCGGCACGGGCGCGCCGGCTGTACCGGACGGCCATCGAGGAGCGCGGCTGGCTGCTGGAGCGGGAGCGCGAGAGCGCGACGCGGACGGCGGTCGACGCCGAGCGGGCCCGGATCGCCGCCGAGCTCCACGACATCGTCAGCCACAACGTGAGCCTCATGGTGGTCCAGGCCGGGGCCGCTCGCGAGGTGCTGGCCACGATGCCCGCGGAGGCCGCGGCGGCGATGAGCGCCGTCGAGACCGCCGGCCGCACCACGATGACCGAGCTGCGGCACCTGCTCGGCCTGCTCGCACCCGCGCAGAACGGCGACGACGAACCCTACGACGTCGACCTGTCTCCGCAGCCGAGCCTGAGCCGGCTCAGCCCGCTGATCGACCGGATCGCCTTCGCCGGCCTGCCCGTCGAGATGCGCATCTCGGGCGAGCCGCGCCCGCTGCCGACCGGGGTCGACGTCACCGCCTATCGGATCATTCAGGAGGCCCTGACCAATGCCCTCAAACACGGGGACGGAGCGAAAGCCGAGGTGACGGTGCGATACGCGGACAACCACCTGCGGGTCGAGGTGCTGAACAGCGGGCCGAGCGTCCTGTCGGGCGGCCGGCCGGCGCCGGCCCGGGGCAAGGCGGAGGGAACGGGCCGCGGGCTGCTCGGCCTGCGGGAGCGGGTCGCCGTCTACGGCGGCGACCTGGACGCCCGCCGCCGCCTCGGCGGCGGCTACCGCGTCCGGGCCCGGATCCCCCTGGACCGGCCGTGACGACGCCCACCGACCCCGCGCCCAGGGTCGTGATCGCCGACGACCAGGAACTGGTCCGCACCGGCTTCCGCCTGATCCTGACCGCGCGCGGCATCGACGTGGTGGGCGAGGCCGGCGACGGGGCCGAGGCCGTGGCCGCCGCGCGCAGGCTGCGGCCCGACGTCGTCCTGATGGACATCCGCATGCCCGTGATGGACGGCCTGGAGGCCGCCCGCCGCATACTCGCGCAGTCCCCGGACTGCCGGGTGATCATGCTGACCACCTTCGACCTCGACCACTACGTCTACGCCGCCCTCGCCGCCGGAGCCAGCGGATTCCTGCTCAAGGACGTCACCTCCGCGCACCTGGCCGCCGCCGTCCACCTGGTCAACACCGGTGACGCCCTGCTCGCACCCTCGATCACCCGCCGCCTGGTGGAACGCTTCTCCTCCGCCGCCCCGAGCGCCGGCGCGCCCGGCGCGCCCTCCGCGACCCCGGCCGTCCACCGGGACCTGGCCGCCCTGACGCCGCGCGAGCGCGAGGTGCTGACGCTCATGGGTCGGGGCCTCTCCAACGCCGAACTGGCCAAGGAACTGACGCTCAGCGAGGCGACGGTGAAGACCCACGTCGCCCGGATCTTCGCCAAACTGACCCTGCGCGACCGGGCCCAGGCCGTCGTCCTCGCCTACGAGACGGGGCTGGTCGCGCCCGGCGGGTAAGGGGCTGCCGGCATGAACGGTCGACCGTTCTTCCGGCCTACCCGTACCCGGCCTTCCGCGACAGGCTTCAGGTGCCCATGATCCTTGCGAAAGTCGTCGGATCGGCGTCGAAGCCGTGGACCCCGGGCCGGAATCCCCAGGCTCCTGAGCTGTCCCTGACGAACTCGGCGACCCTCGCCGCCGTGGCCTCACCGGCGTCGGAGAGGTCCACGACCGCGAACTCGTCGCGCCCGTTCCGGATCTTCACCACGGGGTTCGCTATGTCCCCGAACGTCAGCCGGCCGGCGTTCTGCTGGATGGCGACGCCCACGACAACCCGGAGGTAGCGGTGCGCCAGGCGGTCGAGCTCCAGGACCAGGCTTTCGTCGACGCCGAGGCCCTTGCCGTCAGGGCTGTCCCTGGTGAGTGTGATCGTGCCGTCGGGAGCGCGGCTGTCGAAGTGGACCAGGTAGGCGGGGGCGACGGACGGGGCGTCGACGGTGTACGTCGCGGCGACGAGGTCCAGATCGTGACGTGCCGAGCCGGCGGGACTCGGATCCCACAGCAGGCCTACTTCGATCCGTTCCAGACCCTTGTTGAGACTGCTCACCGGACTCTCCCTTCGTCGTCACACCGACCCGGCACGGCGCCGTCGAATACCGGCCCGTGGGGGCAACGACAGTGTACTGACATGTTATTGACACGCAGTCGGCTCAGTGTGGATGTACCTCGGGCCTGGCCGGCCGCCCGGCCCGTTTCGCCAATGTGGCCTGAATCCAATCGAGTTGAGCATCGATGAAGCCGAGCCCCGGTGTGACCATGAACACACCGGTCGCCTGCTGTCCTGGTCCGACCCTCACCGCATCTATCCGTTCGAAGGGTTCTGTACCCACGAACGAAGCGGAGAACGGACTGTGCGTGCACAGCGAGGTGGCGGAGTCGAGGACGAGAAGCCCGGGCGTCGGCGGTGGCGGCGGCCGCTGCGGTGGGTCGACTATCCGCGCAGGGGGCGGCGTGGGGTCCGGCGCTGGCTTCCCTCCTGGCGGCAGCTGGTCCTGGTGGTGTCGCTGGGCGTCCTCGGGCCGGTCGGGTGGCTGGGCTGGTTCTACACCGTCACGCAGGTGCCCGAGGACCTCAACGCCTTCGCCACCCAGCAGAACAACGTCTACTACTGGGCGGACGGCACCGAGATGGCCCGAATCGGCGAGACCAACCGGCAGGAGGTGCCGCTCGACGGCGTCCCGGAACCGGTGCGGTGGGCCGTGCTCGCCGCCGAGAACGAGACCTTCTACTCGGACCCCGGGATCTCCGCCAAGGGCATCGGCCGCGCGCTGTGGCAGCTGGTCTCCGGCGGCGAGACCCAGGGCGGCTCCACCATCACCCAGCAGTACGTCAAGAACATCTACCTCAACCAGCGCCAGGACTTCTCCCGCAAGCTCAGCGAGGCCGTCATCGCCGTCAAGCTCGACGACCGGATGAGCAAGGACGACATCCTCGCGGGCTACCTCAACAGCAGCTGGTTCGGCCGCGGCAGCTACGGCATCCAGCGCGCCGCCGCGGCCTACTACGGCAAGGACGTCTCCCAACTCGACGTCAGCGAGGGCGCCTTCCTCGCCGCCCTGCTCAAGGGCGCCGGGCGGTACGACCCGGCACTGAGCGCGGCCAACCACGAACGGGCCGAGGAGCGGTGGTCCTGGATCCTGGACCGGATGGTCGCCACCGGAAAGCTCTCCCGCGCCGACCGTGCCCGGTACACCGTCTTCCCCGAACCCGGGCCGCAGCCGAAGTCCGCCGGCCTCAGCGGCCAGGTCGGCTACCTGGTCGACATAGCCAAGTCCTACCTGGAGAGCCACACCGACATCACCCCCGCCGAGTTCGACCTCGGCGGCCACCAGATCCACACCACCTTCGAGAAGCCCAGGGTCACCGCCCTCGCCGCCGCCGTCCAGGACGCCACGAAGGACATCGACCCCGGGGCCCGGGACGCCGACAGGTTCCTCAAGGTCGGCGCCGCCTCCGTCGCCCCCGACGGGCGGATCCTCGCCCTCTACGGCGGACCCGACTACCTCAAGCAGGGCTTCAACAACGCCAACACCTCGACGGTCCCGCTCGGTTCGGCCTTCACCCCGCTGGTCTACGCCGCCGGACTCGACCAGGGCGTGCAGCGCGTGCGGGGCGCCGCCCGGACCCCGGTCACCCCCGGTACCACCTACGACGGGGACAACGGGGTGAACGTGATGACCCCGGAAGGCCCGTACTGGGGGCGCGACGGAAAGATCGCCAAGACCGCCAACGACGGCAGGCGTGACTGGGGCCAGGTCACCCTGCGTGGAGCCGTCGAGCAGTCCGTCAACGGGCCGATCATGCAACTCGGCCTGGACATCGGCCTCGAACGGGTCCAGAAGACCGCCGCCGCCCTCGGCCTCCTGCCCGGCGTGATGGGCGACCTCAGCCCCGGCTTCGCCGTCGGCAACTCCACCCCCAGCGCCATCCGCACCGCCGACGCCTACACGGCCTTCGCCGCCGGCGGCAGCCGCACCGACCCGTACTCCGTTCTGCGCGTCACCCGCAACAGCGAGCCGCTCACGCTGCGCCTGCCCACCGCCGTCCAGGCGCTGCCACCGGCTGTCGCCGCCGAGGTCGACGCGGCCCTCAAGGGCGCAGTCCGCGGCGGCAGCGCCGGCTGGGCGGAGGAAGCGGGGCCCGATCCGGCAGCGAAACCCGGCACCACCCCGGACCGCACGGCGGGGTGGGCGGTCGGCTACAGCGGACAACTCGCCACGGCGGTCACGGTCTTCCGGACCGACCTGCGGGACATGAAGCTGCTGTCTCTCGAAGGACTGGGCGGGGCCGGCCCGGACACCCTGGACTCGACGCTGCCCGGCCGGATCTGGAGCACGTACGTGAAGGCGGCGGGCGGGCGCTAGGGTCCGTCTTCAAACTCCCGTGGTTCGCCCGGAGGGCGTCGCCGAGCAGGCGGGAGTTTGAAGACGGACCCTAGGTGGATCGGGCGGCTGCGGTCCCGCAGCCGCCCGGCGGTCGTCATCTCACCAGCCGCGACCAGTCCGCCGGCTGCGCCGGGTCCAGCCGGCGCAACTGGTCCAGCACCTTCGGGTCCTGGGCATCCAGCCAGTCGGCGACCTGGCGGAACGAGGCGCAGCGGACCTCCTCGCGCCGGCAGACGCTCTTGATCACGTCCTCGACCGCCTGCATGTAGATGCCGCCGTTCCAGGTCTCGAAGTGGTTGCCGATGAACATCGGGGCCCGGCTGCCGTTGTAGACCCGCTCGAAGCCGGCCAGGTAGCTGTCCCGGGTCGCCTTCTCCCAGGCGTCGAACTTCTTCGGGTCGCCGTTCGTGGTGGTGCCGGACTGGCCGGCCAGGTAGTTGAAGTCCATCGAGAGGTTCTGGGAGGACGTGCCGGGGTTCGGCAGCAACTGCAGCGGGAAGTTCCAGACGCCCTCCTTCCTCACCGGCCACACCTGGAACTCGCCGGGCGAACTGGCGTCGTAGCGGAAGCCCTTGGCCTTCTCGACGGGCAGCAGGTTCTGCTGGCCCTCCAGGCAGGGGGCGCGGCCGCCCACCAACTCCCCGGTGTAGTCGAAGGGGAGCGGTGGGAGGTCCTGGTAGCCGGTGTTGGTGCGCCAGTTGGTGACGAAGGAGATCGCCTGGTCGAGCTCGGACGTCCACTCCTCGTTGGACCAGTCACCGCCCCCGCCGGGCTGCGGGCCGCAGAAGTGCCCGTTGAAGTGGGTGCCGATCTCGTTGCCGTCCAGCCAGGCCAGGCGGAGCTGCTCCAGGGTGTCCTTGATGTGGGCGTCGGTGGCGAAGTCGATCGAGGCCGCGCCCGCGTCGTGCTTCGGGGGGTGGTAGAGCGTGCGTTTGGACTTGGGAAGGAGGTAGAGGCCGGAGAGGAAGAACGTCATCTGGGCGTTGTTCTCCACGCCCAGCTTCCGGAAGCCGGAGAAGAGGTGGTCGTCGCCCTCCAGGGCGCCGTCCCAGGAGAAGACCACGAACTGCGGCGGCTTCTCCCCGGGCTTCAGCCGCTCGGGCACGGGCTGCCTGGGCTGCGGGCCGGTGTCGGAGGTGGAGCCGTCGCCGAGCAGCCTGACCTGGCCGTCCCAGGTCGGCGTGGGTGTGCGGGGCGGAGCCGGGGTCCCGTCGGGGGCCGAGGGCGTGGTGCTCGGGGGAACGGGGGGCACGGGTGCGGGGCTCGCGGGCGCGGCGCCGGTGCCGGTGGCGGTGGGTCTGCTCCCGGGGGTGGAGCCTCCCGTGCTCAGGACGAGCGCCGAAGCGAGCCCCACCGCCAGCACCCAGGTCACCCCACGAGCAGTCCGCACCGTGCCTCCGTCAAATCGTCCGACAGTTCAGTCACTGCACTGATAGGACGTGATGGAGGGTCACAAAGGTTACCCGGATATTGGATTGGGGGTGGCGGGGTTCAGCGCCGGCCCAGGACCTCGGCGAGGCGGCTCACCCCGTCCTCGCCGTGGCCGAGGGCGATGGCCCGGCGGACCAGGCCCTCGGTCGCGCGCATCACCCCGGACTCGATGCCGTGGGACTCCGCGGTGTGCACGACGTGGGCCATGGTGGAGACCCCCGAGGTGAGCGGGTTGATCGCGCCCGAGTAGCTGCCGCTGTCGAAGTCCTCGGCGAACTCCGCGAACAGCGGGGGCAGGATCGCACCGATCCCCTGGGCGAACGGCGCCAGCTCCCGCCCGCTGATCCCCTCCGCCCTGGCCAGCGCCAGCGCGTGCACGTACCCGGCCATCGCCGTCCAGAAGATGTCCAGCAGCGCGATGTCGAAGCCGGCCGCCCGGCCGATCTCCTCGCCGAGGTGGGTGTGGGTGCCGCCGAGCGCCGCCAGCACCGGCGCGTGCCGCTCGTAGAGGTCGGCCGGCCCGCTGTGGATGAAGACCGCCTCCGGCGTGCCGATGCTCGGGGCCGGCGTCATGATGGCGCCGTCCAGGTACTCGACGCCGTGCTCCGCCGCCCACGCGGCCGTGGACCGGGCCCGGTCCGGCGAGTCGGCGGTCAGGTTGACCACCGTCCGGCCCTTGAGTGCGGCCTCGACCTCCTCGCGGCGCAGCACGGCGTCCGAGGCGTCGTAGTTCACCACGCAGATGACCGTCAGCTCGCTCGCGGCCACGGCCTCCGCCGCCGTGGCCGCGCCCACCGCGCCCCGGGCGACCAGCGCGGCGTCCCGGCCCGGGGTGCGGTTCCAGACCGTCGTGCGGACGCCGGCGTCCACGAAGGCACCGGCCAGGGCGCGTCCCATCGGCCCGAGGCCGAGCACGGTGACGGTGGGCTGGGTGTGGTTGGTGGGCATACTTCATCTCCTGTAGACATGGTGGTGGACAACGATGACCCGGAGGGAAAGAGATGACGCGCAGTCAGGCAGTGAACCCGAACGTGTGCGGGGTGACCGCCGCGATTGCCGTGATCGACGGCAAGTGGAAGACGTCCCTGCTCTGGCTGCTGGAGGCCGGCCCGCAGCGACCCGCCGAAATCCGCCGACGGCTGCCCGGCCTCAGTGAGAAGGTCCTCACCCAGGCCCTGCGCGAGATGGAGTCCGATGGCCTGGTGCACCGCGAGGTGCACGACGTCCTTCCGCTGAAGACGGTCTACTCCCTGACCGACTTCGGCCGCCGGCTCTCCGACGCCCTCGGCCCGGTCTCCGACCTGGGCCACGAGCGCCTCGACCGCATGGTGGCCGAGCAGGCCGAGCAGGCCGGACTGGCCGAGCCGGCCTGGCGCGCCGGACAGGCCCGACAGGTCGAGCCGTCGGTCTCCTGACCTGCTGTCATCTCCCTTCGTCCTTCTGGGTACCAGTCTCGTCGTGCCGCATGCCGCTGCCCAGTACGCACAAAAAGGTGGCTACTCGGCTGTGGGCGGAGCCGTCGTGCGCGGCGCGTCGACGGGCCCGTCGTCCAGGGGCCACTCCTTGCCTGTCGGATGAATGCGTGCCGGAGGTCCGGGCCGCGGCCGGCCCGGCTGTCGCAATCGGCGCGTGTTCGGGTTCGTGCCGGGTTCAGGGGATGGACGGCACGAAGACCAGCGTCCATGCCAGGGCCCGCCTTCCGAAACCCACCGACCGGCCGGAAGAGTTCGGCCGGTCGGCCGGTGGGTTTCGGCCGACGTGCGCGGTGGCGGCGGACCGGTCCGCCGGCGCTACGGGAGGAGGGAGTTGTCGAACGCCTCCTGCGCCGTGACCGGCTTGGTGAGCAGCCCGTGGGTCCGCATGAACTCCTCCATGCGGTCCCAGACGGCCGGGTCGTTGTAGCCGGGCTTCGTACCCGAGGACTGCAGGAGCGGGACGGTCTCCTTGAGCACCGCCAGGGCGTCCGCCTGCTTCTTGGCGTCGTCCAGGCCGGGGATGAACTTCTTGCTGAGGTCCACCGCCTGGTCGGGGTGGTCCACGGTGTACTGGACGCCCTTGAGGGTCGCGGCGACGAACGCCTTGAGATCGGCGCTCCTGTTCGTCAGCACGGTCCGGGAGGCGCCGAGGCCGGCCGCGACCAGGGGCAGGGAACTCGCGGAGCCGGCCGGCTGGATCGTCCGGACGGCGGTGCCCGACTGCGCGAACTGGACGGCGTCGTTGTTGAGATAGCCGGTGACCGCGTCGACCTTGTTGCCGACCAGCGCCGCCTGCTGCGTGAAGCCGATGTTCTGCACCTGGACGTCCGAGGCGGACAGGCCGGCGCTCTCCAGCACGGCGAGCAGGGCGAAGTACGTCTCGCCGTACGGGCCGGGGGTGCCGACCGTGCGGCCCTTGAGGTCTGCGGGCTCCTTCACCGGCGAGTCGGCGCGCACCATGACTGCCGCCGGGTACCGGTTGTACAGGGTGGCGATGTCCACGATCGGAACCGACTGGGACCGGGCCTGGAGCATCTCGTCGCCGCCGGCGAAGACCACGTCCTCCTGGCCGGCCGCCAGTGCGCCGAACTGCGCGTCGGTGAAGCTGTGGTGGCGCAGGTTCACCGTCAGTCCGGCGTCCTTGTAGTAGCCGAGGGACTGGGCGGCGTAGAAGGGCGCGAACTGGATGTTGGGCACGTAGGTCAGGCCGATGGTCAGCGCGTGGCCCTCGGCGCGGTCGGCGGAGCCCGCCGTCGCGCCGCCGCAGCCGGTGAGGGCCGACGAGGCGAGCACGGCGAGTGCGGTGAGGCCGGTGAGCCGCCGGACTCTTCCGGACCGGTGGGAACTGTTCACGGGGATCGTTTTCCTCGTTCGATCGGACGGCAGTGCGTCAGGACGGCAGTGCGTCAGCGCTGCGGGGCGTCAGGACGGCACAGTGCGTCAGGACAGCGGGGCGTCAGGGCGTCAGGGCGTGAGGGCGGTCGACTCGGTGGCCAGCCGGTAGGCCAGCAGGTCGCCCACCGAGATCAGTACCAGCCCGTCCCGTTCGGCGAGGTCCCGCAGGTCGTCGAGGCGGGCCATGCTCCAGTCCGGTCGGACCACCTCGCACATGGTGGTCACGCCGGACAGCCCGGCCAGGCGGGACAGGTCCACCGCGGCCTCGGTGTGGCCGTCCCGTTCCAGTACGCCGCCGCGGGCCGCCCGCACCGGGAAGACGTGGCCGGGCCTGGCGAAGTCGGCCGGCCCGGTGGCCGGGTCGGCCAGGGCCTGCACGGTACGGGCGCGTTCGTCGACCGGGATGCCGGTGGTGCCACCGGCGATCAGGTCCACCGAGACGGTGAAGGCCGTGCCGTGCAGGCCGGAGTTGTCGGCCGTCATCTGCGGCAGGCCGAGCTCCTCGCACCGCTCGTACGGCACCGCCGCGCAGACCACACCGGAGGTGTGGTCCAGCACGTACCTCATCGCGGCCTCGTCGGTGTACTCGGCGGCCACCATGAGGTCGCCCTCGTTCTCGCGGGACTCGTCGTCGAAGACGACCACGAAGGCGCCGCGGCGAAAGGCCTCGATCGCCAGCTCCGCACGCTGCAGGCGGTCGGTAGGGGTGGAAAGTGTGGTTGCCATCTGCTCTCTCCTTGGTCGGGGAACCCGGGACCGGTGGGGTCCGCAGGGTTCGCTGATCGACGAGAGAACGCGGCCATCAGGAAGGACGCGTGCTGACGCACACGGACTTCCGCAATGGACGGCGCCGGGTGCGCGGGGAGGGATGGCGAGTGGCAGCTCGCCCCCGTGCACAGACGCCGTTCCGGGGAAAGCGAGCACCAGGTCCGCACCGCGGGGAGCTAACCCCGACAGGCCGGACATCGTGTCGCCGCGCACTACCTTTCATCCGGACTTTCACCGTCGGTCCTGGAGTTTCACCAGGTCAACCAGCCGATGGCGTCGGCTGGGTCGCGGACTATCACCGCCGGTTCGGAATTACACCGACCCCGGAGCGCGCGAACACTCGGAGGGATCATGACACATCCGTCTCAGGATGCGGAAGTGCTTTGGGTCGCACCGGGCCGGTCGCCGCGGTTGTGACAGGATCGCCGCCGGTCGCCGGACACGGCACAGCGGAGTGTCCCGGTACGAGGAGCGAGGAGATCAGCGGTGCGACGGACGGGGCCCAACACGCAGGCAGGGGCCCTCCGGGGCGTACTCGGGACGCTACTGGTCCCGCTCGTGCCCGGCGTGCTACTGCTGGGACTCTGGGCGGCGGCGGTCGACGGAGGCGCCGTGTCGCCGTTCTTCCTCCCCCACCCGGCCGACCTGGCGCGGGAGTTCGTGGCGGAGCTCGGCCGCGACACGCTGCTGGACGCGACCGGGACGACCCTGTACGAGAGCCTGGCCGGCGTCGGACTGGGGACGGCGGTCGCGCTGCCGCTCGGCTACCTGCTGGCCCGCAGCCGCCTCGCCGCCCGCGCGTTGCAGCCCTACCTCGCGGCGACCCAGGCCGTGCCGGCGGTGGCGCTCGCGCCGCTCCTCGCGCTGTGGCTCGGGTACGGCACGTGGCCGGTGGTCGTGCTGTGCGCGCTGATGGTGTTCTTCCCCATCCTGGTCAACACGGTGCTGGGCATCCGCGGCCTGGACCAGGAGGTCCTGGCCGCGGCGCGGGTCGACGGGGTCGGCCGATGGGGAATGATGCGGCACATCGAGTTTCCGCTGGCTCTCCCGAGCGTGCTCGCCGGGATCCGGACCGGCGTGACGCTGTCGGTGACCGGTGCGGTGGTCGGCGAGTTCGTGATGGGCGGCGAGGGCCTCGGTCAGCTGCTGGCCGTCCAGCGCAACGGCTCGGACACGCTCGGGATGTTCTCCACCCTCCTGATGCTCTCGTTGCTCGCGGTGGCCCTGTACGCGCTGATGCGCCTGCTGGAGGGCGGCCTGGAGCGGCGCTGAGGTGCCGGGCCCGGCCGGCTGCCTGACGCACCGTCAGGTGCGGCCGGTGTACGTGCTGCGGGTCCGTTCGGCCCACCGCATCGTGGCCGGGAAGAGCAGGAACCCGAGGGCGAACACCGACCCCGTGACGAGCCAACCGACCCCGGCCAGCCGGTCGGTGAGCCCGGTGACCAGGAGGGGGCCCAGGACCCTGGGCAGCGTCGTGCCCAGCTGGAAGGCGCCACCGTACTGGCCCTGGGCGTCGGGGTCCGCGAGGTCGTAGCGGACCGTCCACCGGGCGCTCTGCCCCCACAGCTCACCGAGCGTCAGCAGGCCCACGGAGACGGCCAGTGCGGCGACCGCGGGCCAGGTGGGGAGCCGGTCGGTCACCGCGGTCAGTGCGCAGCTCGCCGCCAGGCTGAGGAACGCCCACCGGTGGCGCCTGGTCGCTCCGGCCAGGGTCTCGGCGCCGCGGGCCGCGCGGACCTGGAAGACCATCACGAGCAGGGTGTTGACCCCGATCAGCCACGACGCGGCGGGTCGCGGCGCGTCGGTGTGCGACACCACCCACAGCGGGACGCCGACCGTCAGCACGATGTCTCCCAGCATGATGAGCCCGCTGACCTGGGCCATCGCCTGGTAGGGCAGGTCGCGCAGCGCGGTGAGGCCCGACGGTGCGTCCTTTCGGCCGCCGGTACCGGGGAGCCGGGGGAGGCGCAGGTAGAGCCCGCACGCCAGGAGGGCGGTGGCGGCGTTGCCGAGCATCAGCGCGGTGTAGGCGGCCCTGGTGTCCGCGGCGATGGCGAGGCCGGCGGCCAGGACGCCCAGGGAGAAGCCCCCGTTGAAGACCGCCCGGCTGTACGCGGACACCGCGACCCGCTGGTCGGGCCCGATCAGGCCGGACAGGACGGCCTGCCGTCCGACGTCCCCGCCGCTCTCCGCCACGCCCAGGGCGGTGATCACCAGGAGGAACGGCCAGAACGAGGTGACCTGGGTCGCCGTGACGAGCAGGACCGCCTGCAGGGCGACCATCGCGATCGTCACCTCGCGCGGGCCGTGGCGGTCGGCGAGGTGGCCGACGGGGACGCCGAGGGCGAGGCCGGCCAGTCCCGCCACCGACAGGCCCAGGCCGACCTGGGTGGGTGACAACCCGACGGAGCGGACGAAGAAGACGGCGCTGCCGGAGATGTACAGGCCGAGCCCGATGCTGGTGACCAGTGACGCCAGGACGATCAGCCGGGCCGCCCCCGGCGCCGGCAGCCGCTCCGTGAGGCGACGGCGCCACCGGGTCGGGGCCGCGGGCGGGGTGGCCGTCGGCAGGGTGGGCGCGGGCGGGGCCGGCGTGGGGTGCCGGTCGGCTGCCCCGGTGGTCGAGGACTCACTCATGGCCGCTGCTCCTGTCGGTGCCGTCGGCACTGCGGCGTGCCGTGATGAGCGCGGCCTGCGCGGCGAGCGTACGGGCCTGGTAGGTGTCGTTGAGGGAGAGCTCGACGTGGAAGGTCTCCTGGATGCCCGCCAGGAGGGAGACGGCCAGCAGTGAGTGGCCGCCGAGTTCGAAGAAGTCGGAGTCCGGCCCGATCCCCTCGGCGCCCAGCAGCCTGCTCCAGATCCCGGCGAGTGCGGTGCGGGCCTGCGGTGAGCCGGCCGCGGGGGCGGGGGACGGCGCGCCGGGCAGCTCCCCGGTGGTGGCCGAGGGGTCGGTCGAGGAGTCGGTCGGGCGCCCGGTCGAGGAGTCGGCTGCAGCGGCGGGTCGGGCTCCCGGTGCGTCGATCCAGTGCCGGGTCCGGGCGAACCGGTAGGTGGGCAGCGGGACCCGTCGGCGGACCCGGTCGCCGCGCTGGGCGTCCCAGTCCACCGACGCTCCGGCGGACCAGGCGGTGCCGACGGCGTCGGACAGCATCCGGCGGGCGTCGGACGGGTCCTCGGCGGGTCGCGGCATGGTCGCGGCCAGGACTGCGGGGTCGGCGGCCGCCCGTCGGAGGGCGAGCCCGGTCAGCGCCCGTCCGGGACCGACCTCCAGCACGATCGGGTTGGGCAGACCGAGGACCGCGGTCAGGCCGTCGGCGTAACGCACCGGCTCGCGGAGGTGCTCGGCCCAGTAGTCGGCCGAGTGGCCCTTGCGGCGGTTGGTGAAGGCACCGGTGACGTTGGAGACGACCGGGATCCTGAGCCGTGAGAACGTGACCGCGCCGGCGAGCGTGCGGAACTCCTCCAGCACGGGGTCCATCAGGGCGGTGTGGAAGGCGTGGCCGACGCGCAGCGGTCGCGCCGTCGTCCCCTCGTCGGCCAGCTGCCGGGCGAGGACGGCGACGTCCTCGGAGCTGCCGCCGACCACGGTCACGGCCGGCGCGTTGACGGCGGCGACCGACAGGGTGCCGCTCAGCCGGCCGCGGACGGCCGACTCCGGGGCGAGCACCGCGAGCATCGCGCCGTGCGGCGCCCGGGCCATGATCTCGCCACGTGCGGCGACCAGGCGCAGGCTGTCCTCCAGGGACATCGCCCCGGCCAGGCAGGCGGCGGTGTACTCGCCGACGCTGTGGCCGATCATCGCCTTCGGCCGCAGCCCCCAGGCGGTCAGTGCGGTGGCCAACGCGTACTCGGTGACGAACAGTGCGGGCTGGGCGAGCCGGGTGTCGGTGAGTTCCCCGGTGTCGGCGGACGTCGGCCGGTCGCAGGTCAGCAGACGGGCCAGGTCCTGGGCCAGGCCGGGCTCCAGGAGCGCCAGGCAGCGGTCGAACGCGGCGCGGAACTCCGGGACCTCGCGGTGCAGGCCGGCCGCCATGCCGACGTACTGGGAGCCCTGGCCGGGGAACTGGAAGACCAGCGAGGAGGACCGGGGCACGCGGCGGACGGCGGCGCTGTCCAGGGCTTCGCCGAGTCCGTCGAGCCCGTCCACGGTGACGGCGCGCCGCCACTCCAGGTGGGCCCGTCCGGTCTGCAGGGTGTGGGCGACGTCGCCGAGCGGGAGGCGTGCGGTGGCGAGGTGCCGGACCAGGTCGGCACCGGCGGCCAGGACGCCCTCGCGGGTGCGGGCCGACTGGACGACGATCTCCACGGTCCGGGCTTCGGGGGCGGTCGGCGGTGCGGCCGGCGGAGCCTCCTCCAGGACGACGTGCGCGTTGGTCCCGCCGATGCCGAAGGAGCTCACCCCGCAGCGCCGGGGCGATCCGGACGACGGCCACGGCCGGGCCTCGCGGTTGAGGTGGAAGGGGCTCCGGTCCGGTCGCAGTTCGTCGTTGGGCTCCTCCCAGTTGATGCTCGGGGGCAGCACCAGGTGCTTGAGGGCCAGCACGGCCTTGATGAAGGAGGCGATGCCCGCGGCGGCGTCGAGGTGGCCGATGTTCGGCTTGAGGCTGCCGATCGCGCAGCCGGCGCGTCGCTCGGTCCCGTCCTGGAAGGCCGCGGTCAGGGCGGCGATCTCGATGCCGTCGCCGAGTTCGGTGCCGGTGCCGTGCGTCTCGACGTAGTCGATCTCCGCCGGGCCGACCCCGGCGGCGCGCAGCGCCGCACGGATGACCGCCGACTGTCCGGCGACGCTCGGTGCGCTGTAACCGGCCTTGTCGCCGCCGTCGTTGTTGACCGCGGAGCCGCGGATCAGGGCATGGACGACGTCGCCGTCCCGGTGCGCGTCCGCCGCCCGCTTGAGGAGCACCACGCCGACCCCGCTGCCGGGCACGGTTCCCGCCGCCCGCCGGTCGAAGGCCCGGCAGTGGCCGTCGGGGGAGAGGATCCCGTGGCGCTGGTAGCGGTAGCCGACGTGCTGCGGCAGGGCGATCGAGGCGCCTCCCGCGAGGGCGAGATCGCACTCGCCGCGCAGCACGCTCTGCGCGGCGTAGTGGACGGCGACCAGCGAGGTGGAGCAGGCGGTCTGGACGGCGAGCGCCGGGCCGGTGAGGCCGAGGCGGTAGGCGATCCGGGTGGCCGCGTGCTCCTTGTCGTTGCCCACCATGATCGGCATCAGGCCCAGGCCCTGCTCCAGCTCCGGCCGGACGAGCAGGTGGCGCAGCAGGTAGCTGCTCATCGACGTGCCGACGAAGACCCCGGTACGGCCGCCCGCGCCGCCGTGACCGGCGTCCTCCAGCGCCTCCCGGGCGCACTGCAGCAGCAGGCGCTGCTGGGGGTCGATGAGTTCCGCCTCGCGGGGCGGGTAGCCGAACAGCTCCGCGTCGAAGTACTCGACGTCGTCGAGCAGCCCGCGGACCGGTACGTACGCGTCGTGGCCGGACTCCTCCGGCGGGACCCCGGCAGCGGCGAGCTGTTCGGGGGTCAACCGGGTCAGGCTCTCGCGGCCGGCCCGGATGTTCTCCCAGAACACCGCTGGTGAGTCCGCGCCGGGAAACCGGCCGGACAGGCCCACGACCGCTACGGCGTCGTCCAGTTGCATGGCAGCAAAACCCCCGCTCGAAGAAGGATCACAGAAGCAGCCGCACCCGGTGCGGCGGATCGGTCCGCCCCGCCCAGGTGGACGCGACCGGTGGGGCCGTCGTCGGTGGGAGTCGTCAGGGGCGGACACGTGAGGTCCGACGGCGCTGACGGGCCTCGGCCGCGGGGCGGCCGGCAGCACTGGGCAGCGCGGGACGTTTCACCGTACCCCCGGCGCACGACCGCCCCGCTGAGACTGTGACGCACGCCTCAGCATGATCCTATTCAGTTGCGTTTGAACTGACGGTTGATCTAGTGTCCGGTGCTCACAGGCCGCCACAGGGGATGGGGCGGCCGCTGCGCCTGACGATTGTTCAGGACGCCTTGGTGGCCGCCTTCGACGGCCGCGTCAACGGCTTTTGCGCAGCACCTCCCCCCGGCTTCGCTCCGGGGCTTCTCGATCAATCCATCGCGGTGTCAGCCGCGTTTCGCCCTTCGGTCGACCCCCGGTGTCCTGCCGTGCCCACGAGGCCCGGCGCCCGGTCGCGGTCTTCCCTCGGCATTGTCAAGTTCACAACAGGAGGGGGCGACTGTGTTCAAATCTCGGAAGCTCAGAATGCTTCTCGAATCCGCCGAGGTCACCACCGTCATGGGGGCTTCCTCGGGTCTCACCGCGATTCTGGCGGAAGAGGCGGGTTTCGACGCCGTCTGGTCGTCCAGTTTCGAGGTGTCGGCATTTCGCGGGCTGCCCGACGCCAGTCTGCTGACCATGACCGACTATCTTCGGTCCGCGGTCGAGGTCGACCGGGCGTGCGGACTTCCGGTCGTCGCCGACTGCGACACCGGATTTGGAAATGCGCTCAACATCGCGCATATGATCCACGAGTACGAAGCCGCGGGAATTGCGGCGGTGTGCATCGAGGACAAGATCTTTCCGAAGGTCAACAGTTTCTCGTCCAGGGGCCAGGTCCTGGAGGACGTGACGGAGTTCGCGCACCGGATCGCCGTGGCGAAGGCCGCCCAGCGCGATCCGGACCTCGTGGTGATCGCCCGCACCGAGGCGCTGATCGCCGGTTGCGACGTGGCCGAGGCCCTCCGTCGGGCCGAGGCGTACGCGGCGGCCGGCGCGGACGCGATCCTGGTCCACTCCAAGTCCGCGGCGCCCGACGAAGTCCAGGAATTCCTGGGGAAGTGGTCCGGGATCCGGCCGGTCGTCGTCGTTCCGACCACCTACTTCGACTGGTCGGTCGACGAGATGCAGAAGGCCGGCGTGGCGATGAGCATCTACGCGAACCAGGGCCTTCGGGCGACGGTGAGCGCCGTGCGCCGGACGCTTTCCGCCATTCGCGAGAACGGGTCCAGTTCGGCGGTCGAGGACGAGGTCGCCAGCGTCCGCGAGATCTTCGAGCTGCAGAAGCTCGACGAATGGCTCTCGCTCTCCCGCTGACCGGAACGCGGCGGAATTTCCAGTACAGAATTCGAAGAACAAGGAGAAGGTCATGGCAGTAGACGTCGAGGAGTTCATCGCCCAGCTCAACCGGGAGAACGAGGAGTACTTCTCCGCCCTCCCGGAGTCGGACACCGTGTACTGGACGGGAAAGCTGGACGGACTCGCGGCGGCAGAGGCCCTCAAGCCCCGCTGGTACAACGAGATCCGCGGTGTCGACATCATCGGCCGGTTCATCGGGCGCGTACCGGACCTGACGCTCAAGACCCTGGTGGGTCGTCAGGTCGGTGACGAGGCGAAGCACGCCAAGCACTGCCGTCGCCGTATCGAGGCCCTGGGCGGCTCGGTCATCGACTACCGTCCCAGCGCGGAGCAGCTGCGCTTCGGCGACCTGCTCGACGAGATGGCCTACCCGGAGGAGTTCTTCGCCGCGCAGCAGCTGACGGTGGAGACCCAGAGCCTCAAGCGCAACGAGAAGGCACTCGCCCGGTTCGACCCCGAGACCGCCGAGATGTTCGAGAAGCACATCAACCCGGACGAGCGCTTCCACGCCCGGCTGGGCCACCTCGGCCTGCAGGTGTTCGCGCGGACCACGCCGGCCCAGGACCGCGCCCGGCGCGCCTGCGAGGTCATCCGCGAGGCCCACGTCGCGATGGTCCGTGCGCACAGCGGCAACATGCTCGCCGCGGGCTACCTGAACGCCTGATGCCGCTCATCGGAGTACTCGGCCAGGGTGCGGTCGGCTGCGCGGTCGCGCGTCGGCTCACCGACCGCGGTTTCGCCGTCCGCGCGGCGGACCGGGACGATCGCCGCCTGGTCCTCGACGCCGCGCCGGACGTCCTGGTCATGGCGCTGACCCGGGGTGACGAAAGCCTGCTCCAGCTGGGCGAGTTGGAGAAGGCCCCGGGAGTGGTCCTGGACTTCACCACGCAGAGCCCGGAGTCGGCGGCGCGGTGCGCGCACCTGGCGGCCGGTCTCGGCGCCGCCTACCACGCCGGCGGGCTGACCGGCGGCGGGCACGAGCTCGCCGCGGGCCGGGGCGTCCTGCTGCTGGGCAGCCCGGTCGAACCCGACGGCCCCGCCGGCCGCGTCGTCTCGGCCCTGGGCCGGGCGATCGGCTTTCCCAGCGCGGCCGAGGCCGCCCGGGCGAAGCTGCTCCACAACTGGGTGCTGCTGGTGCAGCAGTGGGCGGCCGCGCTCGCGCTGGGCGAGGTGGGCCCCGACGGCCACGCGACGCTGGTGGAGGTCCTGGCCGCCGGCACCGCCGGGCGCGCGGTACCCGACTGGTCGGTGGTGCGCGACGCCCGGCACCCGGCGCGCTCGACCTATCTGGGCCGGCTCGCCGCCAAGGACCTCGGTGAGATCACCCGCGGGCTGCCCGCGCTCGCCGAGGCGGGCCGGCCGGTGGTGGAGCTGCTCACCGACGCGCTCCTCGGCGGAGCCGAACAGCCTTACACACAAGCACTTCTGAACATTCTCGACGGAGCCGGCAACGGCCCCAAGGAGGCACCGTGACCATGACCGCAGAGGCGTGGATCGCCCCTGAACTGCAGATCTGGAAGGACTTCGCGGCCCGGCTCGCCACGCTCAGGGAGCACCCGCAGGCCAAGGCCGTCCTGGCCCACGCCCAGCTGGACGCCCTGGCCGAGGGCCCCCTCGACGGCATCCGTGTCTCCGACCTGTCGGTGGCCATCTTCCACCTGGAGAACGCTCTGGCGGACGACCGGGCCCCGCTCCCGAAGCTCGCCCTCATGGAGCCGGACGACGTCCTGCGCCACCCCGGCTTCGACGGGGTCGAGGACGACTCCGTCGCCGAGGAGGAGCGGCTGCTGAGCCTGCGGGAGGCCCTCCGTGGCGAGTGAGTCCAACGAGCGCCCGGACTGGTTCTGGGAGCTGGCCGTCGCGATGAACGCGGCCTTCAAGGGCCTGCTGGGCAGCATGGGCGAGTCCGGGCACATCTGCGCCTCGGTCGAGCCGACGCCGGGCGAGGTCGACACCGAGGCCGGCTGGGAGTCCACCGTCGACCGGCTGTCCGAGCTGGTGGGCCCGCACGTCATCGACGGTGACGTGGTGGTCGTGGCCGACAAGGTCACCTCGGCCGGCCTCGGCCGGGTGGGCCCCCGGCGGGTGCTCGCCGACCCGGACCCCAAGACGGTTCCGGCGCACCGGCTGCCGGAGATCGCGGCCGCCTGGAGCAAGGAGCTCGGCTACCAGGTGACCGAGCAACACCTTTTGCTGGCAGACGAGTTCGGCACCGACCAGGCCACCCTCGGTACGGACGACCCGAATCTGAGGGCGCTGGAGATCGCCGCCGCGGTGAAGCGGGACCACGGGGTCGCCGTGGACGTGATCATCTCCGACACCGACACCGGCATCGACACCCGCACCCCGATCATCGGCACCCTGACCATCGGCGCGAGCCCGATCGGCGCCACGGCCGGGGTCAACCTCTACGAGGCCATGCGGTGCGCCGTCGCGGCGGAGTTCGCCCGCGGCCACGGCCGCCGGATCCCGGCCGTGGTGTGCCGTCCGGCCCAGCGCCGGGCCGGACGGCCGAACGTGGGTGCCGAGCGCGCGTACCCGGGGTTCCTGGACGCGTCCCGTGAAGGTGCTCTGACCCACGCATGACCGAGCGCTTCTCCCACCTGGTCTGGGAAGGACGGTTCCAGCCCGTCCACCGGGGCCATCTGGCCTACGTCGGCGAGCTGTTGCGGCGGACCGAGAAGCTGACCGTCGTCGTGGTCGCGAACGAGACCTCGGCCGACGCCCGGCACCCCTCCCCGGTGCCGGAGTTCTCGCGGACCGTGGACGGCCACCACGCCGGTGAGCGCAATCCCTGGCCGCTCTGGCTGCGCCACCGGATGGTCCGGGCGACCGTGGGAGCGGCGTTCCCCGAGCGGGTGTCCGACGTGCAGGTCCTCGCCGGGCACCGGCTCGACCTCGACTGGCCGCTCTACCGGCAACTCCTGCCGCCGGAAAGGGTGTTCGCCGTCCCGGCCCGGGACGACTTCGAGGATGCCAAGGCAGCGGCCTGGACCGCGCTCGGCGAGCGCGTGGTACGCCTCGACGTCACGCACCTCCCGGCGGTGTCGGGCACGCAGGTGCGCGAGCTGATGGCCGCCGGCCGGCCGCTCGACACCGTGCTGCACCCGGTCACGCTGGGGCTGCTCGCCTCCGCGGCCGAAGCCGGCGAGGTGCCCGCGTGAGCGGCGGCCGGCCGGTGGTGGCCGTCCTGACCACCCTGGCCGAGCCCCTCCTCGCCCGACTGGGGGGTGCGGCCGAGGTGGTCGTGGCCGGCTGCGTCGCGGAGCTCACACCCGACGCCCGCCGCCGCTGCCGCGTGGTGGTGCTCCGCTCGGAGACCGCTCTCGGCGCGGCCGAGCTCGCCGAACTGCCCGCACTGACCGACGTGGTGCGGCCCGGAAGCGGGACCGACAACATCGCGCTGGACGTCGTCGCGGCGCGCGGCATCCGGCTGCACCGGAACGCGGACGTGAGCGCCGAGGCGGTGGCCGAGCTGGCCGTCGCGGGACTGACCGTGCTCTGCCGGCGGATGGGCCTCGGCTACCGCTGGCTGCTCGACGGCACGTTCGCCAAACACCGCCTGATGGGGGAGTCCCTGGCAGACCAGCGGGTGGTGGTCTGGGGCGCCGGACCGATCGGCCGGGCCGTCCACCGGCGGCTGGGGATGCTCGGGGTGCCGAGCGGGTTCGTCCGGCACCCGTCCGTGCCGGACGGCCTCCCGGTCGTCGACCCGGACGAGGCGACGGCCGAGTCCGACGTCCACGTGCTGGCCGTTCCGCTCCGGCCGGCCACCCGCCGGATGGTCGACGAGGCCTGGCTCGCCCGCGTCGCCCCCCGCCGTCCGTACCTGGTGAACATCGGCCGGTACGAGCTGGTCGACCAGGACGCCGTCGCCGCAGCCCTGGTCGGGGACCGGCTCCGGGGCTGCTACCTGGACCCGGTCGACGCCGGCCTGGCCGCCGAGGTGGACCGCTTCCTCTCCGCGACCCGGGACGCCAACGTCTTCGCGACGCAGCACCAGGGCGCCCAGCGGTCGGACGTCCGCGGCGTGCTCGACACCTGGGCGGTGCAGCGGATCCTCGATGTCCTGTCACGACAGCAGAGTGGGAACTGAGCGATGTGGAGCCCCGCGAGCGAGTGCCTGGTGCCGCTCCAGGTGAGCGGCACCGGCCGGGCGGTGTACTGCGTGCACGCCCTGGGCGGCACGGTCGCCTACTACGCCCCGGTGGCCCGCCGACTGGGCCACCTCAGGGACGTCTACGGGCTGCAGTGCCACGGCATCAGCCCCGCCAACCCCGCCGACCGGACCATCGAGGACATGGCCGCCCGCTACATCCGGGCGGTCACCGCGGTGCAGCCGGAGGGACCGTACGAGATCCTCGGCTACTCGATGGGCGGCTTCATCGCCTTCGAGATGGCCCGGCAGTGGGAAGCCCGCGGCGAACGGGTCGCGCTCGTCGGGCTGCTCGACACCGATCCGCCGCACACCCAGCAGGACCCGCTGAGCACCGGCCAGGCGCTCGGACTGCTGTCCCGCGCCGTGGGCCTGTCGACGCCGTTCACCGCCCCGGACGGGGCGCCGCACGACGAGCTCCTCGACGGCTTCCTCCGACGTGCCGTGGCCGAGCGGCGCCTACCGGTGTCCTTCCGGGCCGAGGACCTCAAGCCGCTGGTCGACATCTACGGGATCAACGGCAACGCCTGCGCCCGGTACGACCCCGACGCCGTCTTCGGCAGCATCGACTGCCTCTTCACCCACCGCCCCGGCAGCACGCCCGCCGGGCTCGCCGAGGGCTGGCAGGACTACGTGGACGGGGAGGTGCGCGCGGAAGCCGTCGACGCCGACCACCACGCACTGATGCACGAACAGCACGCCGCGCAGGTCTCGGCCGTGATCCTGCGCTGGCTCACCAGGGAGACGACATGACCGCCCAGCACCTTCCGCCGCTCCCGGCGCAGTCCTGGACCGCGCTGGCGGCGCAGGTCCTCCGGCTGCCGGAGCCGGAGCTCCGGCAGCGGGCCGCCACGGTGCCCTTCGTCGCCCTCGGCGGCACCTCCCTGCGCGCCGTCGAACTCGCGGCCCTCGCCGAGAGCCGGCTCGCCCTGGCCCCGGAGGTGGGCGCGCTGCTCGGCCCGCTGCCGCTGGCCGAGGTGCTCGCCGCCGCCCGGCCGGCCCCGACCGCGCCGGTCGAGGCGGACGGCGGGGCCGCCGCCGAAGGCCTGCGCGCCGCCTCGGCGGGCGAGCAGTCCATGCTGCTCAGCGACCAGGCCCACCCCAGCACCGTCCACCACCTGCTGTTCAGCGCGGAGGTCCGCGGACCGCTCGACGAGCGGCGCCTCACCGGCGCCGTCGCCGCGCTCACCGCCCGGCACGAGGCGCTGCGCACCGTCTTCGTCGAGCAGGACGGCCGCATGACGGCCCGCATCCTGGCGCACTGGCAGTCCACGGTGATCCGCCAGGAGCTGCGGCCACCGGCCGGCGGCGACCCGGTGGCCGCCGTGCACGCCGTGGTCGTCCCCGCGAGCCGTGACCTGTTGTCGCCCCTCGACCGGCCGGCGGCGGCCTTCGTCCTCACCGGGCTGGGCCCCGGCCACTGCGTCCTCTCCCTGCTGGTGCACCACGCGCTCGTCGACGGCTGGAGCATCGGCGTGCTCTGGCGGGACCTGGTCGCCGCCTACCGGGGCGACCTGGCACCGGGCCCGGCTCCCTCACCGCTGACCGCGATCCGGGCGGAGGACTCCGAAGCGGCGCGCTCCGCCCTCGCGGCCCGGCTCCCCGAACTCGCGGGCGCCCCCACCACGATCGAGATCCCGTCCGACCTGACCCGCCCCCGGACCGCCGACCGCCGCGGCACCAGGCTCAGGTTCACCCTGAGCCCGACCGCCGTGGCCGGCTGCGAGGCCCTCGGCCGGGCGACCGGCCTCACCCGCAACGGGCTGCTGCTGGCCGCCTGGTCCTTCGTCCTGGGCCGCCGGGCCGGCGTACCCGACCTGCTGATCGGCATGGCCTCGGCCGGCCGCAACGCCGCTTCGCGCGACGTCGTGGGACTGCTGACGAAGATCCAGCCGGTCCGCTGCCTCCCCGACCCCGCCTCGACCGTCCGCGAGTTCCTCGCGCGGGTCGGCGCCGACATGCGCCGGGCGCTGGACACCGGCCCGCTGCCCTCCGAGCGGATCGTCTCCGCGATGGGAGCGGGCGGCGACCCCCGGCGCACCCCCCTGACCCAGTTCGCCTTCGCCGCCCACGACGAGCTGGTGCCCGACGCGCTCACCGCCGGCGAGGTCACCTTCGACCTCCACGAGGGCCACTGCGGCGGAACCGTCTTCGACGCCGTCCTCTACGTCCAGCAGTGGCGCGAGGACCGGGTGGTGCTCGCCCTGGAGTACGCGACCTCGGTGCTCGGCTTCGCCGAGGCCGCCGTCCTCGCCACCGAACTCGACGCGGTCATCGCCGAGTTCGCCGTCGACCCCGACCAGCCGCTGTCCACCGTCGGCGACCCGTCGACCGCCGCCCGCACGGCACGCGAGCAACTGGCCGCCGGACCGCCGCCGCCGGCCGCCACCGGCCTGTGGCAGCTCTTCGAACAGACCTGCCACGCCCACCCCGAGGCCGTCGCCGTCGCCGACGCGGCGCTCGGACGCGAGCTGACCTACGACCGGCTGCGGCACGCCGCCGAGCAGCAGTCGGCCGTGCTGCGCGCCGCCGGCGTCGGCGTGGGCGACCACGTGGTGCTCGCCCACCGCCGCTCGGTGCAGGAGCTCGTCTCCGTCCTCGCCGTGCTGCGCCTGGGCGCCGCGTACGTCGGACTCGACGAAGGCGCCCCGGCCGCCGTCGCCCGGCACATCCTGACGGCCGTCCGCCCGAAGGCGCTGCTCGGCGACCCGGAGCGGCTGGCCCCGCTCGGCGCCGCCGGCGCGCGGGTGGTCGACCCGTGGGAGCCCGGCGACGCCGAGGCGGGCCCGGCCGCGCCGGCGGACCCCGACCGGATCGCCTACACCGCCTTCACCTCCGGCTCGACCGGCACCCCCAAGGGCGTCAGGGTCCCGCACCGGGGCGTGGCCCGCCTGGTCCGCGGGCCGGGCGTACTGGAGCCCGGGGCCGCCGACCGGTTCCTACGGTTCGCACCGCTCGCCTTCGACGCGTCCACCCTGGAGATCTTCGCGCCGCTGGCCTCCGGCGGAACCGTCGAGGTCTACGCGCCGCCGCACCTGGTGCCGTCCGCCTTCCGCGACTTCGTCCGCCGACGCGGTATCACCGGCCTGTGGCTCACCGCCGGGCTGTTCCGCCTGGTCGCCGACCACGAGCCCGCCGCCTTCCGCGGCGTGCGGCAGGTCCTCACCGGCGGTGACGTGGTGCCGCCGGCCCAGGTCCGCGCGGTCCTGGAGGCCGCTCCCGGCCTGGTCGTCACCAACGGCTACGGCCCCACCGAGAACACCACCTTCACCACCGTCCACCACGTCCGCGACGCGGTCGAGGTCGAGGACCCGCTGCCGATCGGCCGACCGGTCCCCGGCACCTCGGTCGCGGTCCTCGACGACCACGGGCGGCCCCTGCCGCCGGGCGCCGTCGGCGAGCTCCACACCGCCGGAGACGGCCTGGCCGCCGACTACCTCGACGCCCCCGAGGCGACCGCACGGGCCTTCCGCACCGGCCCCGGCGGCCGGCGCCACTACCGGACCGGGGACCTGGTCCGCTGGGACGGCGCCGGACGGCTGCGCTACCTCGGCCGCCGTGACAACCAGGTCAAGATCCGGGGCTTCCGGGTCGAACCCGACGCCGTCGCCCATGTCCTGCGCGGCCACCCCGGCGTCCGGGACGCCGTCGTCGTCCCCACCACCGGACCGGGGGAGCGGCTGCTGGCCGCCGCCGTGGTCGCCGACGACTCACCGCACCTGCTCCCGGCCCTCGCGGCGCACGCCGGACGGCTGCTGCCCGGCTACGCCCTGCCGACCCTGTGGACGGTGGTCGACCGGCTCCCGCTCACGGCCAACGGCAAGGTGGACGCCGCTCGGCTGGCCGCAGCCGCCGCCCCGCTCGCCGCCGTCGCCGGGGCGGCGCCGCAGGCCGGGCCGGACGCGCGGGCCGGGGCCGGGACGACCGGGACGACCGGTCCGGCGGACACCGGCGACGACGGGGCCCTCGGCCTGGACGAGCTGGCCGACGCGATCGCCGACGTCTGGGAGGAGGTCCTCGGAACCGACGACTTCGGCTACGACGAGCGGTTCTTCGACGTCGGAGGGGACTCGCTGCAACTGGCCAAGGTCCGCAACGGCCTGCTCCGCACGCTGCCCCGGTGCGACGTCACCGTGCTCGACCTGCTGACCCACGCCACCGTCGACGCGCTCGCCGCGTACCTCGCGAACCGACAGGGGACATGAGTATGACCGAGGACACCGCCCAGCGGACCCGCCACCTCGCCCTCGGGTGGAACCGCCTGACCGGAGCGGCCACCGCCGTCGGCGGCACTCCGGCCGCCGTCCTGCACGCGGTGGTGCGCGTCCTGCTGGCGCGCACCAGCGGCGACGGCGAGATCCTCCTCGCGGTCCGCCCCGGACCGGGCGCCCACCCGTACACCGACCGGTGGAGCTACGACGGCGACACCACCGTCCGTGCCCTGGCCGGCGCGGACGAGCCCGCCGGCCGCCCCGGCCGTGCGTCCGACGACGCCGGAGGGTCGGCGCCCGCCTGGTGCCTCGGGCCGGTCGGGGACCTCTCCGGCGCCGACGGGGCGGCCGGCGCCGACGGCTCCGCCGCCGACCCCGGGCGGACCGGTGACCCGGTGCACGGCGCGCCCGCGGACGGTCCCTTCGCCGTACGGATCGAGGCCGACCCCGCCCACGGCTGCCGGATCCACCTGGACGGCGACCGCTACGACGAGCAGGCGGCGGACCGGTTCGCCGAGCGGCTCGACACGCTGCTGAGCGCCGTCACCGCGGACCCGGACACCCCGGTCGCCCGGCTCCCGCTGCTCGGCGGAGCCGAACGCTCCCACCTGCTCGCCCTGGCGGGGGACGGCCTGGCCGACCACGGGGGCGTGCGGCTGTCCGAGCTGATCCTCGCCCAGTGCCGGCGCACCCCGGACGCGGTGGCCGTCCGCGACCACCACCAGAGCCTCACCTACCGTGAGCTGGAGGAACGCGCCGAGGCCCTGGCCGCCACCCTCCGCTCCCACGGGGTCGGCCCGGACACCGCCGTCGCGGTGGCCGCCGAACGGTCGGCCGCCCTGGTCGTCGCCCTGGTCGCGGTCCTTCTCGCCGACGGCGCCTACCTCCCCGTGGACCCCTCCTGGCCGTCCGCCCGGATCCGCCACATCGCCACCGAGGCCGCGCCGGTCCTGGTCCTGTGCGACGAGCCGTACACCGCTCTCATGGCCGAGTGCTTCGACACGGCGGTCCTGTCGCTGACCGGCGCCGCCCGCGCCGGCAGCGCCGCCGTCGACCGGGCGCCCGGGGTCCGGCCCGCCGCCTCGGACCGGGACACCGCCTACATCATCTACACCTCGGGCTCGACCGGCTGGCCCAAGGGCGTCGCGGTCCCGCACCGCGGAATCGTCAACCGCCTGCTGTGGATGCAGCGCCGGTACGGGCTCGGCCGCGAGGACGTCGTCCTGCAGAAGACCCCCTACACCTTCGACGTCTCGGTCTGGGAGTTCTTCTGGCCGCTGATCACCGGCGCCGCCGTGATGATGGCCAGGCCCGAAGGCCACCGCGACCCCGGGTACCTCGTGGACGTCATCCGCAGCGCCGGCGTCACCACGGTGCACTTCGTCCCGTCGATGCTGGGCCTCGTGGTCGAGGAGCCGGGCCTGCGCGAGTGCACCGGCCTGCGCCGGGTGTTCGCCAGCGGCGAGGCGCTCGGCCCGGCCCTGGCCAACCGGTTCCACGAGCTGAACCCGGCCGGACTCCACAACCTGTACGGGCCCACCGAGGCGTCCGTCGACGTCACCCACTGGACCTGCGGCCCGCTCGAACCGGGACCGACCGTGCCGATCGGCCACCCGATCGACGGCGTCCGCGTGCTCGTCCTCGACCCCGCGGGCGGCCTCGCGCCGTTCGGCAGCCCCGGCGAGCTCCACCTCGGCGGCGTCTGCCTGGCCCGCGGCTACGTCGGGCGGCCCGATCTGACGGAGCGCCAGTTCGCGCCCGACCGGTTCGCCGACCGTGCCGGTGCCGTCCTCTACCGCACCGGTGACCTGGTCCGCTGGCACCCTGCCGGGTACCTGGAGTTCCTCGGGCGGATGGACCACCAGGTGAAGCTGCGCGGTCTGCGCGTCGAGCCGGCCGAGATCGAGGCGGCCGCGGCCGACCACCCCGACGTCGCCTCGGCCGTGGTGGTGCTGCGGGACGACGTGCCCGGCGGCGCCAAGCTCGTCCTCTACGTCGTTCCGGCGGGCGGCGCGGAGCTCGACGCCGACCGGATCCGTGCCCGCCTGGCCACCAGGCTCCCGGAGTACATGGTCCCGTCCTTCGTCGTCGTCCTTCCCGAACTGCCGCTCACGGCCAACGGCAAGTGCGACCGCAAGGCGCTCCCCGTCCCCTCCCGGCGGCCGGACGGGGAGCGCGGCGGACGCCGCCGGGCCCGCCGTTGACGCCTCGGCCGGACCCGGCTCCCGGGGGCTGCGGCACGTCGTCGCCGCCCCGGGAGGCGTCCCGGAACCCGGGCCGGCAGGCCGGTGGGAGTGCTTGCCGCCGGGTCCGCATCGGGCGCGGACCGGCAGGCTGTTGGTATAGAGAAAATGCAGGGGACGCCGGCAGCCTGACGGGTATGCAGAAGAATCGAAATGCTCTGAAGCGGGTCTTCGTGGCGGCTGCGACCGGGGCGGCGCTGCTCGCCCTCGCCGTGCCGGCCGGCGCCACCCCGAGCGCGGGTGCCGCGGTGGTGGACCTTCCCTGCGGGCTCTCCGGAACCGGGGATCCCAAGTACTACCGGAACTGCGAGGACCACGCCGTCAAGATCTGGTTCCAGTACTACGAAGGAATCTCCAGCTGGGCCTGCGTGCCGGCAGGTGGGACGGAGACGCTGTACCAGGTGTCGCTGGCGGCCAAGTCGGCGGACCACTGCTGATCCTCCGACCCGGAACGCGACGACCGGGACGCCACCGTGTGTGGGTGGGGCCCCCGTCGTAGCGG